>JAILQM010000046.1 GCA_024698965.1 Eubacterium sp. | reverse complement strand
GCATCCCTGTTTGCATTCTTTAAGTCATAGATGAGCTGCTCCAGGTCCTCAATCGAATATATGTCATGATGAGGCGGCGGAGAAATAAGCGATACTCCCGGTGTGGAAAGTCTTGTCTTTGCAATCCACGGATAGACCTTTTTGCCCGGAAGATGTCCGCCCTCTCCGGGCTTTGCTCCCTGCGCCATCTTAATCTGTATTTCTTTTGCACTAGTAAGATATCTGCTCGTAACTCCGAATCTACCCGAAGCAACCTGCTTAATTGCAGAGCATCTGTTTTTTCCGTCCGCTCCTATCGTAAGTCTTGCCTTGTCCTCACCGCCTTCTCCGGTGTTTGACTTTCCTCCGAGATTGTTCATCGCAATGGCTAAAGTCTCATGAGCCTCCTGCGATATTGAGCCGTATGACATTGCTCCTGTTTTAAAACGCTTAACAATGCTCTTTGCACTCTCTACCTGGCTTATATCTATTCCCTTTTTCGGGAACTTAAAGTCTATTAGTCCTCTGATGTTTGTGCTCTTTTCTTCTTCATCTATCTTTGCGCTAAACTGCTTAAATATATCGTAGTTTCCAAGCTTTGTGGCAAGCTGAAGCAGATGAATCGTCTCAGGATTATAAAGATGAGGATCGGCTCCGCTTCTGGCCTTATGTCTTCCCTTAGAGTCAAGTGTTCTGTCGGTTTCAAGTCCAAGCGGATCGTAAGCCGCAGAATGAAGAGTATCAGCATCTTCTTCAATATCTTTAATGCTTATTCCGCCGATTCTGCTTACCGTATTTGTAAAATATCTGTCAATAACCGACTTATCTATACCTATGGCTTCAAATATTTTAGAACCCATGTAAGACTGAATTGTCGAAATACCCATTTTTGCCGCAATCTTTATAATACCGTGTATAACAGCATCGTTATAATCATTTATTGCCGCATAATAATCCTTGTTTAAAAGTTTTTCATCCACAAGCTGCTTTACCGTATCCTGTGCAAGATAAGGATTTATTGCGGTTGCACCGAAACCTAGAAGTGTTGCAAAATGATGTACCTCTCTCGGTTCTCCGGACTCTAAGATGATTGAAAGCGAGGTTCTTTTCTTTGTTCTTACGAGATACTGCTGAAGAGCCGATACCGCAAGAAGCGAAGGTACGGCAACATGGTTTTCGTCAACTCCTCTGTCTGAGAGAATAATTATGTTTGCGCCGTCTCTGTACGCTCTGTCGACCTCTACGTAAAGTCTTTCAACCGCTTTTTCCAAAGATGTGTTTTTGTAGTAGATAATCGGTATTGTCTCAACCTTAAATCCTTCGACCTTCATACATTTAATCTTCATAATGTCGGTGTTTGTAAGAATCGGGTTGTTTATCTTTACTACCTTACAGTTTGAAGCCTTTTCTTCAAGAATGTTTCCTGCTTCTCCGATGTATACCGCTGTCGAAGTTACGATTTCTTCTCTTATCGAATCGATAGGCGGATTGGTTACCTGAGCAAAAAGCTGTTTAAAATAGTTAAAAAGCGGCTCTCTGTTTCCGGAAAGAGCGGCAAGCGGAGTATCGGTTCCCATAGCTTCCGTCTTTTCGATTCCGTTTTGTGCCATTGAAAGAATCTGCTCTTTAACCGACTCATAAGTATAACCGAAGGCTTTCTGCATCCTCTCAAGTTCGCCTTCCTCGTACTGCGGAACTCTTTCGTTCGGAATCTTAAGATCCTTTAAATTCACAATATTTCTGTCAAGCCACTCACCGTAAGGAGCTCTTTCGGCATAATGGTTTTTGAGTTCCTCATCATCTACCACGCAGCCTTTTACTGTATCTACAAGAAGCATCTTGCCCGGACGAAGTCTGTCCTTTTTGATAATCTTTTCAGGTGCTATATCAAGTACTCCGACCTCAGATGAAAGCACGAGATAATCATCGTTTGTAATATAATATCTCGACGGTCTGAGTCCGTTTCTGTCAAGAACCGCACCCATTATATCTCCGTCCGAGAAAAGAATTGAGGCCGGTCCGTCCCAAGGCTCCATCATTGTTGCATAATACTGATAAAAGTCTCTTCTCTTCTGAGGCATGAGATGGTTGTTTGCCCACGGCTCCGGAATCATTATCATGACAGCCATAGGAAGCTCCATACCGCTCATAACCAAAAATTCCAATGTGTTATCAAGCATCGCCGAATCCGAACCTTCGCTGTTTATAACCGGAAGAACCTTCTGGAACTGTCCCTCAAGATAAGGGGAAGCCATTGTCTCTTCTCTGGCCGCCATCTTATCGGCATTACCTCTTATGGTATTTATCTCGCCGTTATGAACGATGAATCTGTTCGGATGTGCTCTTTCCCAGCTCGGATTTGTATTTGTCGAGAATCTCGAATGCACTGTAGCAATCGCGCTCTTATAATCCTTATCCTGAAGATCAGGGAAGAATGCTTTAAGCTGCTCCACCAAAAACATTCCCTTATAAACTATAGTTCTGCTCGAAAGAGAAGCAACGTAGGTGTTATCGTTTGACTGCTCGAAAACTCTTCGGGCAATGTATAATCTTCTGTCAAAATCGAGTCCTTTTTCAGTCTCCTGCGGACGCTTTACAAAAGCCTGCATAATATAAGGCATTGCATCAAGGGCTTTTTTTCCGATAGTCTCCGAGTTAATAGGAACTTCTCTCCATCCCAAAAATTCCATTCCCTCTTTTTCAATAATGACCTCAAACATCTTCTTGGCCTGATTTCTCTTAAGTTCGTTTTGAGGAAAGAAAAACATTCCCACGCCATAGTCTCTTTCATCTCCGATATCAATACCGAGCTCTACAGAGACCTTTTTAAAAAACGAATGTGAAATCTGAAGAAGAATTCCTACTCCGTCACCGGTTTTGCCGTCGGCATCCTTTCCGGCTCTGTGCTTAAGGTTTTCCACAATCCTTAATGCGTTTTCCACAGTCTCATGTGTCTTTACGCCTTTGATATTTACGACCGCTCCGATACCACAGGCATCGTGCTCAAACCTCGGGTCGTAAAGTCCTTTTGCTTTCCATTCTTTTCTCATATGCTTTCCTTTCTCTAAATTGTCTGATTATTCGACAATTCGATTTTTGCAAAATAAAAAGGCGCAATTACCCTAAGGTAATTACGCCTTCGTAATAACATTATTCGCTTGTGTAGTATATTAACATCAGTTTTTATCAATGTCAATATTGATTTTAATTTTCATTTTGCCTAAATCTCATAAAACTTCGGCTGTCTTTTTTCAAAAACGCAGTAGCGTTTAAAGCCGGCTTTGGCTAAAATGCTTTTAGCCTCAGAAAACTTATAACCCACATATTCGGGTACATGAGCATCTGCTCCGGTTGTTATAATTTCGCCGCCGAGCTCTTTATATCTTTTCAAAATATCTTCATGAGGATTGGTAAATCCAAGTCCTGCCTTAAAGCCCGAGGTGTTAATCTCGATGCCCTTTCCTTTAGGAATAATTATCTTAAAAATCTCATCGATAACTTCCATGTATTCATTTGGATTATACTCTCCGGCTCCTCCGGGCATATATCTTACCATATAGTCAAGATGTCCCAAAACATCATATTCCGAAAACTCTTTAACGTTTTCGAGCGTTGCTTCAAAATATCTTCTAACAGACTCTTTTTCGCTACGGCCTTTAAAATACTCGCCGTAATAAGGATCCATCCCGTCTACAGCATGAATCGAACCTATCACAAAGTCAAAGTCGTTTTCTTTTACAACAGCTTCGTTTTCCATAGCCACCTGTTTTTGGAGTCCGAGCTCAATACCGCAAAGAATGTTAATCCTTCCGGCATATTTTTCCCGAAGCGCCCTTACGGCAGGAAAATATTTTTCAAAATCAATCAAAAAGTCAGGCTCATCCGGCTCTTTGGGATAATCTATATCATGGTGATCGGTAAAGCAAAGCCCGTCAAGACCTTGATTTATAGCCGCTTTAATCATATCCTCCTGCTCGGCCTCGGAGTCCCCTGAAAATGAGCTGTGCATATGCATATCCCACATTTTATCCGCTCCTTATGCCTCGTCTATGGCCTTACCAATATCATGTCTCATGTATTTATTGTCAAATTCTACCCACTCTGTTGCCTTATAAGCATTTGCTCTTGCTTCTTTTAAGGTCTTGCCCTTTGCCGTAACTCCGAGCACACGACCGCCGTTAGTGATAAACTCACCCTTATCGTTTAAAGCACTTCCGGCATGGAAGCAAAAATACTCATCAGAGCCTTCAAACTTTTCAAGTCCTTTTATAACAAATCCCTTTTCATACGAAACAGGATAACCGTCAGATGCAAGAACGACGCAGACTGCCGCATTATCCTCAAACTGAAGGTCTATTTTATCCAAAGTACCGTCAATGCAGGCTTCCATAACGTCTATAATATCGTTTTTCATTCTCGGAAGCACAACCTGAGCCTCAGGATCTCCGAATCTCGCATTATACTCCAAAACCTTAGGTCCGTCTTCTGTGAGCATAAGTCCAAAGAAGATTATGCCCTTAAACTCTCTGCCCTCTTTTGCCATGGCATCAACGGATGCCTGATAAACATATTTTTTGCAGAACTCATCAACCTCTGCAGTATAAAACGGACTCGGTGAAAATGTACCCATTCCGCCGGTATTAAGACCTGTATCGCCGTCTCCCGCTCTTTTATGATCCTGAGCGGATGACATTATCTTAATGGTTTTGCCGTCGACAAATGAAAGAACGGATACTTCTCTTCCTGTCATAAACTCCTCTATAACCATCTGGTTTCCGGCAGTTCCGAATTTCTTGTCTTCCATAATTTCCTTAACTCCGGCCTTTGCCTCATCAAGGTTTTGACAGATTAAAACGCCTTTTCCGAGTGCAAGTCCGTCAGCCTTTAATACGATTGGAAACTTTGCTCCCTCAAGGTAGGAAAGAGCCTTTTTAGGATCGTCAAATGTCTCATAGGCAGCTGTAGGAATATTGTATTTTTTCATAAGGTCTTTTGAAAATGCCTTAGAGCCCTCTAAGATTGCGGCATTTTTTCTCGGGCCGAATACTCTTAAGCCTTCTTTTTCGAATTCGTCAACAACTCCGCCCACAAGAGGATCGTCCATTCCGATAATCGTAAGATCGATTTTTTCCTCTTTTGCAAATGCCACAAGCTTATCGAATTCCATTGCCTTAATCGGCACAAGTGTTGCAATCTGTCCGATTCCGGCATTACCCGGTGCACAATATATCTTTGATACGCGGCTGCTCTTTTTTACAGCCATTGCAATTGCATGCTCTCTTCCGCCGCTTCCAACTATAAGTACCTTCATCATGTATCTCCTTTCAGGGAATTATCAAGTAATATGTCTACACTTTTCCGTGCGCTATCATATCGATTGCAGCCGGCAGGAGCTCCCACTCGGCCTGCTCCATAATACGGCGCTGCAAAACCTCCGGAGTATCATCAGGTAATACCTCCACAGCCTTTTGCAAAATTATAGGACCTGTGTCCGTTCCTTCATCCACAAAATGCACGGTTGCTCCCGATACCTTTACACCTCTTTTAAGTGCGGCCTCATGTACCTTAAGTCCGTAATAGCCCGTTCCGCAAAATGAAGGAATAAGCGAAGGATGAACATTTATTATTCTTCTCTCATATTTTTTAATCATCTCCGGCGGAATAACCACCAAAAATCCCGCAAGCACAACAAGGTCAATATTGTGCTCATCTATTTTTTCTATAAGCGCTTTGTTAAAATCACTTCTCTGATCATAATCCTTCGGTGAAATGCACAAAGCCTCTATACCTGCATTTTTTGCCCTCTCCAAGGCATAGGCGCCTTTATTGTTGCTTATTACGCAGGCAATTTCCGTATCCGTAATCTTTCCGCTTTCTATGGCATCAATTATGGCCTGAAGATTCGTTCCTCCGCCCGATACCAAAACGCATATCCTTAGCATAAAGTCACTCCTTTATCTCCGTCAGTGATTTTGCCGACCACATAAGGAGTATCTCCTGCAGCTTTAATAGCTTCAAGGGCCTTGTCCACATCTTCAGGATTTACTGCTATTATCATTCCGAGTCCCATGTTGAAGGTGTTAAACATCATCTCTTCTGCGATGTTTCCCTTCTTAGCCATAAGAGTAAAAATCGGCGGGATGTCATAGCTGTCTTTTTCGATGACAGCATGCTTGCCCTCAGGAAGCATTCTCGGAACATTCTCATAGAATCCGCCGCCTGTAATATGGCTGCAGGCTTTTACCTTAACTCCGGCATTTTTGATGCTCTTTAAGGCCTTAACATATATTCTTGTAGGAGCAAGAAGAGTCTCTCCCAAGGTCTTGCCAAGCTCGGCATAATAAGTATCAAGAGATTCTTTTGTAATATCAAATACCTTTCTTACAAGAGAAAATCCGTTTGAATGTACACCGCTTGACGCCATACCGATGAGCACGTCTCCGTCCTTAAGGTCTTTTCCGGTAATCATCTCGGATTTTTCGGCAACACCTACCGCAAAACCCGCAAGATCGTAGTCGTTTTCAGGCATAAGTCCCGGATGCTCTGCCGTCTCTCCACCAATAAGAGCAGCCTCTGACAAAAGACAGCCTTCCGCAACACCTTTTACAATCTCAGCTATCTTCTCAGGGAAGTTCTTTCCGCAGGCAATGTAATCAAGGAAAAAGAGCGGTTCTCCGCCGGCGCAGGCAATATCGTTTACACACATTGCAACCGCATCTATGCCGATTGTATCGTGCTTATCCATTACCTGGGCAAGCTTTACCTTGGTGCCGCAGCCATCTGTTCCCGAAAGCAGCACAGGCTCTTTCATGTCCTTAATCTTTGCAAGTGAGAATGCTCCCGAAAAGCCGCCAAGCCCTCCTAAAACCTCTTCTCTCATTGTCTTTTTTACATGCTCTTTCATAAGCTCCACCGATTTGTAACCGGCTTCAATGTCAACTCCGGATGATTTGTAATCCATATTCTACTCCTTACTTTTATTTAGATTCTTCGTCGCGTTGCTCCTCAAAATGACAGGGATACCATTTTTGCCACTGTCATTCTGAGCGAAGCGAAGAATCTCTACTTCTGCTCCAAATAACCTTTATACCCCAGCTTCTCCAGCTTATCGCCCTTAGCATTAACCTCATCCTTAAGGCCTGCTGCATACTTTTTTACCTTGTCCATAATGCCTTTATCGGAAACGGCAATTATCTTTGCCGCAAGAAGTCCGGCATTTAAAGCACCGTTTATGGCTACTGTCGCAACCGGTACGCCCGAAGGCATCTGTACAATGGAATAAAGTGAGTCTACTCCGCCAAGGTCAGACGTTTTCATAGGAATTCCTATAACAGGAAGCGGTGTAAGCGCCGCACACATTCCCGGAAGAGCCGCAGCCTTGCCGGCACCTGCTATAACAGCAGAAAATCCTTTTTCTTCAAGGTCTGCCATGTATTCGATAAGTACATCCGGCTGTCTGTGAGCGGATATTATCTTCATCTCATACTCAATTCCGAATTCCTCAAGAATCTTGGCAGATTTGCTCATAACCTCAAGGTCGGAATCACTGCCCATAATAATTGCTACTTTTGCCATAATTGTTACTCCTTTTTATTTATAACGACTCGTTGAGCTCTTCCGTTCCCGGAAGCACAAAACGTCCGTCTTTTATCAGATCTATCATAGTTCCGTCAGCGCATTCAACGCTTATGTAAGCAAGTTCCTCAAACGGAATCGTAATGTCTGTATGACAGTTCATATAAGCCTTTGACATATCCGTCTTTCTGAGAACAGAAACCGAATTATCCCTTGCCACTATCTTTTTGCCGTCAGGGTTTTTGGTAACCATATCCTCCTGATGAGAATAGCAGGTATCACCCAGTGCAAAATGCGGACCTGTCTTTTCGGCAATGAGAATCGGAAGCTTGTCAAATATTCCGAACTCCTTACCCATCTTATAAGCAAGAGTGTTTGTGCCTATCGCAAACTCGCCTATAGGAAGGCTTTCATGGTCAAAGAGCACATTTTCTCTGATGTATTTTTCGTTTTCCTTATCGTCTTCAAAGTTTTTGCAGCCGTAAGCTACGGTCTTTCCGTTTTCAAAGTCAAAGAAAAGATCCCTGTATTTAAGTCCGTTTAAATATACCTGTGAAACGTGCAAAGTTCCGTTAGTGCCCTCAAGCACCGGAGATGTGAATACCTCGCCGACCGGAATATTTACATCCGCAACGCAGTTTTCAAATATTGTCTCTTCCTTTGGGTTTGAAAGCTTGTAAAGTTCAACGGTCATATCTGTTCTGTTTTCTCCGCAGCCCTTTACTTTAACTCTTTCTCCCTTATCCAAGGCATCTATAAGATGCTGCTGAATATCTCTGTATTTAACGTAATCGAGAGTATTTATCTCAGCCGTCTTTTTAAATATCGCCTCAAAATCCTCACCTATATCCGGCACAGGATATGCGATAATTGTAAAACTTCTCTCATCGCCCGGGATATACTCCTGGGTTATTTTCATGGACTCATTCGCATAGTAGACTCTAAGCTCCTGCTGCTTTTTGTCGTATGAAGCGGCGGCTTCCTTGTTTACCGGCTCAAAATTTTTCTCGCCGAAGGTCTCCATTACGGCAGGACCTGAATAAACGCGGGCCTTGTCACTGTATTTTTCATAAGCACTTTTTAAAGTTTCAAGCCTTCTGTTTACAAAGCTTTTATCCATGTAAAATGCCTGATCGTTGGCATGATCGAAATCATATTGTCTGTTTGCCGAGGTCGAAACATATCCGCTCTTTGCGCTGCTTCTCTTAAAATAACTCGAAAGCGGGCTCTGATAAATTACGCTCTTAAGTCCCATATCTTCAAAGTTTTTAATCGCTGCCTTTATTATTCTCTCAAATCCGGCAGCAAAATGCACGCCCACCGCTCCCTTCATCTTAATGCCCGCAAGCTCAAATCCCTTGCGATAGCCTTCGGTGAAGGTATCTGCCATTTTCTGAATCTCTTCTTCCGAAAAAGATGAAAGATATTCGGCCATCTTAAGCTCATTCTCACTGATATAAATACCGGATTTATAAAGGTATCTTAAATCCGAAAGGTCTTCTTCCGTTACAATATCACGCACAAAGCAAAGGTCGCTGTCGCAGTTGTTTCTTACGGCAATTTCAGAGAATACCTCACTGTAATCATGGAAGAATGAATATATAACGCCCTTTATATCCTCATATAAAGGCTCCGCGTCTTCTTCAAAATAAAGATAAATCTCCAAGAAAAGCTCCGAAAATATTGTCATAAGTTCAAAGTTTCCCTCAAAGGTATAGCCGATCATGCCTCGAATTTCAGAATATAAAAAGCCAAGCAGCGGCCCGTATTTTTCTCCGAGAGTTTTTGCCGCATAATCGGGATTTGCATAGCTTGTCGCATAGGCATCTCCTGTTATATCCGCATAAAGCGCGGCATTTTCGGTCTTAAGATTGCTTAAAGACTTGTTTTCCCATTTTCCTTCAAGCTTCTCGTCGAATACCTTATAAAGCATCCCGATAAAGCCCGAAACCTTTTCAAAATAATCCTTAAAGCATCCCTTGGCCTCGCAGGAGATATTTATCTCATCAATCCTGCCCCTTGCAAGGTTCATCCTCTCAATTATGTATTCACTTTCGTTTTCAAAGAGATTCTGATAGTTCACTATTTTACTCCATATTCCTCATAATACTTGTCAATAGCGGCCTTTATCTCATCATCGATAACCGTCTTTCCACCCACGGATCTGCCGTATAAATGATTGACAACATCCTCCATGGTAACAATCGCACCTGTCTTAAATCCGTACTTTTCCTCTATCTCATCAAGAGCGCTTTTTTCTCCTCCGAGTCCGACTTCCATACGGTTTAAAGATACCATAAGTCCGAGTATCTCAACATTTGCCGCACCTCTTACCTTAGGCACAGTCTCTTCCATAGACTTGCCCGAAGTTGTAACATCTTCTATCATTATGACTCTGTCGCCGTCTTTTAAGGTTGTTCCCAAAAATCCGCCCTTATCTGCGCCATGGTCCTTTTCTTCTTTTCTGTCCGAGCAGTATCTTACTTCCTTTCCAAACATTGTATGGAAGGCAATTGAAGTTGCTACGGCAATCGGAATACCTTTATAGGCCGGTCCGAAAAGCACATCAAAATCTGTGCCATACTTTTCGTAAATGGCATCGGCATAATATTCTCCGAGCTGCATAAGAGCCTCACCCGTAACATATGCTCCGGCATTCATAAAGAACGGTGATTTTCTTCCGCTTTTAAGTGTGAACTCACCAAACTTAAGCACATCGCTCTTTACCATAAATTCTATAAATTCCTGTTTATATGTTTCCATTCGATTCTCCTTTGGGATTAACTTAAAAATATCCTTTATAGTATAACCTTATAACACTCCCAATACAATTATTCCCAGCCAAAAAAATGCGGCAAGTCCCGAAATAAAGATTCCGAGTTTCGGGAATGACTTATAAGCATCCTCATCCTTATATCCTTTAAAGGAAAGCACAAGTCCTACAGCAGCAAAAATAAGCGCATTTATTGCTGCTCCGCCTATAACAATCGATGCATTTCCCTCGCTTGAATATGATAATTTCAAGCAAACCAAAAATATTATCAAAGACAATAAGCCCAAAACTATTCCGGCAATACCTTCCTTTGAATGACTGTACTCCGAAAACTTATAATCGCTTATTCTGTGCCTTCTTTTCTTTACCGCCATTATCTTACCGCTCCTACTATATCATTTACGGATTTAAATCCGTTGTCATCAAGATATTTTTCTATTCCGTCTATTATCTCAAGTGTAGCCATCGGATTGATAAAATTCTCCGTTCCGACAGAAACTGCCGAAGCTCCCGCCAGCATCATCTCTATCGCATCTTCCGCATTCCTTATACCGCCCATTCCTATAATCGGAATATGAACAGCACTTGAGGCCTCGTAAACCATTCTCACCGCAACCGGATGTACGGCCGGACCGCTCATTCCGCCGGTCTTATTTGCAAGCACGAAGCTTCTTTTATTGATGTCAATCTTCATGCCCGTTATTGTATTTATCATAGATAACGCATCGGCTCCTCCGGCCTCTGCAGCCTTTGCAAGCTCTTTAATGTCCGTCACGTTAGGGCTTAGTTTCATTATAACCGGCTGTTTTGCGCGTTTTTTAATCTCTTTTGTAATATGCTCGGCCGCCTTTGGATTCTGCCCGAAAGCAATACCGCCTTCTTTTACATTAGGGCAGGAAATATTTATCTCAAGCATGTCAACCGGCTCATCATTAAGGCGCTCAACAACCTCTAAATACTCTTCCTCCGAATGTCCGCAAACATTTACGACTATTCTGGTATCGTATTTTTGAAGAAACGGAATATCTCGCTCCAAAAAAACATCTATGCCCGGACCCTGAAGCCCTATTGCATTAAGCATGCCACCGTAAACCTCGGCAACTCTCGGAGTTTCGTTTCCTTCCCACGGAACATTTGCTATTCCTTTGGTTGTTATTGCACCGAGTCTGTTTAAATCCACAAATTCACTGTATTCCATACCCGAACCAAAGGTTCCCGATGCCACAGTCACCGGATTTTTCCATTCGACTCCGGCTATATTTATCTTCATATCTGCCATAGGTATTAATCTCCATCTCTTAGAGTTGTACTGCGTCTATATCAAAGACAGGACCGTCCTTACATACGCGCGCATTTTTGACGTGAGAATGATCGTCAGTTTCTGTGGTTTTACATACACAGCCAAGGCAGGCTCCCACTCCGCAGGCCATTCTCTCTTCAAGTGATATAAATCCCTTTGCGCCGTTTTCTTTTGCAAACTCTTTTACGCCCCTTAGCATAGGCATAGGTCCGCAGGCCATAACAACATCTGCCTCTAACTTATCATTTTTAGCCGCATCTATTACCGTACCTTTTACTCCAAACGATCCGTCGTCGGTTGAAATATGAACATTGGCGAAGGTTCTAAACTCATTCTCCAAAAAAAGATCGTCAGTCCTATAACCCAAAACAACATCGCATTTTGTCTCGGTAAGTTCGTATAAGCTTCTTGCAAGTCCAAGCATTGGCGGAATTCCGATTCCACCTCCGAAAAGCACAATTTTTTTGCCCTTCATTCCCGAAATATCATAACCGTTTCCCAAAGGCCCTAAAATTTCGAGTTCATCGCCGGCTTTTAAAGAAGACAACATCTCCGTACCCTTGCCTTCCCCCGTAACCCTGTATACAAGTCTTAAAGTTCCTTCACTCCTGTTGTATCCGCAGATACTGATAGGGCGCGGCAAAATCCTGCTCTTATCCGGAAGATATACATTTACAAACTGTCCGGCTTTTGCGTCTTTGGCAATCTCCGGTGCCGAAAGGGCCATATCGAAAATGCCTTCCGCAATCTTTTCCTGATTTATAATTCTTACTTTGGTTTTTATCATAAAACTTACCTTACACTGTTTAAATCCGCTATCATATCAAGGGTTGCGGCTCTTGCAGCCTCTCCGAAATTTCCCTCTCCGAAGCGCATGTATTTTTCTTTTGTATATGCACAGATAATGCCTCTTGATGAGTTTATTATCGCTCCGAGACCGTCTTTATCAAAATAATCCTTAAGATCTGCGGCTGTGGCTCCCTGTGCGCCGTATCCCGGCACAAGTAAAAATGCCTTTGGCATTGCAGCTCTCATTCTTCTTCCGACTTCCGGATAAGTTGCTCCAATTACGGCTCCTACTGCTGTATATGAGTCACATCCCGTGCCTTCTCCCCACTCATTTACCTTGGAAGCAACATGCTCGTAAAGAGGTTTTCCGTCAATAAGTCTGTCCTGGAACTCTCCGCTTGAAGGGTTCGAGGTCTTTACAAGTACAAATATTCCCTTGTTCTCTTCCTTGCAAACCTTAAGGAAAGGCTCGATTCCGTCTGTTCCAAGATACGGATTTACTGTCGCAAAATCCTCGTCAAAGGCAGAATAAGTCTTAGAGCCGACCTTAACCTTTCCGAGATGTGCATCGGCATAGGCTGCAGATGTCGAGCCTATATCTCCTCTTTTAACATCTCCGATAACAACAAGTCCTTTTTCTTTTGAATAACTGACCGTCTTTCTGTAAGCCACAAGCCCGGCCGGGCCGAACTGCTCATACATCGCAATCTGAGGCTTTACGGCAGGAATAATGTCATAAACCTTATCAATTATCTCTTTGTTAAACTGCCAAATTGCCTCAGCCGCACCTTCCAAAGTCTCTCCGTGCATCTCAAATGCTTTTTTTTGCAAAAACTCCGGCACATAAGAAAGCATAGGGTCTAGTCCCACACAGATTGGTGCATTTGTTTTGGTTATTTTGTCTATAAGTTTATTAATCATTTCTTCCTCCGCTATGGCGTTTTATTTGTTTTTATAAATAATCTTTCCGTCCGATATGGTATAAAGCACACGGCCTTTTACCTTTTTACCGGCAAACGGTGTGTTTTTGCCCATTGATACGAACTTATCAGGGTTTATTTCGTATTCCTCACTTACATTAAATACAACTACATCACCCGGTTTTCCTTCTGCAAGAGATCCTCCCTCAACATGAGCAATCTTTGCGGGATTAAGACTCATTTTCTTTGCAAGCTGCATAGGAGTAAGGTATTTGCCCTCAACAAGCGTTGTCCATGAAAGGGCGAGCGATGTCTCAAGCCCCACTATTCCAAACGGAGCCTCTTTCATGGATTTTGCCTTTTCCTCGGCAGAATGAGGAGCATGGTCTGTCGAAATAACATCCATAATATCATCCTCAAGACCTTCCCTTAAGATTTCCATGTCTTCTCTTGTTCTAAGAGGCGGATTCATCTTAAAATTCGCATCATCGCCCGGAATATCCTCCGTACATAAAGTAAAATGATGCGGGCAAACCTCGCCCGATACCTTAAGACCGTCCTCTTTGGCTTCTCTTATCATTCTGACCGAATCTTCCGTTGAGCAGTGGCAAAGGTGAAGCCTTGCTCCGGTTTCTTTTGAAAGCAGAATGTCTCTTGCTATAATAACGTCTTCCGTAGCATTTGTAATACCCGGAAGTCCGAGTTCTTTTGATTTTTCGTCGCGGTTCATGACTCCGCCGTGAACAAGATTTATATCCTCACAGTGAGCCATTACAACCATATCATGAGCTGCCGCAAATTCCATTGCTTCTCGATAAAGCTGCGAGTTCATAACACTCTTTCCGTCTTCGGAGAGTGCAATGCAGCCCGCGTTATACATTCCTTCAAGATCGGCAAGCTCTTTATTCATCTGTCCCTTTGTGATCGCACCGACCTGATGCACCTTAACGCCTGTCTTTTTTGCACGCTCTTCCACGTCCTTTATAATCTCGGCAGAATCCGCCACAGGCTTTGTGTTTGGCATGGCGAATACTCTTGTAAATCCGCCTTTTGCCGCAGCTGCACAACCACTTTCTATCGTCTCTTTATAGGTCTGTCCCGGATCTCTTAAATGTACGTGTAAATCTATAAACGCCGGCATTACGATCTGACCTTTCGCATCTATGATTTCATCCGCGCTCTCATCGATATTCTCGGAAACTTTTACAATCTTTCCCTCGTCAATAAGAATATCTCTTACCGCATCCGTTTCATCGGAAGGATCGATAACTCTTCCGCCTTTAATAAGAATACTCATAAAAACATCTCCGTTCTAAAAAAGGGCAATTCCGTGAATTGCCCCCTTATATTATTTGTCCAATATTTTCTTTAATTCTTCCATAAATGTATTAACGTCTTTAAACTCTCTGTAAACAGAAGCAAATCTAACATAGGCAACATCGTCGAGCTTTTTAAGCTTGAGCATTACCTCTTCCCCTATTTCATCGGAAGAAATCTCCTTTTCTTCCCTGTTAAAAATCTCTGTTTCGAGTTCATCAACTATCTTTGTGATATCCGCTGCCGATATTGGCCTTTTATGACACGCACGAAGTATTCCCGCCTCAATTTTGGAACGGTCATACTGCTCTCTGTTCTGGTCTTTCTTGATTACAATAAGCGGAATTGTTTCAACCTTCTCATACGTTGTAAATCTTTTACCGCACTCATCACACATTCTTCTGCGTCTGATACTGCTGCCGTCGTCAGCCGGTCTTGAATCAATAACTCTGGTATCTTCGCTGTTGCAAAATGGGCACTTCATATTTCCCCTCCTTAAACATTGAAACGGAATAAAATAACATCCCCGTCCTTAACAATATACTCTTTTCCTTCCATTCCGACAATACCTTTTTCTCTGGCCGCAGCAAGCGATCCGCACTCCAAAAGGTCAGCATAATTAACGACCTCGGCCTTAATGAATCCACGTTCAAAATCGGTATGGATTTTACCCGCTGCCTGAGGTGCTTTTGTTCCTTTTGTAATCGTCCAGGCTCTGCACTCATCCTCACCTGCGGTAAGGAAAGAAATAAGCCCCAAAAGACTGTAGCTGGCTTTGATAAGCTTATCAAGTCCGGACTCTTTAATGCCGAGATCCTCTAAGAACATTGCCTTTTCATCATCCTCAAGTTCTGAGATTTCCTGCTCGATTTCAGCACAGATTACGAATACTTCGCTGCCTTCTTTAGCTGCCATATCTCTGACTGCGTTTACAAAAGGATTCGATGCTCCGTCATCCGCAAGATCGTCTTCAGATACATTGGCCGCGTAAATTGTAGGCTTTGCCGTAAGAAGATTATATGATTTAAACCATGCAGCAAGTTCCTCATCATCCTCAACTTCAAATGTCTTTGCAAGCTTTCCGTCCTCAAGATGAGCTTTAATCTTCTCAGCCTGAGCAAGCTCTTTTGCATAGGTTTTATCCATTTTTGCCTGCTTCTGTATTTTACCGATTCTTCTGTCAAGCATTTCGATATCGGCAAAAATAAGCTCTAAATTTATGGTTTCTATATCTCTTGCCGGATCGATTGATCCGTCCACATGAACAATATTTGTATTTTCAAAGCATCTTACCACATGTACTATGGCATCTACTTCTCTTATGTTTGCCAAAAACTGGTTTCCGAGACCTTCACCCTTAGATGCTCCCTTAACAAGACCCGCAATATCAACAAACTCTATAACCGCAGGTGTCACCTTTTTTGTATTGTAAAGCTTTCCAAGCTCCACTATTCTCTCGTCCGGCACTGATACGACTCCGACATTAGGATCTATTGTTGCAAACGGATAATTCGCCGCAAGCGCTCCCGCCTTTGTAATAGAATTAAAAAGTGTACTTTTTCCGACATTCGGAAGTCCCACGATTCCAAGTTTCATTTTAAATATATCTCCTTTAAAACATTTATCTTCTGTTTTTATTTTTTTTCATGCTGTAAACTCACACACAAAAAAGAGCCCTTTATGCTCAGTTAATACTATACCACAAAAGACCTCTTTTAACTATATCAAATTTCAGCATAGGGGACTCAGCACAGGGGACGGTTCTCTTTGTCAGCACAGGGGTCAGCATAGGGGACGGTTCTCTTCAGCATAGGGGACTCAGCACAGGGGACGGTTCTCTTTGTTCATTTAGTCAGCAATTAATTAAAGCTTTGATAAATACTAAATGAACAAAGAGAACCGTCCCCTATGCTGAAGAGAACCGTCCCCTATGCTGCCTATGCTGACCCCTGTGCTGACAAAGAGAACCGTCCCCTATGCTGCCTATGCTGATATTTATATTTCTTCAAACACTTTTCTGACTTCATCCCTGACTGCTGCGTAACCGCTTATGGTGTTGTCAAAAAGGGCATCTATAGTTTGCCAGTCTTCGGCCTTTACGGCGTTTTCGAGCTCTAAGGCAAGCTGCGAGAACTCGGTTGCGCCCACGGTCTTAGACGTACTCTTTAGTGAATGCACGAGTATTCTTAAGTTTTCGGCATCTTTTTCTTCATATCTGGCTTTAAGATCGGCAGTCTTGTCGCTTTCAAGATACTCGTTTAAAACCTCTTTGTAGAAATCCTTATCATTCGCGCAGTATACCATTCCCGCCTCAATATCTATTTTTGCAATATCCGGGCCGGTATTTTTATTAGGCAAATACTTCTCAAGAGCATCGATAAACTCATCATACTTAAACGGCTTTGTAATATAATCCGAGAATCCTTCGGCTTCATATTTTTCCTTCATTCCCGCAATCGCATTTGCAGTAAGCATAATAATCGGCGTATCTTTATTGACCTCATTTTCTTTCCACATTATGCGGGCCGTCTCAATACCGTCGAGCTCCGGCATCATATGATCCAAAAATACAAGATCGTATTTTGTCTTTTTCCATTTATCAATTGCTTCTTTGCCGGAAAGAGCACTCTCCGCATCTATTCCCGTATTCTTAATAAACTGCATAAATACCCTTATATTCATCGCAACGTCATCAACCACAAGGACTTTCGATCCCGGTGAGCTGAATTCTCTTAGCTGCGCCTTTTCTTTCTTACCCTCATATTTATCGAAATTCGTCTCGCCGACAGTCTCAGTTCCGGATACTTTAAAGACAATACTTATTGTAAATGTCGAGCCTTTTCCGTATGTACTTTCAACTCTGATGTCCCCGCCCATAAGAGAAACTATCTGCTGGGTGATTGCAAGTCCGAGCCCCGTACCTTCAATGCTTCGGTTCTTCTTTTCGTCGACTCTCTGGAATGCATCAAAAAGCTTGTCAAGATCATCTTTTTTGATTCCGATTCCGGTATCTTTTACTATTGCCTCAATAAGGAATTTTCCATCCTCCAAAGCCCTCCCCGTAACATTTAAGCTCACGCTACCTTTTTCCGTATATTTAACGGCGTTTGTAAGAATGTTGGTCAGCGCCTGCTTATACCTGTTCTCATCTCCCATTACCATCTTCGGAATATCGGGGTCTATGTTTACGTTAAAAACAAGGTTTTTCTCCTTAACCTTAAGTCTTATGAGCATATAAACATCACTTAAAGCGGATACAATGTCAAACTCGGACTCCACAAGTTCCATTCTTCCGGACTCAATCTTTGAAAAATCGAGAACATCGTTTATGAGCATAAGGAGCATTCTTCCCGAGTTATCCACATCTGTCGCATATGAAGCAATGTTTTCCTCCGTACTTTCACGAAGAATCATCTCATTCATTCCGAGAATCGCATTTATAGGCGTACGAATTTCATGAGACATATTAGCAAGAAACTCCGTTTTCATCTCACTTGCAACCACAGCCGTCTGCTTATCTTTCTGAAGGCTTATAACTTCTTTAATTGTATCCATAATACCGGCAAAAAGTAAAAGCAGCAT
>JAILQM010000139.1 GCA_024698965.1 Eubacterium sp. | reverse complement strand
TTTGTCTCTCTGTCTTTGGAATTTCAGATAGTCATACACTGGCTTTACAATTCTCATCTCATTATCCAGTAGAACAACTGTCTCCCTTCCTTCACGTTCTATAACATGTAGTTCCATGTATTAAATGCCTCCAATACATTTGCAATATGTATATAATGTTAAAATAACTCTTATCACTGTATATTTTACCGCAATAAGAACATATGTTCAACACTTATTCTACTGTCTAATATTTTTATATATTCAGTTTTTAAGGTACACATACTTTACAATGATATATCCTAACAACCCCTTATAATTACAAGGTCTATTAGGATATATTTATAATTTAACTTACTATACATTAACTACTAAAGATAACATACTCTTTCCCCTTGCTTTTGACTAAATTCTTGTTATCGCAATTCGCTCTTCTTTTTCTCTCATCGCAAGCGGTTTATTTGCATAACCAACCGTAAGTCCTGATAGAATCTCATAGCCTTCCGGTATCTTAAGCATCTTCATAACTTCCTCGTCTGCTTTTAACTTTCCAAGGCATCCCCACGTATAGCAGCTTCCAATATTAAGTGCAGTTGCCTGTAAAATCATATTTTCAATCACACAGGCTACATTACAATATTCAATATGATCATCGGAAATGTCTGTTGCTGACACCAAAATTAATGTTTTTGCAGCGTGTAATGGATCAATCATCTTCCCCGGGGTCTTCCTTGAAGGAGTCAGGCAGGTTTTTCTGATTGCTTCTATTACTTTCTCATCCGTTACCACGGTGATATGTGTTTTTTCATGATCACCAACTGCAATTGGTGCCGTCTCTCCGGCATCTATAATCTTTTGTAATTCTTCTTCTTTAATTGGTTCATCCGTATATTTTCGAACCGATCTTCTTAAATACAATGCTTTTTCGAGTTCCATCTTAATTCCTCCAATCGTTTTCTATGGTTTGCGCTATAATGCGCGCTGCAAGCTTTGAACCTGCCAGGCTCGGATGATAGCAATCACTACTATATAATTCCTGCATTTGTGAATGCTCGTAAAATGCTTTTCCTACATCTGCAATCAATGCATCATTTTCCTGTGCAGCCTGGTGGTAAGAGTCGTACATCTGCTCATACATATCCTCATAACTCATATTCATGGATGCCATCTTCTCGCTTCCTTTTTTATATGCCCAGGTTGCATAGAATACCGGCTTTGCACCATTTTCCCTTATCTTATCACACAATTTACCGGCATTTCGCAAAAATGCATCCTTTTCTGTTATCGGGCCATTACTCATCTCCTGCAAGATGACATAATCCCACTTTTCTTCTTTTAAAGCTTTTAAGGTTTTCGCTCCCATCTTCGTTTCCGGATTCAACTGCTCTGCAAGCCTTGCACCGCCTCTTGTATGCGCAATAACTTCCGCTCCTGTCAGCTGCGATAAAAGCACATCCAATTCATTTACAAATATAAAACTATTCCCAAGCATTAAGATTCTCATAGGCTTTCCTTTCTAAACATTTGCGATATCATCTATAATTTATACCTTATTTATAAATTCTTCAATGAACCTTCGAATTTTAGTCACAACTTTTTCACAAAAAATGGTTATAGTATAACCATCAAAGGAATTATTCCTTCGATAACAAACTTTTTTTCATAATCTCCCTCTTAAGGAACTACGAAAATACTGAGATTTAATACTCCCCCCTCACTTATTATTCAGTATCTTCGCAGTTCTTTATTTTTTCTTTAAATATTTTTTCTTTAAAAAAAAGCTACTCCCTAAGGAATAGCTTTTTTTAGTGAGCCATCGGGGACTCGAACCCCGGACAACTTGATTAAAAGTCAAGTGCTCTACCACCTGAGCTAATGGCCCATATTGTTTTTAAATAGTCGAAATGCCCAGTTCCGGAATCGAACCAGAGACACGAGGATTTTCAGTCTTCTGCTCTACCAACTGAGCTAACTGGGCAAATAAATAGAAAATTGCGGGAGCAGGATTTGAACCTGCGACCTTCGGGTTATGAGCCCGACGAGCTTCCAGACTGCTCCATCCCGCGATATCATGTTACACTTTTCTTTTTCAAGAAAAGAATGGATGGAGGTGGATTCGAACCACCGAAGCAATTTGCAGCAGATTTACAGTCTGTCCCCTTTGGCCACTCGGGAATCCATCCATATATAACTATATTCAGTTATAAAAGCCGATGATCGGACTCGAACCGATAACCTGCTGATTACAAATCAGCTGCTCTGCCAATTGAGCCACATCGGCAAAAATAAATGGGACCTACAGGGCTCGAACCTGTGACCCTCTGCTTGTAAGGCAGATGCTCTCCCAGCTGAGCTAAGATCCCATATATTATAAAACGACCCAGAAGGGACTCGAACCCTCGACCTCCGCCGTGACAGGGCGGCGCTCTAACCAACTGAGCCACTAGGCCTTAAAAAGGTATGTACCTTCAAAATTTCATACAGAATGATCTTTGATAAGCGATTCTCGAATGATTTATGCTTTGGAGTATCTTTCGAATGATTTACTTTTTTATAAGCCATTGAATGATTTACTCTTTTGATATTTAAAACGAATCAGCTCGAAACTTACGTTTCTCGCTGCCGTTTGCAAGCAAACGTGCACGATTCTTGCCTGACAATTCTTTACATACAAGTTTGTTCGAATTATCTGCCTGCGAATCTATTCGTTTTATTCCTTATTCGATCAAGCCATCGACCGATTAGTGACAGTCAGCTCCATACATTACTGCACTTCCACCTCTGCCCTATCTACCTTGTAGTCTTCAAGGGGTCTT
>JAILQM010000073.1 GCA_024698965.1 Eubacterium sp. | reverse complement strand
GCAATATACTCTCCTGCCAATATTTTTGTGGATTTAAGGTGATTGAGAGATATTACTTCATCTATGTATTCGTCTACGGACGAATATTCGGAAGAGATGTATTTATTGGCGATAGACGTGAGAGTATCTCCTTTTTTAACCTCAACCGTGGTATAGCATTTTACTGTATTTGCAGAAAGATCCGGACTGCTGTTAGCCATTATGATCTTACCCGAAAACAAAGCTGCCGAAATTAATACAGCTGCAACTATTATTATTGAAATTATATTTGTTCTTGTCATAATCAAACCTCCGAATCAATCGATAATATGTTCGAGAACATCTGTTTGTTTTATAATAATACAGGAACGTTTGTTTGTCAACAGAAAAATCGAACAAAATTTCGGAATATATGTTTGCTTTCAATCTGTAGGTATGTTATAATTTCATCAGAATATATGTTTGCATAAAGGAGGTCTTTAATGCCTAACGGAAAAATTACACCAAAGCAGTCCGAAATACTTGAATATATTAAAAGTGAGATTTTATCTCGAGGCTATCCGCCTTCAGTCAGAGAAATCTGCGATGCCGTTAATTTAAAATCGACTTCATCCGTTCATGCCCATCTTGAGAATCTTGAAAAGAATGGTTATATAAGACGTGATTTATCTAAACCTAGGGCTATTGAAATTACTGATGATGATTTTAATTTAGCCAGAAGAGAGGTTGTAAACGTACCTATGGTCGGCAGAGTCGCTGCCGGTGAGCCGATTCTTGCTACGGAAAACATTGAGAACTACTTCCCTATTCCGGTTGAATACATGCCTAACGAAGAGACTTTCATGCTTAAAGTTAAAGGAGAAAGCATGATTAATGCCGGTATTTTCAGTGGCGACAGTATTATAGTAAAAAAGCAGTCCACTGCCGACAACGGAGACATGGTTGTTGCTCTTGTTGATGATTCCGCCACCGTTAAGACTTTTTATAAAGAAGACGGTCATATAAGGCTCCAGCCTGAAAACGATTCTATGGATCCTATTATTTTAAACGATGTAGAAATTTTAGGTAAGGTCTTCGGAGTATTTAGATTCTTCTAGAAAAACAAAAACCGGACAGTTTATTCTGTCCGGTTTTTTATGTTTATTAATTAAAGCTAACGTTTTTTCCGTCCATCCAAAGCTTTTCCAAATCATAGAAATGTCTCTGATCGTCGAGGAAAAGATTAACAATAACATCTCCCAAATCTATAAGAAGCCATGAAGAATCTCTCTTCCCTTCAATTTTCGGAAGATGTATTTTTTCTTTTATAAGTTCGGTTTCGATATTATCTGTAAAAGCCTGCATCTGATTAATATTACTCGCAGAAGCTATAACAAAATAATCGGCAATATAAGAAATCTCCCTTATATCAATCATTTTAATGTCAATTGCCTGTTTATCATCAAGAGCTTTGTATATTATTTTGAGTTTATTTAAAGAATCCATAAATCCTCCTTTAATACGGCTTGTACTCTACAACCTTTGAATAGAAATCATAGGTTTCTTTTGTTGTCGGATCTATTACTTTGTCCGACTGATCAAGATATTCTATTGTGTCAATTAAAATATGTAAAAGACATTCATCAATATCAGTAAACGCAAGCTTTCTGAGTTCTTTTAAATGAGGCTGAACATATCTGGCCGGCTCTATAAAATCAGCTATAAATATAATTTTATCCAAAAGACTCATTCCTACGCATCCTGTCGTATGAACCAAAATGGCATGAAGAACCTCTTCATCTTCGACATTATATTCTGTTTGTGCAAGAACATAACCGGCTTTAGCATGAAGGAGCTGAGGATTTTGTCTTTCATATTCCGTAACCTCAAGGCCTGCATTTAAAATAAGGCTAATACTCTCTTCTGCGCTTAGATGTTTTGCGCAATCATGAAGATAACCTGCAAGCATTGTTTTATCTATATTAAAGCCGTATCTCATTGCCATTGCGGCAGCTGTAAAAGTAACTCCCACAGTATGATTAAATCTTTTTGGCTTTAAATTTGCTTCAAGTTTGTTCCTTATTTCGGTAAAATCCATTGGTTCCTTATTCATCGTTTCGCTGTTCATATAAATTATGCTCCGTAATATAATTTTCTACTTTTTCCGGTATGAGATATTTTATCGGAAGACCTTCTTTTATTCTTTCCCTTATAAGAAAAGATGAAATGTCGTAACTTGGGCAATCAATTATTCTTATATCCGCTCCGTAAGAAACTCTTAAATCGTGCATTTTACTCTTAAGCTTTTCGTCGTGCATATCATTTCTTGCTGCTACAAGAATAACGCATAATCCGGCAATTATTTCCGGATGTACCCAGTGATTGAAATTATATAACGAATCTCCTCCCATTATAAAGAAAAAATCACAATTAGGATGCTTTTTCTTAAGCTCTGTAAGAGTTAAATATGTGTAAGAAACATCTTTTTTATCGGTTTCATGTCTCGAGAGTTCAAATCCGGGGTTGTCCGAAATACCCAAAGACGTCATAACACAACGCGTTTCGGCATCGACAATTTTATTTACATCTTTATGCGGCGGGTTGCCGTTTGGCATAAACCATACCTTATCAAGGTTAAACTGCACCCTTGCATTTTCCGCCATAATAAGATGTCCGTAATGTATGGGATTAAAACTTCCTCCCATTATTCCGATTCTCTTTTTCTTAAACATATCCCCTTAATCTACCTCGGTAATGTAATAATCTTATCTTCGGATTCCTTATACAATACTATCTTACGCCCGATTACCTGAACAACCTGCGATTTGGTTCTTTCGGAAAGTATCTGCGCAAGCTCTTTAGGATCGTCAAAGCAGTTCTTTAATACGTTTATTTTTATAAGCTCTCTTTTGGCAAGCGCTTCAGCAACGCCTTCCGTAAGTTCAGGCGTTATACCGGCTTTTCCTATTTGATATATAGGGTTCATTGTCATAGCAAGACTTTTAAGATAAGCTCTCTGTTTTGTAGTCATTGATAACTCCTTATTCATAATAATCAAATTCAAGGGAATACATTCTTACCGTATCTCCCTCTTCTATTCCGAGTTCTTTAAGCTCGTCAAGAATACCGTTTTCTTTTAAGAATCTCTGGAAGAATACAAAGCCTTTTTCAGACTCTAAATTTGTATAGCCGAGCATCTTTTCAATCTTAGGTCCTTCGACAACAAACACACCGTCTTCTTCATTGTATTCTACGCTGTAAGGTTCTTCTTCGAATCTGTGAAGCTCAGGGAAATATTCCTGCTCAAATACTACAGGCTCATCTCCGAGCTTTTTTAAGGTCTCATATACGGCATATAAAAGTTCTTTAATGCCTTTTCCCGTAACAGCTGAAATCGGATAAACCTTAACACCTTTTTCTTCCAAAGTCTCGGTAAGTCTTTTAACCGGATCGCATTCGGTATCGTAAATCGCATCGATTTTATTTGCCGCAACAATCTGAGGCTTGTTTAAAATATCGGAATTATATTTCTCAAGCTCTTTATTAATTATATCAAAATCTTCCAACGGATCTCTGCCTTCTGTGCCGGCAACATCTATTAGATGAATTATAACCTTTGTTCTTTCGATATGTCTGAGAAACTGGTGGCCGAGTCCGACTCCTTCCGCAGCTCCTTCGATAAGTCCGGGAATATCTGCCATAACGAAGCCTTTTCCTTCATCAAGGTCTACGACTCCGAGATTAGGATCAATCGTTGTAAAATGATAATTTGCAATCTTGGGATTTGCATTTGTAACCCTTGATAAAAGAGTTGATTTACCGACATTCGGAAAACCTACAAGTCCGACATCCGCAATTACCTTAAGCTCTAAAATAACCTCCAGCTCAATTCCTTCTTTTCCGGGCTGGGCATATTTCGGTGCCTGCATGGTAGGAGTGGCATAATGCATATTACCTTTTCCTCCTCTTCCGCCCATAAGAACGATTTGCCTTCTGTTATCAGCCGACATATCTGCAATTACCTTTTCGGAAGCGGCATCTTTAATAACTGTTCCGAGAGGTACTTTAACAATTATATCTTCACCGTTTTTTCCATGACAATTACGCTTGCCGCCCTCTTCTCCGTTTTGGGCTGCAAACTTATGCTTATGTCTGAAATCGGTTAAAGTATTAAGTCCTTCATCTACAACGAAAATAACGTCTCCGCCTTTTCCACCGTCTCCTCCGTCAGGTCCGCCGTTCGGAACATATTTTTCTCTTCTGAAACTGATATGACCGTTTCCGCCGTTACCTGATTTAATTATTATTCTAGCTCTGTCCGCAAACATTTTGTCACCTCATAACAAAAAACAAACTTCAAAAAAAGGAGCCGCCTATAAAGCAGCCCCTAAAATGCAGTATGGTTTACTGTTCAACCGGGTAAACAGATGCAACCTTTTTGTCTCTGCCTTTTCTTTCAAAACGAAGAATTCCGTCAGCAGTTGCAAATAAAGTATCATCTCCACCACGTCCAACATTTACGCCCGGATGAATTCTTGTTCCGCGCTGTCTGTAAATGATATTTCCTGCAAGTACGAACTGTCCGTCAGCACGCTTTGCGCCTAATCTTTTTGATTCTGAATCTCTACCGTTCTTAGTAGAACCAACACCCTTTTTGTGGGCGAAGAACTGAAGATTTAAGTTCATCATCTCTAATACACCTCCTTGAATATAATCCTGATATATTCATTACCGTAATTTTTATAAATACTTTCAAGTCCCAAAAGAAGTGATTTAAAAAGCAGCTGAACATCATCATTTTTATATGATTCAACTTCACAGCTTATAACGGCATTTTCTTCATCGGAAGAAACATCTGCCGAAGACTTTGTGAAGCTTTCAATTGAATTTACAGTGTTTATTACAAGAACGGAAATAGCCGCGCAAACAATATCATTGCCGCTTTCGGCATAACCCGAATGTCCCTGACTTGTAAATCCTTTGATAAAGCCTTCTTTATCTCTTCTAATTGTTACAGTATTCATAAAAAACTATTTGCTAATGTTTTCAATCTTAACCTTTGTGTATGACTGTCTGTGACCGTTCTTTTTGTGATATCCGGTCTTTCTCTTGTACTTATAAACGATTACTTTTTTAGCTCTTCCGTTTTCAACTACGGTAGCCTTAACTGAAGCTCCTGAAACTGTAGGATTACCTACAACAAGCTTATCATCGTTTACTGCAAGAACCTGATCAAAAACAACGCTCTCACCGGCATCAACACCAAGCTTTTCGATGGTAATGATATCGCCTTCGGAAACCTTATACTGTTTTCCACCTGTTGCAATAATTGCGTACATCTATGGTACCTCCTATTATCATTACTCGCCAGTTTCGGTGCTGCCATATGGGCAGACTTATACCTCACTGTGCGGCATACTCAAATATAATACATTCTTTTTATGTTGTTGTCAATCGTTTTTTGCGGCAATTATATAGAAAATTTCACAAAAACTCGGATTATTCAATAGTAGAATCAAATACTACCTATGGTCTTTCTC
>JAILQM010000125.1 GCA_024698965.1 Eubacterium sp. | reverse complement strand
CATTTTTTATGGCAATTTTAAATTCCTGTAAATATTTATTATTCTTCTTTTTTAAATCATCAATCCACTCTTTGGCAAGAGATCCGGCTATTCCCGCCGGATACATAGTACTTATACTTTTATATAAATACTGATATCTCCTGTCAGACGGAATTTTTTCAGATATATCCCCAAAGGCAAGATTATATTCCAAACAGATAATATCGTTTGCACCCATTGAGTTTTTCCCTATTCCTGCATCTTGAGCAGCTCTTAAACTTGCTCCCACACTAGGTCCAAATACGATCTCCTTTTTCATTTATTATTACCCCCTTTTTTCATTTAGCATAATAACTTTCCAAATTTGGAAGAACCATTAGCACCAGCCTGACTTCTAACCCCCTCGAATTCGAGGGCCTTCATAATCACTCCTATATTATGCTATATCTGAAAAAGAAATAAACTCATTTTCCAGAATCAATCATAGAATCATAATAAAATAGAGCCGAGAACGAACGCTCTCAGCCCTTGATATTACCGGTTTTTATACACTTGCAAACCACTTGAAACTACTCACCTGTTATTCCATCTCCACCGTTCCCGGCGGTTTACTTGTAAGGTCGTAGAATACTCTGTTTACGCCCTTTACTTCGTTTATAATTCTGCTCATTACTCTCTGGAGCACCTCGAACGGTATTTCAGATGCTTCGGCAGTCATAAAGTCGACAGTCTCTACCGCGCGGAGCGCAACTGCGTAATCATAGGTACGCTCATCGCCCATTACACCAACCGAGCGCATGTTTGTAAGCGCTGCGAAGTACTGATCCGGCAGTTTTTCAAGTCCGGCGTTCCCGACTTCCTCTCTGTAAATGTAGTCTGCATCCTGAACGATTTTGACCTTTTCAGCCGTAACTTCGCCAATAATTCTAATGCCGAGTCCCGGTCCCGGGAACGGCTGGCGGAAGACAAGATAATCCGGAAGTCCAAGCTCAAGGCCGGCCTTTCTTACCTCATCTTTGAAAAGATTTCTGAGAGGTTCTATTATTTCCTTAAAGTCAACATAGTCCGGAAGACCTCCGACGTTGTGGTGGGACTTTATGACAACAGACTCCCCGCCGAGTCCGGATTCTACAACATCGGGATAGATTGTTCCCTGTGCAAGGAAATCCACCTTTCCAATCTTCTTGGCTTCTTCTTCAAATACGCGAATAAATTCCTCGCCTATTATTTTTCTCTTTCTTTCAGGCTCTGTAACACCGGCAAGTTTTGCATAATATCTGTCCTGGGCGTTAACTCTGATGAAGTTGATGTCAAACTCGCCAGATGGACCGAATACACCCTCAACCTCGTCACCTTCATTTTTACGAAGGAGTCCATGGTCTACAAATACGCAGGTGAGCTGCTTTCCGATTGCCTTTGCAAGAAGTGCCGCAAGTACAGACGAGTCCACGCCGCCCGATAATGCAAGAAGCACTTTTCCGTCTCCGACCTTTTCTCTGACTTCTTTAATGGTATTTTCAACAAAAGAATCCATCTTCCATGTGCCTGCGGTTTGGCAAATATTTCGTACAAAGTTTGAAATAATCTCTTTGCCCTTAACTGTGTGAAGCACTTCAGGATGGAACTGAATCGCATAAAGTTTTTTCTCTTCACAACAAGCTGCCGCAACAGGACAGTCTGCGGTGTGAGCAATAATTTCAAATCCCGGAGCAACTTTTGATATATAGTCAAAATGACTCATCCAAACCACAGTTGACTCCTCTATGCCTGCAAATAAGGTGTTTTTTGCTCCGTCGATAAAAGTCTCTGTTTTTCCGTACTCTCTTACAGGAGCTTTCTCTACCTTTCCGCCGAGAATGTGCATCATAAGCTGAGCTCCGTAACATAAACCGAGCACCGGTATTCCGAGTTCAAAAAGTTCTTTGGTATAAGTCGGCGAATCTGCCTCATAGCAGCTGTTAGGTCCGCCGGTAAGAATGATTCCCTTAGGGTTCATCGCTTTTATCTTTTCAATATCGGTCTTATAAGAATAAATCTCACAATAGACATTACATTCTCTGACTCTGCGAGCTACAAGCTGATTGTACTGTCCGCCGAAATCTATAACTATCAGTTTTTCCTGATTCATTTTTTTGCCTCCATATTATTTCTATAAGCACCTTCAAATAATTCTGTAAGGTCTTTATCAATCTTACCTTCTTTTACCATAGTATTCAAGATTTTAAATGCTTCTTCTGTGGTATTTGCTTCCTTATAAGGTCTGTCTTTGCTTGTAAGAGCATCGAAAATGTCTACTATAGTAAGAATTCTCGACTCGACCGAAAGATCTTCGGCCTTAAGTCCGCCCGGATAACCGCTGCCGTCAAGATATTCATGATGATTGCCGGCCCAGACGGCAAGTTCTTTGTACTCACCTTTAAAATTTATGGTCGAAAGCATTTTTTGCGTCATGAGTGCGTGTTGCTGAATAAGGAGTCTTTCACTCTCCGTAAGTGTACCGTGAATAATTGAAAGACAGTCAACTTCATACTTTGTAAGATAGAAAACTTTTTTCCCTTTTTCGGAAATGTACTGCTTATCCTTTACTCTATTTATATAAGCAATATCTTCAAGATCAAGCTCAGGCTTTTCGTTGAGCTTTTTGACCTTTGATACCATCTCGTCAATGTCAAATAATGCCGATTTATACTCCTCTTCGGTGCATCTTCCTTTCAGAAAATCTATTTCCCAATATGCACGAAGCAGTCTCATTCTTTCTCTGATTTTCTGTACTCTCTCACCGAGTCTGCTTGATTTATTCAGAATTGATACCGGGATTGCAAGTTTCCCTATATCATGAAGATAAGCCGCAAGAACAAGCTGGGTGGAATGAGTGTTGTCAAAACTCATCTCACATTTTCCTGCCTCATGCTCTGAATTGATGTGATCAATAAGCATCTGAGTATATCCTGCGACTCTCCTTGTATGATCGCCATTGTACGGGCTTCTCGCATCAATGGCAATAGACAGAGCTTCTGCAAATGAATGCAAAAGCTCCTCAATATCCCTAATATGATTTGTCTGTTCTGTCTCCATATATTCTCCTTCTTTCATGAGATACTTGGGGTTTATAAAATATTTTTAGGTAAATATTCTTCGGATACAAACGATATCCTTATAGTGAATATTTGTATATGTAATACCGTAGTTTGTACCAAGTGCATTAACCATGGTACCGCCTCCGGCGTAAATACCGACATGTCCTTCGTAGCAGATAATGTCTCCAAGCTGTATTTCGGATTCGCTTACACCCGTTCCCACACTTCTTAACGAGTAGGAAGAATGCGGAAGAGAAACTCCGAAATGCGCATATACGCTCATTACAAATCCCGAACAGTCACATCCGTTTGTAAGAGATGTTCCTCCCCAAACGTATGGATTTCCGACAAACTGGCATGCATAAGATGCTACAGAAGATCCCGAGCCCGAATAGGTTGTTCCGGATGAACTTGATGACGAGCTCGATGATGAACTTGATGATGAGCTTGATGAACTTGATGACGAGCTCGATGAGCTTGAAGCCGCCGCTGCTCTTGCCGCTGCCGCTGCTGCCTTCTGTGCCGCAAGTTCCGATTTATACTGACTTGCATATTCATCGGCAATTGCCTGAGCCTCTGAAAGCTGGCTCTCATAATCATCCATCTCAGCCGAAAGAGTAGCCGTAAGAGTTTCAAGCTCGACTTCTTTCTGATTATAGCTTGTCATAAGTTCCTGCTTCTCTGTAAGATCTGCTTCAAGAGTTGCCTCAAGGCTTTCAACCTGTTCTGTCACAAGTGTATATGCCTCAAGCAGGTTCTGATCGTATGTATAAACCGTAGATAAGTATTCTACCTTATTAAGTACTTCCGATATACTCTTTGAATCCAGTATAGATGCAAGAACGCTTCCAACGCTGTTTTCATACATGTACTGTATTCTTGTTTTCATAATCGCATACTGCGATTCCTGCTGCTCTTTAGCTTCCTCGAGTTCAACCTTTACCTCTTCTATTTCTGTCTCGGTAGCCTCTATTTCAGCTTCGAGCGCACTTTGTGCCAATAAAAGTGAGGTAAGCTTACTTGTAGCCTCATCAAGTTCCCCTTGTTTAGATGAGATACTGTTTTGAATCTCTTCTACTTCCTCATTTGCTTCTTCAAGTTTCTCCTTCGTGCTCGCATAAGCACTTCCGGAATTTATGTCGGTTAAAACTCCCGTTATAACTAAAGCAGTCGCAAGCGTAATAGCCATAATAGCGCGCTTCATTTCAAATCCTCCGTATACCTAACAATTTTATGTTACCTTGGCTATATCCTACCATAAGTTAAGGTATTTTTCAAATTCTTTTACTATAAGAAGGCATTTTCGCTATTCTACTTCATTTTCTTTTGCAACAAGGTTATCTGCGCCGTATTTCTTGCGAAGTTTCGGCTTTTCTATCTTACCGGTTGCGTTTCTCGGTATTGTCTCGAAAATAATGGTTTTCGGTCTCTTGTATCTCGGAAGATCTGTGCAAAATTCTTCAATTTCTTCCTTGGTACATGTCATTCCGTCTTTTATTTCGATGATTGCCGCTGTAATTTCTCCGAGTCTTCTGTCAGGAAGTCCGATTACCGCGGCATCCTTTATCTTGTCGCATTTTCTGAGGAAGTCCTCTATCTGTACCGGATAAATATTTTCTCCGCCGCTGACAATTACATCTTTCTTTCTGTCTACGAGATAATAAAATCCTTCCTCGTCCTGACGGGCCATATCTCCGGTATAGAGCCAGCCTTCGCTGTCAAGCACTTCGGATGTTGCCTTCTCGTCATTATAGTAGCAGGTCATTACTCCCGGTCCTTTAACGGCAAGTTCTCCGACTTCGCCTTGTTTTACTACATTCTTTTCCTCATCAACAATCTTGCACTGCCATCTGTATCCCGGTACGCCGATTGCTCCTACTTTGTGAATGTTTTCCACGCCAAGGTGTACACATCCCGGGCCTGTTGACTCCGAAAGGCCGTAGTTTGTATCGTAATCGTGATTTGGGAAGTATTCTTTCCATCTCTTAATAAGTGAAGGCGGCACAGGCTGAGCACCTATGTGCATGAGTCTCCACTGCGAAAGCACGTAGTTGTCTTTCTTTAAATCGCCTCTGTCAAGCGCATCCAAAATATCCTGAGCCCACGGCACCAAAAGCCATACTATAGTACATCTTTCGTTGGATATTGCCGACAAAATTGTATCCGGAGATGTTCCCTTTAAAAGAATTGCTTTGCTTCCCGCAACCAGACTTCCCATCCAGTGGAATTTTGCTCCCGTATGGTAAAGCGGCGGAATGCAAAGGAAGGTATCTTCTCTTGATGTAGAGTGGTGCTTCTGCTCCATCTCCGCAGCCTGAGTAAGCGACTGGTGTTTATGTAAAATTGCCTTTGGGAATCCTGTTGTTCCCGAAGAAAAATAAATAGCTCCGAAATCATCATCTGTAATTGTCACATCCGGACGCGATGATGAGCAGTTTGCCACAAGTTCTCTGTAGCTTTCCGCAAATGACGGACATCCGTCTCCTTCGTAGATAAGCAGAGTGTTTTTGCTGATTTTATCGGCATGAGTTTCTATTCTTCCGATAAATTCAGGTCCGAATACGAGAATGTCTACCTCTGCAAGAGTTACACAATATAATATTTCATCCGCATCATATCTGAAGTTGAAAGGTACGGCAATTGCTCCGGATTTAAGCACGCCGAAGTATATAGGAAGCCACTCAAGAGAATTGTACATCAAAATGGCAACCTTATCGCCCTTTTTTACTCCTCTTGAAATGAGCATGTTTGCAAAACGATTGGCCTTTTCGTTAAAGACGCTCCATGTGATTTCTCTTCTGTAAGGCTCAAATCTTGTAGGCTCAATAAGTTCAGATTCCTTCCATGATTTTCTTCTTGTATCCTTCTGCTCCGGGTTGAGTTCTACAAGCGCAACCTCGTGCGGATACATTTGGGCATTTCTTTCCAAAAAATCTGTTACTGGCATTTTTTACCTCCATCTATTGACTTATCATACTTTTTTTGTTATATTCACTTTATTGCTTTAAAGCGTTGCGGTTTAAAGCACAACGCATTAACGCAACACACCTATATTAACACAAAGGAGACAAAAATGAAACTACTTGTACTTATTATTTATTTTTTGATTCTTATAGGAATCGGACTTTACTGTCGTAAACACGCAACAGATGTCAACGGATTCGTACTCGGTGGACGTTCGGTAGGACCTTGGCTTACAGCCTTTGCCTACGGTACATCTTATTTTTCGGCCGTAGTATTTGTCGGATATGCAGGACAGTTCGGATGGAAATACGGACTTGCGGCTACTTGGGCCGGCATAGGAAATGCTGCCATTGGTTCACTTCTTGCATGGGTTGTTCTCGGAAGAAGAACCAGAATCATGACTCAGCATTTAAACTCAGCTACCATGCCACAGTTTTTCCAGGAAAGATTCGGAAGTCCGGCACTTAAGATAGGAGCTTCAATCATAATTTTTATCTTCCTTATCCCATATACAGCCTCTCTTTACAACGGTCTTTCAAGACTTTTCGGAATGGCTTTCAACATCGATTATTCATGGTGTATCATCATTATGGCTATCCTTACCGCCATCTATGTTATTGCCGGCGGCTACATGGCAACAGCCATAAATGACTTTATTCAGGGTATAATAATGCTTTTCGGCATTGTTACAATCATCGCTGCAGTCCTTATAAGTAAAGGCGGCTTTATGGCAGCACTTGACGGACTCGCAAGAGTTACGGACGAAACCGTATCCACAACTCCGGGCGTATTTGCATCAATGTTCGGACCGGATCCTTTAAACCTTATGTTCGTCGTAATCCTTACATCCCTCGGTACATGGGGACTTCCTCAGATGGTCCAGAAATTTTATGCGATTAAAGATGAGGAATCGGTAAGAAAAGGAACTATTATTTCAACACTGTTTGCACTTGTAATTGCAGGAGGAAGCTACTTCCTCGGCGGTTTCGGAAGACTTTTCTCAGATCAGATCGATATTGAAGCAAACGGATATGATTCAATCATTCCTACAATGCTTTCAAATCTTTCGCCAATACTTATCGCGCTTGTTGTAATCCTTGTGTTGTCAGCTTCAATGTCAACCCTTTCATCACTCGTTCTTGCTTCAAGTTCGACACTTACAATCGACCTTATAAAGGACAATATCATCAAAAATATGAGTGAGAAAAAACAGCTTTTATACATAAGAGTGCTCGTTGTAATCTTTATTGCAATTTCAGCTATACTTGCTCTTATCCAGTACAAGAGCTCTGTTACATTTATCGCTCAGCTCATGGGCGTTTCATGGGGTGCGCTTGCAGGAGCATTCCTTGCACCTTTCATGTATTCTCTTCACTGGAAGAGCATAAGCAAGGCTTCATGCTGGGTTTGCTTCATCTTCAGCAGCGTGCTTATGGTAGCAAACATTTTCTTCCGCAGCTCATTCCCGGCTATCATCCAGTCGCCTATTAACTGTGGTGCGGTTGCAATGCTTGCAGGATTTATTATCGTACCGGTAGTAAGTCTCTTTACAAAAAAACCTGACGAAAAACTTGTTGAAGAAGCCTTTGCATGCTACAATGTTAAGACAGTCGTTAAGCAGAAAACATCGCTTGCCGACTAGTTTTAAATACGGGGAGCAATTAAATGCTTAGACTAATTTTAACACTTTTGTTTTTACTGATATTTTTTATAATATCAATACCACTGTTTTTAATTGAATGGATAATTTCAAAGATTAATAAAAAGGCTGCTGATACAAGCAGCCTTAAAATCGTTCAGGCCGCCTTTAAAGGTGTGGCTTTTTTCAGCGGAATAAAGCTTACCGTAAAAGGTGAGGAAAACATTCCCACAGACGAAAGCGTTTTATACGTCGGCAACCACAGAAGCTTTTTCGACATTGTGGTAACCTACCCGATATGTAAAAACCTGACCGGATATATTGCCAAAGAAGGCATCTTTAAGGTGCCTATTTTAGGAACGTGGATGAAGCGACTTTACTGTCTTGCTCTTAACAGAGAAAATACCAGAGAGGCTCTGAAAACCATTCTTAAGGCAATAGAATATATTAAATCCGGCATTTCCGTATGCATTTTCCCCGAAGGCACAAGAAGCCACGATCCGGAAAACCTTTTGCCGTTTAAGGAAGGCTCTTTAAAGATAGCAGAAAAGACGGGCTGCGCGATAGTGCCTTTTGCGATTTGCGGAAGCGACGATGTGTTTGAAAATCATTTTCCGTGGATTTATTCCACAAATGTAATCGTAGAATACGGTAAACCGATTTATCCTAAAGAGCTCGACGCCGAAGCAAAGAAAAACCTCGGTGCCTATACTCAGGATATTATTCAGAGAATGTATACCGCAAACCGAAATGCTTACCTCTTAAACAAATAAAATTAACCGGAGCCAATAAAAAAGCTCCGGTATTTTTATGCAAAAGGCTTCATTTCATTTATGCCCGGATAGTTGTTTTTCTCGTCAACATACTTTCCGAACTCTTTTAAAATCCTGCAAAAATTTCTTTCCGCCGCCGAAAGCTTATGATTTTTGTTTAAAGTAAGATATACATCCCAACGAAAATCCGAATCGGTTATAGGGATTGCCACAACGGACGGAAAATGGTTTTTTATTACTTCAAAAGTACTTGGGGTAATAAGTCCCACCCCAAGCATGTATTCCACATAAAAAGGGATGGATTCGGGCGCCGGAACGCTCACGGTTTTAAGCGGATGAATCTTGTGAATATGATAATAAGGTTTTGCAATATTATTCATCGATCTGTCATTATCCACAGTAATCACCGTACAGTTTTCGACTTCTTTAAGCGTTATTTCTTTTTTCCTTGCCACAGGCTCTTTTTCGTTTGCCAAAAGACATATGGGTTCGCTGCTAAGAAGAACTGAAGATATATTCTCATCACTGTAATCTTCAAAAGTAACCGCAGCATCGACCTTCTCGGACAGAAGCAAAGATATAATATCCTCGTCCGATCTTCTCTGCTGGGACAGGCAATACTGAGGATAAAGAATGTTAAATATCATTACCATTCTGTTAGTATAATCTATAGCCTCGGATATAAAGTTAAACCTTCTTTGTCTTGAATTTCTGAACTTGTTCATCGTGGAAAGAGATTCTTCCACCTGATCTAAGATTTTGTTTGTTTCTGCCAAAAATATTGTCCCGGCCTCGGTAAGTTCAAGCTTTCTTCCCCTGCGATGAAAAAGCTCCACTTCGAGTTCTTTTTCAAGCGACTTTACCGCCATACTTATCGTAGACTGAGAAACATTAAGCTGCTCTGCCGCGTACTGCATGTTATAATTCGTAGCGACAGCTTTAAAATATTCAAGTTTTGTCAATTCCATTACATAACACCCCTAAAACATTAGAACACTCACCAACAGTATACTTCAAAATATTTGATATGACCATTCAATTATTGAAATTGATACGAATTTTTTCAAATGATATTATTAACCTGTAAGTAGGAATGGCACGCGCGCTTATTCTAAAAATTTTATATTTAGGGGGTTTCACATTATGAAGCAAAAAAGAAGCTTTGCCAGCTACGCTATTGCATTCTGTATCCTCGGAGTAATATTCAATTTCTTCTACTCAGGTCTTCAAAACGACCAGATTAATATTATCCAGGGCTACTCTGCATGGGGCAATCAGGCTACACTTATGCCGATAACAATCGGTAACCTTGTTTGTATCCTTTTAACATTTGTATTCGGTACATGCTTTATCAAATTCGGCGTAAGAAAAACTCTTATTCCGTGTATTTTGATTTCGGCTTTAGGCTGCCTCGGTATTGCCGCAGCCAACGGTATTGCATCCGTATCGGGCGTAGAAATCGCATCACAGGCTATTAATTCTACAGAAGTACAGGGAAATTATCCATTATACGCCGCATCTTTATTCATCGTAAGATGCTCTTGTATGTGCTTCCAGATGGCCGGATTCCAGCTTGCTGCCTCATGGTTTATCAGATACAGAGGACGTGTTCTCGGTATTATAACCATAGGTTCTCCACTCTTTTCAGTTATCGGAACATCTGTAATGAACAGCTTTATAGCAACTCATTTCAACGGTGATTACAGACCGTTTTACGTAGGTGTTTGCGTTATACTCGTTGTAATCGCAATTCTTTCGGGACTTCTTTTAAGAGACTATCCTGAGGATGTAGGTCTTTATCCTGACGGAGCAGATCATGCACCTATTTCCGAAGCAAATGAAGAAGAAGTACAGCTTTCCGTTAAAGAAGTACTTACACAGAAAAAGACATGGATTTTATTTGTCAGCTTCGGTATCTATCAGATGATAATCGGTATGTGTATGGCATCAATGGTTGTATGGTTTACTCATCTTTGCATGGCAAATCAGGAAGTTGTTGCCGCAGGTCCTCTTGCAGGTTTATTCGAAGCAATGGGACCTATGACTCTCTTCCTCGGACAGGCTGCAAAATGGCTTTCAGTCGGCGCCATTTTAGGTATTCCTATGAGTTTTGTCTTCGGTGTTGTTGATGACAAGCTCGGAACACCTGTCGCATCAATGATGCTCGGTCTTACAGAACTTCTTCCGGTACTTGGACTTATGATGCAAAAACAGGCCGTTTCATCAACAGGTGCCTGCAACGTAACATGGCTTATAATTTGGGGATTCGGTGTTGCCTGCATGACAGGTGGTGTACCTACAATGCATCCGGCTTCAATCTCATTCGCATTCGGCCGTAAAGAGTACCAGGCTGCCAACCGTGTAATTATGGCTATGCAGCTTATTCCTGCAGCATTCGGTGCAACCATTATGGTAGCTCTTATTAACAGCGCAAACGACATGAGCGGCTGGTATCTTTGCATAGCATTAATTGTTATCGCTTTAATCTTTACACTTCCGATGTTTAAGATGAAAGATGCAAATGCCGAAGATCGTGGATAACATTTTCTTCTAACATAAAAAAACAGGAACCGGATAATTTTTTCCGGCTCCTGTTTTTTATTATGACAAACAATCTTTTAAATCGTTTATTAAACTGTCGAAATTCATGAAATGCGAAGCTTTTACAAGCACCGTATCTCCGGGCTTTATATAGTGACAAAGTATGTCTGACATTGTCTCCTTTTCCTTGATAAAGAAAAGGTTTTCCGCCCCGTTATCTCCGGCTCCTCTTGAGATTTCCTCCGCAAGCTCTCCGCTGAAAAATACGGCATCAAGGTTTAATGTGGCAAGATATTCTCCGACGCCGTAGTGAAGATTTTTGGTCTCTTCACCAAGCTCACCCATATCTCCCAAAACCGCAATCCTTCTGCCCGAACAGTTTGAAAGCACTTCCAAAGACGCCTTCATAGAGTTTGGATTAGCATTGTAACAGTCATCAATAACAGTAACTCCGCCTACATGGATGAAGTTGCTGCGTCCCGAAATCGTCTGAACTTTTTCGATTCCCGATTTAATCTCGGCGATATCCATTCCCATTTCGGTTCCGACAATAGCTGCCGCAAGTGCGTTGGCCACCATGTGTTTACCCGGCACAGGTACATGTACGCTTATCTGCTTGCCTAAGATATGAAGCGTAAAATCGCTTCCTTCCTCGGCTTTGGATTCTATATCCGTTGCGTAAGCATAGGCATCTTTATTTTCAAGACTGTAGAAAAGGACTTTAAGTCCCGGATAGTCTTTAAGCTTTAAAAGCTGCTCATCATCTCCGTTTAAAATAAGAGGCGAGCCCTCTGCCATTATATCAAGGCCTTCTGTTTTAGCCTTAAGCACACCGTCTCTGTCTCCCAAAAATTCAAGATGACAGTCTCCGATATTTGTTATTACAAACATATCCGGACGGGCTACCTTGCTCATTCTTTCCATTTCGCCGAAATGGTTTATTCCCATCTCAACGACTGCTGCTTCATGCTCCTCTCTTACCTTAAACAAAGTAAGCGGCATACCTATTTCATTGTTAAAGTTGCCTTCTGTTTTAAGGACATTGAATTTCTCTCCGAGAACGGATGCTATCATCTCCTTCGTGCTGGTTTTTCCAACACTTCCGGTTATACCGATAACGGGTATTTCAAATCCGCCTCTGTAGCATCCTGCCGCCTGCATAAGAGCTTTTTTGGTGTCTCTTACCTTTATTACAGGCGAAGATACACCTTCTACATCATGCTCTATTACCGCAGCTCCGGCTCCGTTTTCAATGACCTGTGGCACGAACTTGTGTCCGTCTACTTTTTCGCCCGGGATGGCGAAGAACAAATTTCCCTTTTCAACCTGACGACTGTCTGTTACGCCACCCGTAACAAAAGCCTCTTCTTCATCACAAATAAGGCTTCCCATACAAGCCTCGGCAACTTCCTTTAATGTAATCTTTTTCATCTTATACCTCACATGCCGCCGAGCGGCAATTTTACACCAAACGTAAAGTTTAATATTTTTCTAAAGAAAGCTTTATTATTTTTTCACACAAATCTTCATACGAGATTCCCAAAACCTTAGCCTCCTGAGGAAGTAAGCTTGTGGGAGTCATTCCCGGCAGGGTATTGCATTCAAGTGCAAATACATCACCGTTTTCATCCATCATAAAATCAGTTCTTGAGTATACCGAAAGTTGGAGAATAATATGCATAATCTCAGCATATTTCTGCATTTTTGCGGCTGCCTCTTCCGGAATATCGGCAGGACAGGTCTCAACTGCAGCACCGGCCTGGTATTTATTCTTATAATCGTAAAATCCGCTTATCGGCGCAATCTCAATTACAGGGCAGGCCTTTCCATCTATTACACCTACGGAAAATTCTCTTCCCTTAATGCATTTTTCTATTACGAGTTCTTCGTCATAGGTAAATGCCTCTTTCACAGCGTTTTTATACTCATCTTCATTGTTTACCATAAAGACTCCGACGCTCGATCCGCCGCTGCACGGTTTTACAACGCACGGGAATCCAAACGGAGGAAGTTCACCGTTAAAATATCCTTTTCTTACGGACATACCCTCCGCAACCGGAAGCGAATGCCTAAGGCACATCTGACGCGTAAGAACCTTGTTCATCGCAAGTGCGCTTCCAAGATAACCGGAACCTGTGTATTTTATTCCCATAAGGTCAAGCGCTGCCTGCACCTTACCGTTTTCGCCGTTTTCACCGTGAAGACCGATAAATACTATATCAGCCTGTTTGCATATTGCAATTACATTCGGTCCGAAAAATGCATCCGACTTATCTTTTCTGAGTGCCTTTACCGCCTCGATATCAGGTGCTTTTTCTCCGATTCCCTGAGTGCTTAATGCAATCTCGTCAGCTTTGTCAAAAGCTCCCGAAACATCACATTCCTCATCTCCGTATCCGAAGAATACGTCCAGCATTATCACCTTATGTCCTCTTGACTTAAGCGCTTTACTGATAAGAGCGCTCGATGCAAAAGAGACATCTCTTTCCGTGCTTGTTCCGCCGGCTAAAACTACAATGTTCATCAAATCTCTTCTTTCTTTTATTTACTCACACTTCTTTAAAAGGTCGTCCCATCTTCTGTCTACTTCCTTCTGGAACGCTTCAAGTAAATCTTCATTTCCTTTTTTGAACAGATGCTTAAATCTGCCCTGACTCTTTAAAAAGTCTTCGATCGGAAGCTTGTTCTTCGGCTCATAGTTTAAGATCCATCTGCCTTCAACCACTTCAAACAGCGGCCAGTAGCAGGTCTCAACAGCCATCTTACATACTTCCATAATGTCTTCGGTATTATATCTCCATCCTCTCGGACACGGAGCCATAATGTTAAGGAAAGCAGGACCTTCCGTATAAATAGCTTTTTCGGATTTGATATGTAAATCCTTAAAGTTCTGAACGAAGGTTGTCTGAGCCACATAAGGAATATTATGAGCAACCATGATTGCCGTAAGATCCTTTCTTGGCTGCGGCTTTCCGCTTGACTCGCTTCCGACCGGAGTTGTTGTCGTATCGGCGTACATAGGTGTTGCAGATGAACGCTGAATACCTGTATTCATGTAAGCTCCGTTATCGTAGCATACATAGGTAAAATCATGTCCTCTTTCAGCTGCTCCCGAAAGCGACTGAAAACCTATATCGTAAGTTCCGCCGTCTCCGCCGAATGTAATGAATTTATAGGTCTCGTCAATCTTGCCTTTTTTCTTTAAAACTCTATACGCGGTCTCAACACCGCCCATAGTTGCACCCGCATTTTCAAATGCATTGTGTATATAACTGTCCGTATATGATGTGTACGGATACATATATGTTGATACTTCCAAACATCCCGTAGCATTTCCAACCACGGCATGATCTCCGTCATGAAGTGCTCTTAAAACATTTCCGACTGCAATACCTGCACCGCAGCCTGCGCAAAGTCTGTGTCCCGAGGTGAATCTTGCAGGCTTTGAAACTACTTCTTTAAAATTATATGCCATAGCCTTATCCTCCTACTCTCTGACACCGAGATAACGATAATAATCATCGCTACCGCCGTCTTTTACTATCTTTTTAAGATCATCAAGTACTTTTTGTGCATGCTCTTCCAAAAGGTCTCTTCCGCCAAGTCCGTAAACATAGTCCATAACTTCGGCTCTTACCTTTCCGTAGAACATAGCTCTTGTCACCTCAGCCGAAAGCGGGCCTCCGACATTACAAAAGCTCTCTGCTCTGTCAAATATAGCAACTGCCTTTACCTTTGAAAGTGCCAAAGCCACTTCCTTTGCAGGGAAAGGTCTAAACATTCTGATCTTTACAACTCCGACCTTTTCACCCTGATTTCTTAAATTATCAACGTACTCTTTCATTGTACCTGCTGCAGAACCCATAATGACGAATGCATACTCTGCATCTTCCATCTTGTATTCTTCTATAAGGCCGTAAGATCTGCCGAAGGTTTTCTCAAAATCTTTGGCAACTTCTGTTGCAACCTCAGGTACATGAGCCATTCCTTCTGCCTGCGCTCTTCTTGCTTCCATATAATAGTTGGTTACAGAATAAGGTCCGACAGCCAAAGGCTCGTTCTTATTTAAAAGATAGTGCGAAGGATTGTATTCTCCGACAAAATTATGCACCTTATCATCATCTTCAAGGATAATGTTTTCTACGGCATGAGATGTAATAAATCCATCCATACAAGACATTATCGGAAGCATTACGTCCGGATGCTCCGCAATACGATAAGCCATAATAAAGTTATCATAAGCTTCCTGATTGGTTTCGGCATAAAGCTGAATCCATCCGCAGTCTCTTGCTCCCATTCCGTCGGAATGGTCTGCGTTAATATTAATAGGTCCCGAAAGCGCTCTGTTTACAAGTGCAAGAGCTATAGGAAGTCTGTCAGAAGCTGCAACATGGAGTTCTTCCCACATGTATGCAAGTCCGCAGGATGAAGTGGCTGTAAGAGTTCTTGCTCCTGCCGCCTCCGCTCCTATTGCTGCACTCATTGCGCTGTGCTCCGACTCTACCGGAATAAATTCCGTATCTACCTTTCCGTTAGCCACAAAGCTTGAGAAATACTGAGGTATTTCTGTAGACGGTGTAATCGGGAATGCCGGCATTACATCGGGATTAATCTGTCTCATGGCAATAGCTACCGCTTCATTGCCCGATAATCTATCTCTTTTTGACATTAGTTTATTCCCTCCATCGTTATGGCATCAAACGGACATACCTTGACACAGATTCCGCATCCTTTGCAATGATCGAAATCAAAATCAAGTCTCTTTAAGTCCTCCACCGGAATGGCATTGTCCGGACAGACCGGAATGCATAAAAGACATTGTTTACATTTTTCTTCTATAAAAACAGGTGTATTGGTACGCCACTCTCCCGTAAGAGTATCAACCGCCGTTCCCGGCTCGTAGATTGTAAGACCGGGTGTAAGCTCGTGCCATTTACTCTGCTCATTTATATCCTTACTGCTTATAAATTTATCAGCCACATTTCACCTCCGCAAACGCTTTTTTAAGTGCTTGCATATTTCCTTCCACTACCTCAGGTTTATTGGCAAACTTATGCTCATACTGAGCCTGCATCGACTCGAAGAAAGCATTTTCTTCCATAACACCGCAAATTTTTACAATAGCTGCGAGCATAGGTGTGTTGGGAAAATTCTTGCCGAGCGCCTCCATGGATATCTTTCTGGCATCCACGGTATAGACCTTTCCTGCATAGCCTTTAAGGTGCGGCTTTATTTCATCAAGGGAACGCTCAGTGTTAATGAGAATTCCACCTTCCTTATTTAATCCGGCAGTAACATCTACTGCTTCCAATAAAGTTTCATCCACCACGACAACATAATCCGGCTCATAAATGTTTGAATGAAGTCTTATAACATTATCGGATATTCTGTTATATGCTGTAATTGGTGCGCCCATTCTTTCCGGACCGTACTCCGGGAAGCCCTGGACATATTTTCCTGTTTCAAATGCCACGTCCGCAAGAAGAAGAGCAGCTGTCTTAGCTCCCTGTCCGCCTCTGCCGTGCCATCTGATTTCCAAAGAATCCTTCACAAGCGTCTCCTTTCTTAATCGTTATTAAACATGCGTCTAAATTCAGTACGCACATTGTATCAATTATAGCAAATTTCAGCGGAAAGTAAAGTTAAACAACATAAAAACAAAAGAGGCCATATAAAATGACCTCTTTGCTTTAGTATAATAAGTTTTAAATTTCAGGTTCGATCATGCCGTATGCGCCGTCTTTTCTCTTATAAACAACGCTGATTTCTTCTGTCTCGGCATTCATAAATACGAAGAATGAATGTCCCAAAAGCTCCATCTGGATACATGCATCTTCAGGATACATAGGCTTAATCTCGAATCTCTTTGTCTTAATGATGTTTACTTCTTCATCATCATATTCTTTCTCAAGGAATTCCTGCTTAAAGCCTGCTCCCCCGCCCTGCTTGCGATCTACGATTTTGTTTTTATACTTCTTAAGCTGTCTTTCAATTACTTCTTCAACAAGATCTATAGATACATACATGTCGTTACTTACCTGCTCGGAACGAATAATCGTACCCTTCATAGGTATGGTAACCTCAATCTTTTTTCTCTCCTTTTCAACACTAAGCGTTACATTTACATCAACATCCGATGTAAAATACTTCTCGAGCTTAGACAAGCGCTCCTCCACAGCACTTCTCATGCCTTCTGTGATATCAATGTTTCTTCCGGTAATAATAATACGCATAAGTATCACCCCTTTGCTGTTTTATTGTATCTTGATTGTAACATAAAAGGCCCGCTCTTGCCATAAGTTTTTTACTGCTATTTATAAACCGTGACTTTGGCTGCGCACGGTCCGTATACATATAACTTGCCGCCTGTTATATACGCCGTTGTCGTAACCGTATAGGTCGTATAATATTTGGAAGAAGAATTGTTTCCGGCTTCTACACAGGCTTCATAATTTCCTATTATTTCAACATCACACTTACTGTAGTCGGTTATTCCGTAGGCCGAAAGTGTATAGGTAGATACAGCCGCGGAATATATATAAGAAGAATACGAGGTCCCGCCTCCCGTAAAATACAAAACCCTGCTTATCTCATTTCCTCCGGAAGATGACGACGACTCTTTCGACGCCATCTCTGTAAGAGACGAAGATATGGAACTCATGGCATTTGCTATAGAATAAAGCGGTGAAAGAAGCGGATTCGAATTATCCGTAACCTCCGCATTTACTTCTGCGCTTGATAACGCAAAAGCTATTACAAGAGTAATTGCCCCGATTTTTAAAACATTTTTTCCCGATAAACCTTTAAAAAATTTCATTTATTTCCTCCTAATCCAAATATTTTCCGTCGGTTTCGCAATGTGCCGACTCAATCAAAAGTACGTCCGGGCAGGTGTCTTTATACTCCTCCGGAACCATTATTTTAAGATATCCGTCTCCCTGCTCATAAACCAAAACCGCATATGTATCGTCTGCGTATTTAATCGTTATCTCAGAATCCTCTTTAAAATAAAGCCCTGTCGCATCATAAGTAAGCGTCCACACATACGCATATCCGTCGCATTCGGTATCGGCCTC
>JAILQM010000122.1 GCA_024698965.1 Eubacterium sp. | reverse complement strand
CCGCGAGATTAAAGAAAAAGCACTTGTAAACAAAAAGGCACAGATTATGACGGAAATGCAGTTTCCGGGCTAAAAGAAAGAAGGGTTATTTTGGGCGAAAAGGTTTTACTTAAAATCGGTGGAAAAGAAAAAGAATATGATGCGGGAGTGACATATTTAGAGCTTGCAAAAGAGTATGCAAACGATTATGATGCTCCGATAATACTTGCAATGGCGGACGGTAAGCTTACCGAGCTTTACAAAAGCATAAACAAAAATGCCGAGATAAAGTTCGTGACCATTAAAGACAAGGCCGGCATGATGACATACAGAAGAACGGCAATGCTTATGCTTCATAAGGCTGTTGTGGATGTGGTGCAAAACCATGATGACAATATTCATGTACTTTATTCGATGGATCAGGCTTTTTATTGCGAGCTTTTCAGAGACAACGAAAAGGTTCCCATAGATCAGAGCTTTGTCGATGAACTCAACAAATATATGAAAGAGTATGTCGAGAAAGATATTGTGTTTAAGAAATATACGATGTCTGTGGATGAGGCCATTGAAAGCTTTAACAAATTCGGACTTACCGATAAGGCCCGCCTTTTAAAATACCGCGGAGATTCAAGGATAAACATGTATGATGTTGACGGATTTATCGATTATTCTTTCGGATACATCGCTCCTTCTACCGGAATGATTAAGGTCTTTGAGATTACTTTGCTCGGAGACGGATTTTTAATAAACTTCCCGTCATACTCAGATGTTCATGACGTGGATGTAATAGATTACAGACCGAAGCTTTTTGACCAGCTTCACAGAGCGTCAAAATGGGTGCATTCGCTTGATATCGCAACCTTGGGAGCTCTAAATGACAGGATTGCAAGCGGGGATATGACCTATATAATTCTTGCTCAGGAAGCCGAGATGGAAAAAAGAATCGGCGAAATAGCACAAAGAATTGCCGGAGATTCGGATAAGAAGTTTGTTATGATAGCAGGCCCTTCGTCTTCCGGTAAGACTACATTTTCGCACAGGCTTTCCATTCAGCTTATGGCAATGGGCTTAAAGCCGCATCCGATAGCGCTTGATGACTTTTTCGTAAACCGCGCGGATATGATTCCGCTTCCGGACGGTAGCCTTGATTTTGAGGCTCTTGATGCTATGGATATAGAAGGCTTTAATAATGCCATGAACGCTCTTCTTCGCGGAGAAGTTGTGGATATGCCGACTTATAACTTTATCACGGGCAAAAGAGAATACAACGGAAACAAGCTTCAGATCGGAGAGGATGATATTCTCGTTATTGAGGGTATTCACGGACTTAATGACAAGCTTTCTTATTCTCTTCCGGAAGAAAGCAAGTTTAAGATTTATATAAGCGCTCTTACACCTCTTAAGATAGATGAGCATAATTTCATCTCTACGAGGGATTCGCGTCTTATAAGAAGAATTGTAAGAGACAACAGAACAAGAGGTCATAACGCACTCGCATCTCTCGACAGATGGGATTCTGTTACGGCCGGAGAGGACAAGCATATTTTCCCGTTCCAGGAGAATGCGGATATAATGTTTAACTCCGCTCTTATTTACGAGCTTCCGGTATTAAAGCCTTATATAGAGCCTTTGCTCTATGCAATACCGAGAGATTCGAAGGCTTATCCTGAGGCAAAGAGGCTTCTTAAGATGCTTTCTTACTGCCTGCCGTACCCATCGGAGGAGATAGCTAAGAATTCAATTGTAAGAGAGTTTACCGGAGGAAGCTGCTTTAAGGTCTAGGAGCTTGAAAACATGTTTGGATATGTCAATGTAAATAAAGAGTCGCTTGACAAAAACAATATAGAAATATACCAGAGTTTCTACTGCGGTTTATGTGCGAAGCTTAAAGAGATAAGCGGCCCTAAGGGTCAGATGCTTCTAAACTACGACATGACATTTTTGATTATTCTCTTAAGCGGGCTTTATGAACTTGAGGATGAAGAAAAGGATTTTATCTGTAAACTTCATCCGACTCAGAAAAGAAAGATGCGTATAAATCGCGCAACGGAATATGCCGCGCAGATGAATGTTTTGCTGTCTTATCAGAATTTTGCCGATGACTGGCATGACGATGGACAGATTAAAAAGCGTGCGCTGATGAAACTTTTTGAAAAACAATATAAAAAGATAGCTATAATGTATCCTTCCCAGGCCGCAGCCATTGAAAAATGCATGAGGGATTTAAAAAAGGCCGAGGAAAACGGAGAGTACAATGTGGATATCGTTGCCGGTTATACCGGAGAGATGCTTTCGGAGATTTTTGCCTGGGAGGGCGGAATGTGGTCCGAAAACCTTAAAACACTCGGATTTTATCTGGGTAAGTTTATCTATATTATGGATGCTTACGAGGATATCGGAGAGGATATGAAAAACGGATCCTACAATGTTTTATATGAGATAAGAAGAAAAAACAAAAAGGATTTTGATACTATCTCAAAAGTAATGCTTGTAAGTATGATGACGGAATGTGCAAAGGCGTTTGAGAGAATGCCTATAGTGCTTTATGGGGATATAATAAGGAATATTCTTTATTCGGGAGTATGGAATAAATTTGAGTATCTGCAAATAAAGAAGGCAAAGAAAGAGAAGAAATGATATGAGAGATCCATATACTGTCCTCGGCGTTTCAAGAGACGCTTCGGACGATGAAATAAAGAAAGCATACAGAAATTTAAGCAGAAAATATCACCCGGATGCAAATTTGAACAATCCGAATAAAGAGCTTGCGGAAGAACGCTTTAAAGAGGTTCAGCAGGCTTATGAAGATATTATGAAACAAAAGCAGCAGGGCGTAGGCGGTGGCTACGGAAGCTACGGCTCTTATCGCTCGGGCGGAGGATATAATGCAAATACCTCTGCCAACAGCGACGATGAACCCAATATAAGGGCTGCTGTAAATTATATAAATTCGGGATATTACCAGGAGGCTTTAAACTGCCTTAACCGCGTTTCCGCAAGAACCGGAAGATGGTACTATCTTTCGGCAGTGGCTCAATACGGCATAGGAAACAATGTTACCGCGATGCAGCATGCTCAGCGTGCGGTGAGTCTAGAGCCGAGCAACATGGAATACAGAAGATTCATGGAGCAGCTCGAATACGGCGGACAGTGGTATCAGAACATGGGTCAGGGCTTTAGAACAACCACAATAAGCCCGCTTTCATGCTGTACCACGCTTTGCTTAATGGAAATGTTCTGCAGTGGCTTCGGTAATTTCTGCTTCATGCCTCATTAAGGCTGAAAGAAGTGGCATAAGCCTTTGATAATCTGTTATGGCGAGGTCTTTTAGCTCATAAAAACTTTCGTGGCGAACCTTATCCGGCTCCCATGGACTTTTCCAGTTTTCGTGAGAAAGATTTTCGGCGCCTTTAAAACGGATTTCATAATCTGATGTAATCATAGCGGAAAGATACGGAGAGCCGAAGATGGCTTTTTCGATTCCGCCCAAAATAAATTTTTTTATTCCATGAGGATCGGATAAAAGAGGAAGGATTTTTTTCATGGAATAAGCGGCGCGTTCGGCTTCGTTTTTTTTGATTGAAAGCTTACCGTAGGTTTTGCTGTGGGCATTTAAGAGAATTTTATTTACTATCTGTGCCTCGTCAAAAGATATGGTAATGTTTCGGTCTGCTTTAAACTCTGAAGGGACTATCCCCAAAGAGCGTTTAAGGTAGAGCGCGTCTATATCGGTTTCGTACTGATAATGCAGACCGAGATAATTTTTGTCGTCTTTAAATTTATAATATGTGCGAGCAAAAATAAACGGATGGCAGATTTTATCCAGGGTATAATGCGCGTAAAAACCGGCAAGATAGCTCATGGCGCACTCATAGTCTTCCCTTGAATCGAAAAGGGAAGCAGAGCGGGCGAGGTTTAAAAGAAACTCATCCGTTTTTTGATGGTGCTCGGAGTTGCCGGGGTTTTTGCCTATTTTAAGGTATGAGCCAATGTTGTAATAAAAAATATCAGGTCCCTGTAACCCGAGATTATATACGTTTTTGAATTTTCTTATTGAATTTGCGACGTCCTTATCGGTGATGGTTAAATATATCTCATGGCCGAAAAGGTGATGACTTATGAATCCGGGCATGACAAACCTCCTTGTTTATTTAATTTTAGCAGTAATTTTTGTAATCTACAATAATGTGTGGGGAAAAAATATGAATACCAAAATTAAGACAATATTTATTGTAATGTTTACCTTCTCGTTTATTTTCATGTTGGCGCTGGAGTTTACTCTGCCTTCGGAGAGAAATGACGAAGTATATTTTTGCGAATATTTCAACGACGGATGGCAGCAGATTCATTCTGACGGAACAGCAGAAGATGTTGATATTCCGGCGAATCTTATTTCTGATAATGAGGATGAAACAATCATTGAGACTACTCTTCCTGATAATGTAAAGGACGATACCTACATTATCACCAGAAGCGTAAGAGCCGATATGGTGATTTACATAGACGGAGAGGTAAGGGCGAGCTATTCTACCTCTGAAAGCAGACTTTGGGGAAAGACAAATCCGGCCAACTTCGTGTATGCTTCTTTGGGACCTATGGACTCCGGCAAGGTCGTTACTATTTATACATCAACAGAGGACTATTATGCCGGAATTTTTTATGATATTTACTATGCAAACTATGCGGGATTCTGGGCACATATGGCAAATGAAAATATGCCGACCTTTATTTTTGCCTTTGTGGTATTTGTGGTTGCCTTCCTTTCTCTCATGGTTTCTCTTGCATTTATCATAATTCTCGGAAAGGATATTAAGTTTACCTGGCTTAGTATGGAGGTTTTGCTGGTATCTACCTGGATGATTACAAATTCCGTATTTAGGCAGATTATTTTCCCAAACGTTTCGATTATAAGCGACGTGTCGTTCTTCTGCGTTCTTTTTATGGTAATTCCGATTACGGAGTATATGAATCTTTTGCAGCAGAACAGATACAGAAAGTTTTATCTCGGAGTAGAGATTTATTCCCTTATCGCAGCCATTGCGGCAATAATTCTGCAGCTGTTTAAAATATATGATTTTGCCGAGACGTTTAACTACTATGCGATTGCCATACCTGTCATGGTAACAATGACATTTATGACAATTATTTGGGATATAAAAACCGGAAAGATTAAAGAATACCTTGTAATTGCGGTGATATTTTTCTGTACGGCTGTAGTGGCTTTGATTCAGCTTGGGGCATATGTTTTAAGGAATGTAGATTTTGATATAAGTATTAATGCCGCGACAATGCTGCTTTTACTTTTTGCCGGTATTATGGATACAATTAAAGAAGTTATAAGCCTTCAGAAAGATAAGCAGACGGCTGTGGTTGCAAGTGAGATGAAAACGGAGTTTCTTGCTAATATGTCTCATGAAATTCGTACGCCT
>JAILQM010000070.1 GCA_024698965.1 Eubacterium sp. | reverse complement strand
GGTGTAACTTCGGTATTTAAAATAACTTCTGCTCCGCATCTTTTGGTTTCATCTATCATCCACCTTAAGTATTTGCGCATATCTCCTTTAAAAGGAAGCGCCGAAGCTGTATGAAGCATTCCTCCAAGCTCAGAATTCTTTTCGTATAAAGTTACCTTATGTCCTCTCATAACAGCCGTCTGTGCTGCCTGCATTCCGGCCGGGCCTCCTCCTATAATCATCACATTTAAAGGCACCGGACTTTTAGCCGGTAAAAACCTGTATTCAAGTTCTCTTCCAAGCATAGGATTTACCGCGCATCTTATCTTCTTAAAAAACGGCGGCATAAGTCTTCCTGTACAAAGTGCGCATCTTAAACAAGGCCTTACCTTTTCTTCCATTCCTCTTAAAGACTTTCTCACAAGTGCATCGTCAGCCATATTGGCTCTGCCTATTCCGACAAGGTCACATACATTATTATTCAGAAGTTCTTCCGCTTCCGCTATAGTTGTAACCGACCCTACTACCGTTACCGGAATATTAACCGCTTTTCTTATTCTCTCGCAGTATTTTGCGTTGTCCATATGAGGATGGAAATATGACATGCACATGTATTCAGAACCTTCTCTGTAAGGCGCCCAGCTCACCGAAACATTAAGCTCATCGACATAAGGCTCTATTGCTCTCGCAACTTTTACAAGCTCTTCGTCGCTAAGTTCTCCTCTCGACGGATCGACTCTTGTAGCTCCTGTTATTCTTGCGCATATTGCTATCTGATTTCCGTAGTTTTTTCTAAGCTCAGCCAATACTTCAATAGGAAATCTCAGCCTGTTTTCAAAGCTTCCACCATACTCATCTGTCCTTCGGTTAAATACCGGTGACAGAAACTGAGCCATAAGCCATCCGTGTCCGAGATGTATTGTTACCGCATCAAATCCTCCTGCCACGCATCTGCCTACTGCAGCCACGTAGCGTCTTTTTACTTCCTCAAGCATTTCTTTGTCCATCACCTGTACTTTAGGCGGCGGACCAAGAGGTGACATTGAAGGAACTCCCTCAGGCCATTCCGATACTCCAAGAGGAGCCCTTCCTTCCAAAAGTGTTTCGAAAGCATGAATGCCACCATGACTTACTTCAATTGATGCTTTAGCTCCATACCGATGGATTTCCTCGGTTACCGCTGAGAGTCCCGGAATTACAAAGTCCGTTCCGAGATTAATGGCCGTTTCATGATCCATTGCATATTCCCCATCAACAGATGAATCACCAAGTATTACCATTCCGGCTCCCGTTCTGGCCTGCCTTCCGCAAAACGCTATAAATTCTTCTGTTATTTCTCCCTTAGGTGTTGGCAGTGCCGTCATCATAGGAAGAACCACAACTCTGTTTTTCAGCATCATAGGTCCTATCTTTATAGGAGATGCTGTTATCGGATATTTTTGCTCAAGCATATATTTTTCCTCTCTTAGTGCTCCCACTCATAATCGTAAAAGCTTGCTGCTTTTTCGAGTATCTTTATCATGTTTGCTGTCTTTTCTTCATCACCTGCAACTCTGTTAAGAGCGTTATCGGCATTTGTATCAAATACATATTTAAAGAATGTAGCAGCATCCTCATCGCTCAATGCTTTAACTGTAATTCCCGAACGCTCTTCGATTTCAGCTATCATACTTTCCTCAAGTTCTGCATTCATCTCAAGACTGTATTCTCCAAGCATATCTGCCGCTTCCTGAATTGCATTCTGCTGTGCCTCGCTGAGTCCGTTCCAGAAATCAAGGTTTACAGTGTAGCTTCCGCCGCATGCCCAAAGTCCGTCAGTAACAACATTAGGTGCAACCTCGTCCCATGACATTGAATAAATTGCCGCAAGTGAGCAGTTTGAAGAATCACAGATACCTCTCTGAAGTGCATCATATGCTTCCGGTGGTACGACAAAGCTTACATTAAGTCCCATAGCTTCGAACTTTGCGGTATCTCCGACACCTACTGTCTGGCAGCCTGCTATAAACTCATCAAGTGTATCCCACTCAAAAGTAGAAACGAGTGCATCAATACCGTTTCCGATATTGTTAAGATACTTCATGTTATACTGAGCAGCCTCCTCTTCAATTAAAGCGCTGCACTCTTCATCTTCAAAGAGCAGCTGATTCCAGCACTCATATACGTTTTCCGCAGAACCCGTTCCGTATGAGCCGAAATTCAAATACGGTACATAATCAGCATCCTGCATATTGTTAAACGAAATCATGTCAACCGCACCGTCTCTTAAAGCCTGGAACTGAGTAGTATCATCATAAACAGTTCCTCCCCATAAGATATCAAGTGTAATCTTTCCCCCACTTGTTTCATCAAGATATTCCTGGAATTTGGTTACAAGCTGTCCGTTTGTCTCATTCTCTGAATATGTCGAGTTAAACGTAATAGTAAGCTCCTCAATATCTCCCGATGTGTCTTCTGCCTCAGCCTCTGCACTTTCTTCGGCTCCGCCGGCATCTGCCTCTCCCCCTGAGCTGTCCCCACATGCCGCAAGACTAAATACCATACTTGCTGCCATTAAAATGGCCAAAAACCTTCTCTTCATAATAACCTCCTTTAAATAATAATATTATATTTTTATGAAATACCGTGATTTCATAATTAACCTATTGTATATCCCATAACTCCCGGCAAGAAAGTTACCAAACTCGGAATTGCCGCAAGGATAAGTACCATTGCCAGTTCACATATAAAGAACGGGACAACCCCCTTAAAAATCTTTGCCGGACTTGTACGAAGCGCATTCGCCGTCGTAAATACATTCATTCCGATAGGCGGCGTAATACTTGCAAGTTCCATCATAAATACAAGTGAAATAACGATTACATATGGATTAAATCCGAGTCCGGTTAATACCGGAAATACCACAGGCACAGTGATAATTATCATCGACATCATATCCATTACGCATCCGCAAAAGATGTAGAATACTACCACAATCAGAAATACCACATATGCAGGCGCATGAACATTTGCAATCATTTTTGCAAGAGCCGATGCCACTCCCGATGCTGCAATAAATTTACTGAATATCGAACCCGAAAGAATAATCGGGAATATTGCGCCTTCCATTATTGCCGCCTCATGCAGGCATTCAATCACATGCTTAAACGGTATTTTTTTTACCGCAGCATATACGCAGGTTGCAACCGCTCCTATGGCTCCGCCTATTGTTGCGGCAAACCATCCTGCCATTGTTCCGCCTATAATAAGTGCAAACAAAAGTAAAATCGGAATAAAAAACTTAAAGCTTTTAAGTTTTTCTTTCATCGGAACCTTTGGTCCTCCTCCCGGAGGAATAGATCCTTTTTTGACCTTTCCGAGTATTCTTACGGTAAGACAAAGTGCCACCGCCGTCAGAATTCCGGGTACTATTCCTGCACTAAGTGCCGCTCCGACCGACATTGTTATATTATGCCCGTTAAAGTTAAGAGGACTCGGTGCCAAAAGGCAGAACATTATTATTGCCATACTCGGCGGAATAAGTGAAGAAAGTGCACCCGATGCACAAATACAACCCATGGAATAACTTTCGTCATATCCCATTTTTCTAAGCTCAGGCAATGCCATTTTTCCGAACACAACACTTCCGGCAACAGATGAACCCGAACAAGCTCCAAAGATTGCATTTGCACCGATTACGGAAAACAGGATTCCTCCGTTTACTCTTCCGAGCCATGCTCTCATAGACCTAAACGCTCCCTCAGCTATACCCGTAACTCCCGCCAACGTACCAACTATCATAAACAGGGGTATTACTGCGTAGTTGAAACTTGCCGCACTCGAATACGGTGTCTGAGTAAAAGTTGTAAGTGCCATTGTCAAACTTCCGTCGCTCATCCAAACAAAACCGATAAACGAGCATCCGAGCATAGCTATAAATACAGGCACTCCCAGAAATATCATCGCCATTAAAATCAAAAATACTATTAAGGCAATTTGAAATGATGTCATGAATCTTTTTCCCCCTTTTCTGTCGTATTTTTGCCCGTATCATCTGCAAAAGGATCTGATACTATCTCCGGGCTGTACCCGAAAACCATTCTTAAAAGCGCCCATACAAATGAAAATGTGAGCATTATCATTCCGCATAAATACATGAATGCAAAAGGCCACTGCGGAAAACTGTAAGAAGATGTTCCTATAGTTGTATGATGCTCATAAATATCTTTTAAAAGCACATATCCTCTTGCTGTCATAAGAACAGTAATAGCAATACCTATAATAAAACCAATATATGCCGTCACCTTTCTAATTACTTTGTTTAACCTGCTTGTGAGTATGTCTACGCAGGTATGTCCTCTTTCAAGAGTTATATAGCCCGCCGAGAAAAACACTACAGGAACATGCAGATAAGCTATCCAATCCGAATAACCGCTGATTCCGTGCACAGGCACACCTATTTTACTTAACTTTTCACCGATAACATCAAAGAAAGCAATTAACATTATTGCTACAAGACTAATCAAAGCTATGTATGATACATACTTGTAGATTTTTAGTACCGTATCATCAGCCTTCTTAAACCACCCCGGTATCTTCTTTTCCATAAGCACCACATCCTTTCAAAATACCTAACCTAAATTCCCTGTGCATACTTTGCTGCATTTTTTCCGGAAGTATATCCCGAATAGACCGAAAGTCCCATTTCAGTACCGGCATGACCATATCCGTATCCAAGCCATCCGCTTGTTGCTATACCGCAGGCAAACAGTCCCGAAATTGCCTTTCCATCATCATTTACAACCTGCATTTTATAATTGATTTTTATTCCTCCGATAAAATTATCAATACCGTGAAGTCCTTTAAAAACATAAAACGGTGGGTTTTTGACAGAATAAAGATATAAAGGATCTTTTAAGAAATCCTCATCCTTCCCCTTTTCACAATATCCGTTATAGACCGAAATTGTTTCATTTAGCGTATTTACATCACACCCTATGTATTCCGCCACTTCCCCGATACTGCCGCATTTTTTCATCATCCCCGCTTCAATTTCCTTATCCATGCGGCTTTCTACTTCATATATCCAATCAGTCTTGGATTTGTTTACATCCAACAGTCCTGTTTTAGGATCGTGCCTTGTCTGATTTGCCTCTACTTCCGAAGCAACCATAGGATGTTTTTTCATATCATCAAACGTTGTCTGATCCATAATCGCAAAGCTTATTTTTTGAGGCTGTTCCTCAAGTGCTTTCCCGCTCATCCATCCGAACTCTCCGTTCGAATAAAGATTTTCGTCTATATAACGTTCTCCGAGTTTATTTACAAGCATCATATGAGGTCTTCTGAGTAGCGTTCCCACAAGCACATCTCTCGGATGGTTATGAGGCCCGATATAGTTTGGCGATACTCTTCCCGAAGCCGCGCCGACTTCTTTTGCC
>JAILQM010000032.1 GCA_024698965.1 Eubacterium sp. | reverse complement strand
TATACTCGCTATCGCATCCCTTACTCTTTCTTTGGAACAGTTGCAAGTAAACTGAGTCTGAATATTGTCTGTTATCTCAAGGTCCATATCTCCGAGTAAAAACTCCAAAAGCTTTTCGGGTGTATACCCCTCGTCCAAAAGCTTTGTAACAGATGTTACCTGTGCTACTTTTTCTTCTAACGCCGATATAACTCTTTCCTCCGCAAAAGGCATAAGCTGGACAATGAATCCTCCCGCATGACGAACGGTATTATTCTTATTCATAAGGACACCAAGACCTACTGCCGAAGGTGTCTGCTCCGAAGTGGCAAAATAATAGGTAAGGTCATCCCCTATCTCACTTGTCTGAAGCATTACCTGAGAATTATACGGCTCTTTAAGCCCCATATCCTTTATTACGGTAAGGAATCCCGGTCCTATTACTCCGCCGACATCAAGCTTTCCCGCTTTTGAGGGTGGCATCATGGCCGCCGGATTATCTGCAAGGCCTTTTACATTGCCGTGTGAGTCCGCGGTTACAGTAAGTCCTCCCACAGGGCCGGCTCCCTTTACCTGAAGTGTCAGAAGGTCTTTGTCTCCTTTCATCATTACGCCCATCATTCCGGCTCCGGTAAGAAGCCTTCCTAAAGCTGCGCTCACCACCGGACTGGTATTGTGAATACTTCTCGCTTTTTCCGTTAAATCTCTTGTATATGAAGCAAACGCTCTAATCTGACCGTCTGCCGCTGTTGCTCTGACTATATAATCCATCTTTTCTCCTTAAATTTTAAGCTTGTTTTTACCCGAAGATTCTTTTAGCATTTTTTGCACACAAAGGTATAATACTCTGTCTCATCGCAAATCGCATCTTCCGAGTAATCATCATAGATCTCAATAGTTTTAAATCCCGCTGTCTTAAGAGCATCGGTAACTTCCTTAAGTTCATATGCTTTTTGAAAATGCGTCTCCTCAAATCTTTCAAATCTGCCATCTTCACATTCAACATAAAAAGTCAAATCTATCTGATTCTCACGGCTTTTTTCATCATAGAAATTCTCCCAGATAAAAGTACCGTCTTCGCGATTATCGTATACATCATTATCTGCCATAACATATTTAAATTTATAAAGAGAGTTCATATCAAAAATAAATACTCCGCCTTCCGCGATATTCTCATACACCCTCTCAAAAACTTCTGTAAGTTCGGACAGTTCCATAATGTAGTTCATACCGTTGCAAACACAGACAGCCCCATCCACGCTCTCTCCAAGATCTAAATATCTCATATCGGCTTTTACAAAAAGAACGTTTTCCGAAGGGCTGCTTACGGCCTCAGAGAGCATTTCCTCTGAAATGTCCGATGCGATTATGCTGTAACCCTCTTTTGCCAAAAGACGGGCCATCTTTCCGGTTCCGCATGCAAGTTCCGCTATTTTTCCGCTGTTTATATCATTTTCGCGAAATTTTTTTACTATAAATTCTTTCCAATCGTCATAGGGCACATGAACCATATATTTATCATACTGTGCCGCAAGAGATGAATATGCTTCCATTTTTATCTCCGTTATACAAAATTATCCGATAATAATTCCCAAAAGCCCGTAAGAAACCACGGACATTATTACTGTAGCAATTGCAATTCCGCAAAGCTCGGCTATTAAAGACTTTTTAAAATCTATTTCAAGAAGTGACGCAATCAAAGAACCCGTCCACGCTCCCGTGCCGGGAAGCGGGATGCCGACAAAAAGCATCAGGCCCATAAACTCATAGTTTTCAATTTTATCGCTTCTTTTCTCGGCTTTCTTTTCAAGCCAGTTGCCAAACGGCGCGAGATGCTTTGTAGTCTTTGTCCAATTTATAAATCTTTTTATAAGAAGTAATATAAAAGGAATAGGAATAATATTACCGACAATACAAATAGGAATAGCCTTAAGAAGCGGCAGTTCCAAAAGCTTTGCCGCAAGAAGGCCACCCCTGAGTTCTAAAATAGGGAGCATGGATATTATAAATACCACGCCCTCTTTTGAAATATGTTCACCAAGGCTTTGTGCAAACCATGTTACTATAGCGTCCATTTTTTCTCCTATCCCACAATTTCGGCGAGCGCTTCGTAGAGCCTCTCCATCTCCTCGGGAGTTCCTATCGTAATTCTCAAATAATTATCGATAAGCGGCTTATTAAAATACCTTACGTAAATGTGTTTTTTCTTAAGTGCCTCAAATATATCGCCTGCATATGCGCTCTTATGTGTCGCAAAAATAAAGTTTGCCTTTGAATCAGGGAATGAAAAACCAAGCTCTTTAAGTCGCACTTTTGCCGCCTCTCTTGTAGATATAATGCTTTCACAGGTCTTTCTGAAATATTCATCGTCTCTTACCGCTGCCGATCCTGTTTCTATCGCAAGATTTGTAAGCGTGTATGAGTTAAACGAATACTTAACATCATTTAAATACTTTATAAGCTTTTCACTTCCGAAAGCATAGCCTATTCTCATGCCTGCCATAGATCTTGATTTTGAAAATGTCTGAACCACGAGCAGATTCTCATATTTTTCCACAAGCGGAAGAGCACTTACCCCTCCGAAATCAATATATGCTTCATCAACAATTACAACTACATCCGGATTGTTTTTAACAATGTCCTCGACATCTTTTAAATCCTCCATAAGTCCGGTCGGAGCATTGGGGTTTGGAAAAATAATTCCGCCGTTTTCTCCGTAGTAGTCTTCTTTTTTAATATGCATATCTTTATCGAGCGCTTTTCTTTCAAAAGGTATGTTGTAAAGATTTGCCCAAACATCATAAAACGAATATGTTATATCAGGGAAAAACACCGGCTTGCCCGAATTAAAGAATGCAAGAAAGCTCATGGCAATTACATCATCTGAGCCGACACCCACAAACACCTGATTTTTGTTTACTCCGTATCTTTCTGAAATGGCTTCGCAAAGAATGCTGATTCCCGGATCCGGATATTTTCTCAAATTGTCCGTATCAAAGTTTTTCATAACTTCTGTCACCTTCGGCGACGGCGGATATGGATTCTCGTTGGTGTTAAGCTTTATTATTCCGCTTTCCTTAGGCTGCTCGCCCGGTGTATAAGGTTCTACTTTTCTTACGTTCTTTTCCCAATTGTTCATTTTAAGCTCTCCGGTATTTAACTTATTATTCCTTGTTCTAAAAGGTCTTACAAAATTTTTCTCAGATAATAATGTATCATCTTTCCCTAAATTAGTAAAGGCGTATAAAAACGGGAAGCGCATAAGCACTTCCCGTAATATTTATAATATAAATCTTCCTGTTTGATATTAAGGCATCATCTGATTTCCGCCGTTTGAACCAGGCATCTGTGATGAGCTGTTCGAATCTTCTTCGCTTGAGCTATCATCCGATGAGTTGCTTGAGCTTGATGCGTTTGCCTTGCTTCCCAAAGTAGCCGTCAGGGTAACTTCTTCATAGCTTCCGTTCGAAACCCTTTGTACCACAATCTCTACCGTGGTTCCCGAAGCATAGTATTCAAGCAGTTCTGATAACTCTTCCTGAGATGAAATTGAATGTCCGTCAAACTCTGTAATAATATCACCTACCTGGATTCCTGCTGTCTCTGCTGCAGATCCCGATACTACCTGCGAAATGTAAAGTCCTTCAGGCATGCTGTATGCTGTAGCAACATCTTCTGTAACATCAACACCTACAACTCCGAGATAAGCCGCATCCTCTGTGGATACCTTTTCTCTCTCAATGAGTTCTTCGATGATCGGGATTGCTGTTGAAATCGGAATTGCATATCCCATTCCTTCTACATCAGTGTCTGTATATTTAGCAGAGTTAATACCGATTACTTCTCCGGCCGAGTTAAGAAGAGCTCCGCCTGAGTTACCCGGGTTAATAGCTGCCGATGTCTGAATAAGTTCGTTTGTAACTCCGTCAACAGTAACTTCTCTGTTAAGAGCACTGATAACACCTGTTGTTACCGACTGACCGTATCCTAAAGCATTACCGATTGCAATTGCTGTCTGACCGATCTTAAGTGAATCAGAATCTCCGAGTGTTGCTACCGCAATCTCATCAAGAGTCGATTCAGGAATATCTGATATTGCAATGCTTAATACAGCAAGATCGTTGCTTGAATCTGTTCCTTTGATTTCTGCTGTTACTGTTTCATCATCTACGAATGTTACCGATACCGATGAAGCATCTTCAATAACGTGGTTGTTTGTTACGATATATAATGTCTCATCTGTCTGAGCAACAATAATACCCGATCCGGCTCCTGTTGACTCCTCTGTCATTCCGAAATATGATGTCTCAAAAATACTTGTAATCTGTACCATTGCCGGCATAACTGCCTCGGCTACATCAGATACATCAGATGTTGTCTCTGTAACTGTTGATGAAAGCTGTGTTACTCCCGATGCATCTCCTGATGAAGTTGTAAGAGTTGCCGATGTATCGGATGAGCTTCCGCTGCTTCCCAAAATAGTGTTAACTCCGCTAAATGTTGCGGAAGCGACAAGTCCGAATACAAGTCCGGCTGCCACTACCTTTCCGAAGAACTTTCCGAGGCCGCCGCGTTTGCCGTTTCCTCCGGAGCCGTTTGAATCACCCGATTCTGATTTTTTGAACCATGAGATTCTCTCTTCCCTGTCCTTCTTTTTCTGCTCTGTCGCATCCTGATAAGTGGTGTAGTAGCTTCTGTATGGATTATCTGCCTTTGGCGTATCGTCTGCGCTGCTTTTATATGAGTCATTTGTCTGTGTATCGTAATATGAAGTATTGTTTGTCTCTTCATATCCGTTATCACTTGAATAGCTTCCGTATACTCTTTCAGGTTCTTCACTTGTAGCTGCCGAAAGGTCATCCTGAATTATATCATCACTCTGGTAACTGTATTTATTTTCTTCATTATTCTCGTACATTTTAAGTCACTCCTTTCGTTTTTTTTATGCACTTAAATAAGCTTTTTTCTTATTACAGTGAATATAATACTTTTTATTTGTGTCAACTTTGTGTACTCTTTTTATTAGATTTGTGAACATATTACGCATAAAATGTGTTTTCTTCCGGCTCTTAAATTTTACGAAAGCAAAAAGAATGACGCACCGCAAATTGCGATGCGCCATTCTACCCTTATTATTTTCAAAACTTATACCCGTAAGTTATTTTTCAATTACTTTGTTTTTATCCACACTGTTAAACGTATTGTCGCTGACGCTGCAAGTACTTGTATCTTTCACCACATATACTCCTATGCTGAGTGAAGTAAATGTATTTCCGATTACTCTGCATCTTCCGCTTTCAATGTGAACTCCGGCTATCGAGTTATTACTCTTTCCGGCAAGAGAGTTTCCTGTAAAGAGTATGAGATTCGAGTTATCGGATCCTGTGTTGATGTAAACAACATCATACTTGGCCGATCTTGTAGAGAGTCTGTTATTTGAAATCGTAAGCTCGTTTTTGACATTATCAAGCTTAATCGCATTTCTCTTAACACTCTTTACAATATTTCCGCTTATCTCACCCTCTATTGTGGATGACGCCGCAACGGAAATACCGTTACCCTGCATTCCTACAATAGTATTGTCAGTAATAGAGCTTATTACAGAATACTCCGAAGCATAGATTCCGTTGTAAATAGAAGATGTTTTAAAGTTGCTTCCTGTAATAGTATTTCCCGTAGCAGTACAGTTTTTAGCATCGGAGAAATGTATTCCCATGCCGGCTGTAACTATTGTATTATCTTCAACCGTTACGCCGCTGATATAATAATTTCCTTTGGTAATTTTTCCCCATACTTCGCCTGTACTTGGTCTCTTGCTGCTGTATGAAGAAGTTACATTCTTTCCGTAAATAAGGATGGCTGCCGTTTCCTTGGCATATCCTTTATATGTAACTGTAATATCGTTGTTTCGGATTACGGTATTTACATCGTAGCAAACCTCTCCGTCATAGTCCTCTGTTCCTTCAAATACTTTTGTAAGAACATAGGTTGCCGAGTTTGAGAATGACTGCATAACAATTCCGGCTCCGCAATCCACGATATCATTGTTTTCAATAGTACAGTCCTTGTAAGCCAAAAGGATGATGGCTTCTTTTTGTGTATCCGAGAAAATATTATCCGTAATGGTTACATTTGTATGATATGAACCCAGAAGCTGAGTATGAGAGCCTATTCCTCTCGGTACTCCGTCAAATGTACATCCGGTAATTGTCAGATTAAGCATCGGAGTGCCGTCCATATATATACCGCTCATACAATCAGCACTTGCAGCTATATCGATCTGCAAAGCTTCGTAGTTTCCGGATACCTTTGCACATGCCTCTCTTCCGGTTTCCGAATTTGCCGAGATTGCCTTGCTTCCGGTAAAGTTTTCAAAGATACAGTCTTTAACGGTAAAATCCTTTAAAGCAGCAACTTCAATCATGTGCATTCCGGCTCCGCCCGAGAAAATAACGCCGTCAAGAGTTATATTTTCTCCATGAGCCATTGTAAGCGAAATACCCTTGTTTATAGAGGTATTTAAAATTGTACCTCCCTTAATCGTAACATTTCTGAATCCGTCATATCCGCTGCACTTTGAGCTTGCATTGTAATTATCCTCACCGTCAAAAGAACCTGTGGTCCCGAGCCTGATTAATACTCTCGATCCGTTTGCTCCTCCGACTCCGGCGAATTTAAGTACCGCGCCCGAAGTAAGATCTAAGGTTGTATTGCTGTAAATTCTGATTGTTGCGCTTGTCAAAAGGTAGGTTCCCTCTGAAAGTACTATGGTATAAGGATTATCATCGGTAGCATTATCTCTTGCATATACGCAGGCTGCGTTTATTGCCGCTGCAGCATCCGAATCATTTGCAACTTCGCTTTGTATCGTAATTACATTTCCGTCAACCGTATAAGTGTTTACCGTCACTTTTGCTCTGCCGTAGTAATAATAAGTTCCGTCCGAAAATTCATAACAGCATTTAAGAGAAACAGTTACTGTACCCTGCATAAGGCCTTCCACAACACCGCCGTTTACGGAAACAACCGTATCATCGGATGTAATCCATTCAACGCTTGACGGTGACATTCTTTCTGTAACCGTCTTGCCGTTTTCGTCCTTGTAAGTGTTTTCAAGAGTATATGTAACCGGTGAATATGTAACGGTTTCTATGCCCCTTAAAATTGTTGCATCATAGAGGTTGCATTCACCGCTTGTCTTTTCGTTAACCGTAAGTGTAGCTGTTGACTTATAATAAACCGTCATATCGTCATAGCTGTAGCTGTAAATAAGAGTATACTCGGTTGTACCTGCTGCAAGTGCCGTTACAACAACTTTTTTACCCGACGAATTTGTCTTTATCGTAGCAACTGCAGTATCAGAGCTTGAAACCTCCACGATTTTATCATAAGTAAAAGAGTAAGTTTCGGTAGTATAACCTGTTATTTCCTCTCCCGTTTCATCATAAACAGGAACCGACACCTCAATATCTTTTGACTCATCCGTAGAAAAATTAATTACTTTTCTCGTGTCCGCTTCAACGCTTATATCATGGACAATTGTTTCGGAAGACGCAGTTTCTACGCTGACATTTTCACATGTGACTTCGTCCGCCTTTACTTCTTGCAAAGTAAAAACCATACACAACAGCGATATAAGCAAGCATCCCGCCAATAAAATAAATCGTTTTTTCGTTGTCTCCTCATTTAATAAGATATCCAGTTTGTTCGTCAAACTCATATTCAACACCATTTATAGTTACCTTTCCGGTTTTCATATCACCGTATTTTCCGAAATACCTCGTTCCTCTATGGGTTGTCTTCCAGACCTTTGTCTGCATTACACCCTTTGAATTAAAATAATAAGCCTTTCCGTCTATCCAATGCACACCTGTATATCTGTAACCTGTCTCGGTATCAAGATAATAGGTCTTTCCACCCTTGGTAAACCAGCCCGATTTAACAAGTCTGCCGTAGATACCGAAATATCTGACTCCGGCAGATGTTTTCTTCCATGTGGAAGTCTGCAAAACTCCCGTAGAAGAGAAATAATACTTATCCCCGTCAACAGTGCAGACACCTGTAAGCGCCGCTCCCGTCTCCGGATCAAGATAATATTTTTTGCCCCTGTATCTGTACCATCCGGTCTCTAATTCTGCGGTTGTCTGATTGTAAAATCTAAGTTCTTTTACTCCGTTTACCGTCGTCCATGTATATGGTTTATAGGCAATCTCGATATCAAAATTGAGATAATAACGCCCCGTTTCCATACAACCGCCCGGTCCGAAGTAATAGAGCTTTCCGTCTATTTCATGTGTTCCGGTTAAAATATTTCCCTCATCGTCAAGCAAATAGTAATTATAAAGATAAGGATCGTTTTCTATTTCTTCATAATCACTCGGGACCGGGAATCCTCCGTAAAGTTTGATAAGTCCGGTAAGTTCTTCCTTAAACTTATCTTTAGAGGTATACATCCCTATATCTCCGTTTACTACCTTGTAGCAAACATCATATGTTTCATTTCCCACGGAATAAACAATTCCGTACTCTGCCGCATTTCTTCTGGCCTTATATGTCTTTCTCCAGGTAAGGCCGTTGCTGTACTTCCATCTTACTCCGGCTTCTCCGGAATTTAAGATAAAGCTGTAGGTAGGCTGGGCGCATGCCATAAATTCTTCGGTTGAAGAAGATGATGTGCCGTGATGAGCTATCTTTAAGATGTCACACTTTAACGCACTTCCGTATTCTGCGACAAGAAGTTCTTCTTCTTCTCTTCTTGTATCACCTGTTGTAAGGAAGGTTACATCTCCGCATTTAAACTGAGCTATAAGGCTCAGATTATTAATATAAGCATTTGTTATTGTAACGTCTCCGACTTCAACATCCTCCGAATCGGCATCGCTTGTAGTATCCTCTTCAAGCTCAAGCTCCGACTCCGAGCCGTCTTCGGTTATGTCGTCTGCAGTTTCATCAATATCCGTCTCGTCAATTTCATCTGTTGCGTCGGTTTCATCAGTGCTTTCCGTTTCTTCCGAAAAGTCTGCGTTGGTATAGTTTTCCATACCTACAGGACCTATGATATTAACATCAACATCCCCAAACGAAAAACTGTCACCCGTATTTAAATAAATAATATTGCTCTCAGCTCCGCCGTTTTCAATAAAGAGTCCGGTAAGACCGTCATATCTTTCCATAAACGCCTTTAAGGCCACCTTATCGGTAAATACGTCATAACTCGGAAGATAAAGCTTTTCTACGTCAAAGTCACTGCAAAGCTTGTCAAACCCTTTTCCTTCAGTATAACCTCCTGTGTGGTCCGAATGAAGATGACTTATATATACGCTGAGTTTTGTAACACCTCTGCTCTTTAAAAATTTCTTTACATAAGAATAAGATTCATACTGTCCGACATCCATCAGGAGATATTCTCCGTCTGATTCCACAAGTGTCGCATCACCCTGAGCTACGGTTCCCAAATAGATTCCGTAAATATTCATTGTCTCGTCGTCTTGTGTCTCGTCTGTGGTATCGTCAGCCATTACACATTTTGGAGAAAATGCAAATGTAAGGCTGAGTAAAATACCTAAAAATAATACAAATATTCTTCTGCTGTTATGTTTAGTAAAAATCATTTTTTCCTCTTTCTCATACTGTCGTCTTATCTTTTGTTACTCATTTCCTGAAGCTTTTCTGCCGCAAATGAAATCGCTCCCACAAAAAGTGTGATTATTATGATGGTCAGATAGCTGTTATAGTTTATTCCGTCCCTCAAAAAGAGGCCTATCGTAAGATAAGTCGGAATATGGAAAAGGAACATCGGATAAGATATTCTTCCAAGCCATTCACAAAGCGAATTGTTGAATACTTTCTTAAATACTCCGTTTTCACCGAGCACTATAAATGCCGGTGCCAGTGTAAATATAGCCGCAATATTTTTATTTCCGAGCAAATCAAGTCTGTAGTTTTCTTTTGCGGTAATAGCTATAGCGTAAATAACAATCGCCAATATCGCTGCCCAAAAGTTTTTATATTTCGGATACGCTTTAAAAAGTATCGCAAAGCATACTCCGAGGAAGAAGCACATATATCCTCTTCCGACTTTGTCGGCAACAAGAGGAAAAGTCAGCTCGTTAAGCTGTGAGATTATTCCGAGTACGACCATTCCGGCGAAAATTATTGTCTTATATTCATCCGAAAGCTTAAAAGCCGCAATTATTCCGAAGACTATGTAGCATAACATAAGCACGCTTACATACCATATCGGGCCGTTAATATCTCCTCCGGCCGTAGATACCCATCTGTTAATACCTAAAGCCGTAAGTATGGCATTTGAAAGATTAACTTCTCTTCCCGCCCAGAAATGTCCGTAGGCTCCGCGGTAAATAAGCTCGGCCGCGCAAAACCATACAACGGATACTGCCATAAGAGGATAGAGCCTTTTTATCTTCTTGATGACAAACGGCCCTATCGTGGTTTTTCCGTCGCTTAATTTCCTATAGCTGAACTGCCATGCAAAAAAGCCCGAGATAAAGAAGAAAATGCAAACGATTACCGTTACATTTTCATGGGCAAATTCGGTTAGCGTCTTCGTTATTGAAACGGATTCAAACTCCTGGCCTATTATGTAATCATAATGTCCCCACATTATCAAAAGAGCCATTACAAACTTAACAAAATCCACGAATCCGTTTCTGTTATCAGTTGTACTCAAAATATACTCCTTCTTTTCTACTATGCATTATAGCACCAACTTCTGAATTCTTTCTGTAATGCGTTTTGCCGCATTACCGTCATCAACACTTCCCATTTCTCCAAGGAATCTGTCGCAGTCCTTCTTATATGCCTCAAGATCAAAGTCTGCAATATTTCTTTCAAGAGTTTTTTCATCTTCCGCCACCGGAAACGGCATATAGGTAAGTGGGAAGAAAAACGCTCTGTCGCTTTTTTCATATGTGCTCGCATCTGTCGCAAAAATAAATCCCGGCTTTCTCGTAAGCACATATTCGCAAATCCAGCTCGAATAATCCGTAATACCGGCATCTATAAAGCACATTATCTCCTGTATATCCACATAATCGGATACGTTTATAACCTTTGCCGGGAAGGAATAATCCTTTAAAGCCGATCTTATTCTTGCATGGAATCTGACAAGTATAGTCCACTCTCCGCCGAATTTTTCGGCAAATGCCTGCGCGAGCGCCTCATAATCAAGAGTATAAGGCGAAAGATCTCCGTCATCCCTAAACGTAGGCGCATAAAGGCAAAGTCTGTTTTTTTCAGGGATATTGTATTTTTCCCTAAAAATCTTCTCAAGCGCAGAAATATCAGCTTTTTCTTTGTTTAACAAAATGTCGTTTCTTGCATGTCCGTCTCTCCATATAGGAGTCTTTTTCCAAAAGCTGTTTCTGTATACATCGTCTTCAAACGAGCTGTTTGAGATGATATAATCCGTCATCTTTGCTTCTTTTTTGGCTTTTTTAACCCATCTTTTATTCTTATTGGTATCGGCATCAAACCTCTTTATTCCCAAAGAGCCGTGCCAGGTCTCTATAAGAATCTGGTTTCTCTTTACCGGATATCCGAGATAAGAAGCGGCAATTCCGTTGTCAATAATGACTCCGGCCGTGAAAAGATGCTTATAGAAGGCAAAAGACTCCCTGTTTATAGTCTTTATCTGCGGCGGAAAATATCCGGCTCCAACCGGAGTATCTTCTTTTATTCCCCAGATATAGGTATAAGGAGCTTTCTCTTTTATCATCTCATCCGCTATCCACTTCGGATTGCATTCATATGCTCCCGAAAAGGTCAAAAAAACTATTTTATTTTTCTGTACTTTATAGAGATGTCTGAAAAGATAAATATGAAGCTTTTTTAAAAGCTTGTCCAAAACTATACAGAGGGACTTAAAAAAGCCCCTCTCTATAACATTTTTTAAATAAAAATCCAAAATCATAATTCTTACTCGGTATCGCCGGTTTCATCATCATCCGAATCGGCATCTTCTTCAGCCTCAGGGTTTTCTGTATAATACATATCAATCCTCTGCTGAGTTCTTCTTTCTATTTCATCTGCGATAATATCAATATAGTCGTCTACACTCTCTTTGGCCTTTGCCTTCATGGCATCAAGTTTGGCATCGTCCACGCCTTCTTTTAATGCTTTCTCAAAAGTGTCAACTATGTATTCGGCATCGAACTGCTCATATTTTATCGCTCTTTCAGGATATCCGACGATGTCCATAAGCTTCTCCACCTTGTCGTTCCATGAAAGAATGACTGAAGGTACTCCGAGAGTAAAGGCGGCAATCGATGAATGCATACGACAGGTAATAATACCTGCATAAGAGTTAATCGTATCATAGAGTACGTTTTCGTCTTCCGGTGCATCTACAAGCTTCTCATCCGGCAATCCCATATTATCTAAAATTTTCTTTCCGAGTACGCTGTCTCCGTAGAGACCGTTAGTAAAGAATTCATACTCATATCCCCTCTCTTCAAGGAGATTTGCAATATTTGTAAACAGAGTTACCCAGCATGCGGAATTAAAGTTTGTACCATAGCCGAGAAGAGAATTTCCTCTTACAAGACCGATACCGATTTTCTTTCGCTCCGGATTTATTTCTCTGTGATATGCTTCCTTAAGCCAGAAAGCAGCATCCGCCAAAAGCTTGACGTTCTTATCCTTGCCTGCGCAAGCCTGAACCGTCTCAACCGAATCTCTTGCAGAAACGTATTTGACAACATCTGACTGAAGCGCAGCCTTTAATATCTTATGTCTGAAATCCTTCTCGTTATATTCACCCGCACGTCCTATCGCATTATATACGACCTGAAGGTCATGCTCTTTGGCGTATCTGCTTATAACTCGAAGAGGTTCCTGATATTCGTTGTAGCTGTATTCCAAAAGTCCGGCTCCGTCGACAACAATAAAGTCAACCTTCCTCATCTTGGAATGATAATATCTGTAAAGTCTGTTTTCAAAGTTAATACCGTGGCGGTAGATGAAGTGTTTCAGCCTGTAAACCGTATTCTTGACAAACCATCCGCCATGCTTTCTCGAGAAGTTTGTAAGCTTTTTATAAAGCACCTCCGAAAAGATTCCTCTGAATCTGAACTTATAGTAGTTAATGGCCTTATCCTTAAGATAGCCCTTGATTCTGAATGTATTGTCGTTTCTTCCGAGAATATCGACCTCAACAAATTCTATCTTCTTGTCGCAACCGCGCTTTCTAAGCTCTGTCTCGATAAGATACTCAAGGCTTCGTGCAATGAACATCTCACCTAAGTTCTCGCTCTTAACAAGACCGCAGATTGCAATCTTTGTAACAGAGCCCGGTTCTTTTACATCGGCTCTGTAAGGTATGAGATTATGAGATACCCTTGATGCAATCGGAGGAAGTTCCATATAGTGGTCTCCGTAAAGCTGTCTTAAATAAGTATCATATCCCTTAGGTCCCGGGAACTTATGTCCTTCGAATTCTACTTCAATAGGCACACAGTATTCGGACTTTTTAACTCTCTCTTCCGTTGTATGAACGTTTGTAGCCATAACTCCGACATATTCTGCCGACTCAAACGGGATTGACTTCATTATTCCGGTTACATGATTGAAAAGGCTTTCTTTGCCGTATAACGACGCATAACCCTTAGCAAGCACATGGAATATTTTTGTGAAAATGTTTCTGCCTCTCCAGCCTTTTTTCCACATAAGCCTTGCAAGGTATTTCCATCTTCCTATCTTCTTAAAATGTTTAATATTTTCGCTTTCCGTATTCGGAAGTCCCTCGATTGGGAAAATATCCATAAATATAGGATAAGGTGACTTCTTCATGTTTTTACGTACAAGCATTGATGTATCGTAAAGCTTGTAGTGATATGCGTGTCTCTTATCATCGAAGTTCGGTGGAAGAAGTGTGTATCCACCGATATTTCCTCCGCAAATCTCCCACATTTTTTCACAATCGGGACGCGGCATGTTGACATCCACATCATCATCCCACGGAATAAATCCCTTATGTCTTATAGCTCCGAGGAGAGTACCTCCCGAAAGAAAATATGTAAGATTGTTTTCCTTACAAAAGGCATCGAATGCCTCCATCATTTCGAGAAGCTGTTCCTTCATTTCTGCAGGTGTCGCTCTCTCTCCTAAATCATCCAATGTATATTTTAACATTTCCAATTGCTCCGATTCATTATCTTAAAAATTTTACGGTACTTAAAGTACCTTCTTCGAGATTCCACATAGGCTTCCAACCGAGATTTCTTAATTTGTCTCCGTTTAGTACCGCACGGGTAACCTTTGAAAATCCCTTTTTGTCCGTATCGTTCGGAATATCGAAAACCACCTTTGTTCCGCCTGCTTTGGCAATGGTTTCGGCAAGCACTCTAACGCTTGCATCCGAGCGGTTATCGGCAATGTTATATGCCTCTCCGTTTGGCGCGCAAAGTAAAACGAGATACATTCCCTGCGCTGCATCAAGACAATAGCAATGTGTTCTTTCAAGAGATCCGTCGCTTTTTAATACGATATCTTCTCCGTTTGCCGCCTTTCTTATAAAGTCGGAAATCGCACGATTGTCTGTGGCACTTTGTGTAGGGCCGTAGCAGTGGCACGGTCTTACAATTACAGCCTCCATATCATACTGCGAAATATAGCTCTGGCAAAGCGTCTCTGCCGCACGCTTACCCGATGGATAGCATGAACGGGCATCGGAATAATTAACTTTTCCGCAGTAGTCTTCAGTAAATCCGTCAGTTACGCTATCATCCGGCTGACCGTACATTTCTCCGGACGAAACATAAAGGAATCTTTTCATTCCGTGATCTTTTCCGTATTTAAGGAAGTTGTCGGCACCCAAAACATTTCCGAGAAGTGTGTCTACCGGAAAGTTTGCATACATATATGGGTTTGCGTTGCTTGCGGCATGCATTATATAATCCGTATCAAAGTCAAAATCAAAGCCCGCAATAACATCTGCCGTAACTATATTAAAATACGGTTTATCGGCGTAGAAGCCATATCTTTCTTTAAGCTTTTTCTCTGTTCTTCCGAGAGCATAAACCGTTATTCCGGCATTTTTTTCCTCATTCAAATAAATGAGAATATCGGTAGCTGCCGAACCAAGCATTCCTGCAGCTCCCGAAATCATTACACTTTTACCGAAAAGTTTTTCCCACGGCACATTCGACTCTTCAACCGTCCTTTTTATCTGAGCATAATACTCGCTGTTTTCCAATATCATTTATTTGTCCTCAACATGTAATAAGGCTTTAAATATCTGTAAATCGTCATTTGTTGTAATCTTAAGGTTTTTCTCAGAACCCGCTGAAAAATATACAGTCTCGCCGAGCATCTGCATAAGTACGCAGGATGCGGCTGTATTTGTAATGTTCTTCTCTTCAGCCTGCTCATGAGCCCATAAGAGCTTCTTGATCGGGTAAGTATGAGGTGTCTGAGTTCTTACAACGTCTTCTCTCGGAATTGATACTGTTGAAAGTGTATTTTCCTCATCTTCGCATCTAAAGATAGCTTCGGTACATGGGATAGCTGCAACCGCAGAACCCTTTTCCTTACAAATTCTTAAAGAATCCGAAATAATATCATGAGAAACAAGTGCTCTGTTTCCGTCATGAATCATAATATAATCTCCGTCAGATGCTTCTTTTGCAACTGCCATAAGTCCGTTGTGGATTGAATCCTGGCCTGTTGCTCCGCCTGTTACAACCCATTTAAGCTTTGTAATGTTGTACTGCTTTGCATAAGCCTTTAATATCTCCTGCCATCCGTCAAGACATGTAACGCAAATTGCGTCGATACTTGGATGAGACTGGAATTTTTCAAGTGTGTAAATAATAAGCGGCTTATCCTCAATGTTAAGAAACTGCTTCGGAATACTGTTGTTCATTCTGCTTCCGATTCCACCTGCCGTTACGATTACTGCATTCATTTTATATATCCTCCTGAATGTTAATTTATATGCTTATTTATAAATATCTAACCTATTTATCATACCAAATTCACCTTGCAAATTCAACTTTGCTACGGCTCATCGTTGTCCATATATTCTTCGTATTTGTCGAGGACTTCTTCCATATCCCCGAACATCATAAATTCTCCGTCGTTTATCCACAAAATCTTGTCGCAGAGCTTACGAAGAGTGCCCATATTATGAGACACAATAACAACTGTTCTGGTCTCGTCTTCTATGAGTGACTTCATCTTCTTAAAACTCTTTTTCTTAAAACGAGCGTCACCTACCGAAAGCACCTCATCTACAAGAAGAATGTCCGTCTCAAGACAAACCGAGATGGAGAACGCAAGCTTTGAATACATTCCGCTCGAATAAGTACGAACCGGCATATCTATGAATTTTCCGAGCCCCGCGAACTTTATTATCTTAGGCATCTTCTCGGTAATCTCTTCTTCGGTAAATCCCAAAAGCATACCGGAGAGCATAATGTTTTCTCTGCCTGAAAGCTCTTTTTCAAAGCCTACTCCGATAGCCAAAAGCGCAATGCTGTGACCGAAGGTATCAATGCTTCCTTCATCCGGAGAAAAGACCCCGGCAAGCGCTCTTAAAAGTGTGGACTTGCCGGAACCGTTCTTTCCGACTATACCCACAATCTGTCCTTCTTCTATCTCAAAGGAAATATTCTTAACGGCCTCATGTACTTCCTTTTTGTTTCTCTTGAAATCAAAAAAGTTTTTCTTTATCGAAAAGGCCTTAAGACTCTTATATCTAATTGTCAGATTATCAACCTTTATGGCAATTTTCTTTTCGCTCATTTATACCACCTTAATATAACTGTTCTCGTTTTTGTAAATAGTTATTATTCCGATTACCGAAAGCACAATTGCTATTACATACCAGATTCCGAGTACCGCAAGATTAGGAGTTGTACTGTAAAGAAGACATTCTCTCAAACTTGTGATAAAGAAAGCCAGCGGATTGCATTTTCCCAAAAGGAAAGCAAGCTCGGGATGCGAGTCTCCGAGTCTGTGCTCTATCGAAAACATTATACCCGTCATATAGAAGACCAGACGAAGCGCAATGTTTACAACGTTGGTCAAGTCCTGCACATATACACCGAAATGCAAAAGGATGGTCATGCAGCCAAAGGTAAATATTATAACCGCCAAAAGAATAATCGGTGCAAAAAGCACATTCCAGGTAAGCGGAACTCTGTAAAAGATCATAAGTCCGATTACTATAAGGAAGGAAATGCACATCTTAAAGCCGTTTACACACATCTTCGATATGATGAAAACAAACTTAGGCACATATACCTTGGATAAAATCGCCTTCTGCTTCTTAACCATTTTCACCGACTGTTTTAAGTTCTGCTGGAAAAATGATGTCCAAACCGAAAGTCCGACAAATATGAAGGCTGTAAAATACTGTTCTCTTGCATTAAAGATAAATCCAAAAATAAATGCATAGATGAACATAAGGCAGATAGGTTCAAGCACCCACCATACACCGTTTAAGTAAGAACCGGCAACTTCTGCCTTAAGTTCGGCTCTTGCCGCATACTTGGCATAGTCCCAGTAATTAACCAAATCGTTTTTAAAACGCGAAAGATATTTCATATATTGGTACACCTCTTAAAATTTAATCTTATAGAGCACATGATGTTCCCTTTCTTCAACCGAAGGAAGCTTCATATAGTCTCCGTAAAGTTTTTTCAAATAATTGTCGTAATCGCAGGATACCGAAAGGTAGGTATCTTCGAAAGGCATTTTCTTTGTTTTTAAGAAGGCCTCTCTTTTATATAGCTCTCCGAAAAAATGTTTTCTTCCCGAAGGAATTACCACATATTCGGAAGTGTTGTCTTTGCATTCGGAAAGAATTTTTTGCACTCTCTTATATCCGCCATCCGGTAAAAAAGAAACGAATGCTCCTATCAAACCTTTTATCTTTATTATTCTTTCCGCCTTTTTGTTACCGCCGGCAAGCTCTCTGTAGCCCTCTCTCCACTTATGCATTCTGTAGCAGGACAAGAGGAAAAGGCCGGCTTCGCTCCTTAGTCCGTGAAGAGTACGCAAAAATTTATTGTTGTATGTATTTTCTATTACGAAAATATCGGTTTTTATACCGCAGTGATTTTCATCCTGCTCTTTATATTCTTTAAATACGGTTCCGTTTTTATGAATCTGTATAAAAGAACTCAAATATCCCTTTGTATAAACCGGAGCCTCTACATAATATTTCCCCTGAAACTCCTCTTTAATACACGCGAGAAGCTTTTTTATATAAGGCCTCGGCACATTAAGGTCTACATCATCATCCCATGGAATGAAGCCCTTGTGTCTTACCGCGCCAAGCGCAGTACCTCCGCCGAGCATATAAGGAATATTATGTTTTTCGCAAAGAGAGGTAATATCTTTTGTTATCTCAAGTATTACCTTTTTAAGCTCTTCGGACTCTTCGTCCGTAAGAGTATGCATGTTTGAGGACAGATCCTTTTTAAACATGTCATGTGTGGTCATAAAATTCATAAACACTACCCGCTTATCTGTATTTCAAAAAACCGTTTATTGCATAATGCACAAAATAATAACAGGACTTTAAAAGCCCCATCCCCATATACCTGTATACCCCGAACGTCATAAGGGCCGACTTCTTTTTGTTTCTCGACTTCCCCTCTTCAGACATTCTCGATTTTAAATACGGCTCATTTATTCCGAGGCACACAAAGCCCTCTCTCATAATTTCAAGCCACATAATATAGTCTTCGTGTAAATCATCCCTGACCATCGGATGCCTTTTGGCAAGCGCAGCATCAATTACCACGGATGAACACGAAATGCTGTTGGTTCTTAAAAGCATTTCATAGGTAATTCTCTTTTTAACCCCTATTACCTTTAAAAAATTTTGGCCGTCGCTCGAGACTAGCTCTCTTGCGGTACAGGAGAATTTTTCTCCCGTATTTTCAAGAAGATTTATCTGTGCCTTAAGCTTTCCCTCGGCCCACCAGTCATCGGCATCAAGGAAAGCTATATACTTTCCTTTTGCCTCGTTTATGCCGAGATTTCTTGCAGCGGCAACCCCATGATTTCCGTGCAGAACAAGGAGCCTTACCTCCTCATGCTCGGATTCCAATTTTTTTGCCAAAGTCCTTGTCTTATCGCTTGAGTGATCGTCAATAATCAGTATTTCGGTTTTCACCTTTTGCCTGAGTGCGGATAAAACGGCTTCGGTCAGATATTTTTCCGCATTATACGCCGGTATTATTACCGAACAAATTATATCCATAACTACCCTCTTATTTTTTCAAAGCTGTTGTCTGATTATCGGAAACTCCCTCGGCATTCTCCCTGTTAAACAGTATCTTAACCGTAAGCAGCATAAGCTTTAAGTCCATAAGTAAAGAATATTTTTCAATATAAATCATGTCAAACTTAAGCTTGTCAAGCGGCGTTGTATTATATCTGCCGTGTACCTGAGCAAAACCGGTAAGTCCTGCCTTTACCTTAAGTCTGAATACAAACTCCGGAATAACCTCTTCGTATTCCTCAAATATTTCAGGCCTTTCCGGACGCGGTCCCACTATGGACATATCTCCCGTAAGCACATTTATAAGCTGAGGAATCTCGTCAAAATGTATGTTTCTTATTACCTTTCCGATAGGCGTTATTCTGTCATCGTTTTTACTTGCGAGACGCGCTCCGGCCTTTTCGGATTCAACTATCATACTTCTGAACTTTATAATCTTAAACGGCTTTCCGTCAATTGTAAGTCTGGTCTGTCTGTAGAAGACCGGTCCTCCGTCATAACTCTTTATACAAATCGCCGTAATAAGCATAAACGGTGAAAGGATGATGAGTCCGAGAAGGGAACATATTATATCTACAATTCTCTTTCCGAATCTCTGTACCGGAGTAAGGCCCATATTTCTGGCCAGATACATAGGCACATCGAAGGTATAGATATCGTCCATGCTTCCCATAATAATGTCGGAAACCTTTGGTGTTACATAGGTTCTTATTGTCCTGTCAAAGCAGAACTTTAAAAGTTTGTTTTTGGTCTGTGAAGGAAGATCGTATAAAAGCACTTCCTCATAATTCGGTATAAGTCTGTAAAGCTCTTCAAGACCGAGCTTCATGTTTACACTCGCGCAAACGTTATGAGCCTCGGTTCTCGAATGAATCTTGTCCATTATATACGCAGGAGAATACTCTCCGTAAATGACAATCATTCTTCTCGGCGGATAAAGCCTTGATATAACATACTTTGCAACTATAACCCAGACACTTACCAAAACAGCCTGTGCAAAGGTCATAAGCACCATGTCCTTAGGTGGGAAATAATGTACGGTAAGAAGTACTACCTCTATGTAACCGATAATATTTCCGAGAATTATTGCAAGTACATTCGAAAGGCAGGCCTCCGGGACTCTCTGCCTTGTAAGTTCATATCCTCCGAACGCTCTCGAAAGCAGGAAAATAATAAGGGCATAGAGACCGATAGCAGCCCAGTTTCCTCTCATGTGGAAAGGATTATACATATAGAAGAAATATTTTGTATACCAAAGGTATGCAAAAGGCAGCGCTTCTATGACAAGCATAACAGCGTTCATAATAAACACTACCATTCTTTTATATTGTTCTCTGCGATTCATTTATCCATCCTCCAACTATCCTGCAAGTCCTTCTTCAAGCAGGGTCGCTATAACCTCAAGTGCTTCGTTCTCATCCTCCCCATCACATATAAGTTCTATTTCATCTTTGTCCTTAATGCACGCCCCCAAAATATTAAGCATGCTTTTCGCATTGGCGTTTCCGCCGTAATAATCGAACGAAATCTTACTTTTAAACTCAACCGCTGCTTTGCAGACTACTCCTGCCGGCTGTACCTGCAAACCTATCGGACAGTTTACAACAACTTTTTTGCTAACCATTTTTTTGTCCTCTTAATTCATTGTGCGGTCAATAAGATCCGCAAGCGATCTTGCCGCCTCTTCAATACGCGCCTGATCCTTACCTTCTATCATAACTCTTACAAGCGGTTCAGTTCCCGAAGGTCTGATAAGAACGCGTCCTTCACCGGCAAAATCTTCTTCGAGTTTTTTAATAGCATCGGCTATAACCGGATATTCCATATATTTTTCTTTTTTATCATTCGGTACCTTTGCATTTATAAGCGCCTGAGGAAGCACCTCCATAACGCTTGCAAGCTCCGAAAGCTTTTTGCCGCTCGATACGACCGCCTCAAGAAGATGAAGTGCACTCAAGAGTCCGTCTCCGGTAGTATTTTCATCGAGAAAAATAATATGACCGGACTGCTCTCCTCCTATGCTTGCATCAATTTCAAGCATTCGCTCAAGAACATATCTGTCCCCAACCTTTGTCTTTTCAAGATTAAGCCCCTCTTTTTCAGCCATAAGCCAAAATCCGAGGTTGCTCATAACGGTAGTTACTATAGTATCTTTTTTAAGCTTGCCTGTTTCTCTGAGTCTGAGGCCGCAAATAGCCATAAGCTTGTCTCCGTCAACAAGCTCTCCGTTTTCATCTACCGCAAGCAGTCTGTCTGCGTCTCCGTCAAATGCAAGACCAAAATCAGCTTTTTCTTTTACAACTCTCTGCTGCAGCTCTTCCATATGTGTGGAACCGCAGTCCTTATTTATATTGGTTCCGTCAGGCTTCGTATGAATTGCAACAAGCTCTGCCCCGAGAATACTCAAGGCCGATACGCTCGTTCTGTACGATGCCCCTTCCGCACAGTCTATTACTATCTTAAGTCCCGAAAGATCTACGGGAACAGTCGAAGTTACAAACTCAACATAGTCTTCAACCGCATCTTCCTTATGACTTATTCTTCCGACTTTTTCTCCGGTTGGACGCTCTACGCCCTTCATGTCATTATTTATATAATCTTCTATCTCGTCTTCAAGTTCATCCGAAAGCTTAAATCCGTTTCCGTTAAAAAACTTAATGCCGTTAAATTCCATCGGATTATGAGATGCAGATATAACAACTCCGGCATCTACCTTCGATGTTCTTGTAAGATATGCTATTGCAGGTGTCGGCACTACGCCCACATAAACCGCATTCGCTCCTACTGAGCAGGCTCCTGCCATAAGGGCATAAGCAAGCATCTCTCCCGATATTCTTGTATCACATCCCACAAGTATTGTCGGCTGATGTGAATTTTCCTTTGTCAGAACAAAAGCACCCGCCTGTCCAAGCTTCATGGCAAGCTCCGGTGTAAGCTCGGAGTTTGCCACACCCCTTACACCGTCTGTTCCAAATAATCTAGCCATTAAAAAAACCTCTATTCTTCGTTATCATCTGAAGCGGAATCTATTACAACAGTCACTGTTACATCATCCGCAAGTTCGACATCATCAGGTAATGTGACATCCACAGTTACCGTATGTGTGCCGTCGCTGTAATCACTTAAATCCATTGACATTTCAATATCGCCCGAATCTATACTGCTTATAACATCTTCAGGCGCACTTACAGTCACGCTTACGCTTGACTCTTCAATCGTATAATCGTCGGACGAAAGTCCGCTTACATCTATATTTGAAGTATTTATTGTAAGTGTCTTTTCTGAATATGGTTCAATGCTTATAGTAACCGTAACTTCTTCAGGCTCGCCTTCTGCAAGGCTTACGCCGTCAGGAAGGTAGTCAGCTATGCTAAGCGTTTTGGTCACCGTCTGGGACTGCCCATCAACATTAAGGTCATATCCCGAAATAATGACAAAGTCAAGTCCCTCAAACTCATCTCCGGCGCCGCGAACGCTTACTTCGCTCACATTGCCAGATACGTCTACCACCTCATAGCCGCTCGCAGGAGTTCCTTCGGTAGAATACGTCAGTTTAACGGTTTTTTGTTCAGAAAAAACAATAGATACTTTAACCGTATCCGAATCAATTGTCAATCTGTCATCGGCAATTACTTCACCGCTCTCATCGTAGAGCACCACATCAGCGTTTATATCCACATCGGAACTCATAGATGTAACATCCACTTCGGCCTGAGCATATGATATCTTACTTACCACGGTTTCCGGTCCCGAAACCGTTACCTTTTCGGGATTTGCCGTAATGGTGTCGACAAGATATCCGTCCGCCGGAGTACCTGTGTACGAAGGAGTAACCTCAACTGTCTTTTCTTCTTCCTCTTCTATATTTACCTCAAGATACTTAACTCTTGATGATATAGATACCTGATTGGTATATCTTAATGTCGTAATATATATCTGCAGCTCCTGTACTCCCTCAAGCTCGTCTTCCGTCAAATCATTAAAGTCTGCCACTGCCTGGAAATCGGACGCAGAAAGTTTGTCCATAGTCTTTCTTTTAGCCGTTACGGTAACTCTTACGCTGTCACTGTCTCCGAGAATCTCATATACCTTTCCGGCTTCCTCAATAACATCTTCGTTTTCAATGGATACCGACACCAGAAAACTCCTTGTTATTTCGGGATCTTCTATATTTACAACAACAAGCCATAAAAATGCCGCAAATACAAGGGCAAGTATTTTAAGGCCGATATTATTTGTCACTATCTTTATCATTCTTCGGCCTCCTTTTTATAACAGGAATCTTATTTTCGGCAACTTCGTTTACAAGCATGAACGACTTGAGCATCTTAATAAGGGTATCCATGGTTACATCCGTATAAAGCTTACCCTCAAGGGCAACCGAAATCTTTCCCGTCTCCTCAGAAACAACAACGGTTAAAGAATCGCTTACTTCGCTTATTCCGAGAGCCGCTCTGTGTCTTGTTCCGAGATCTTTACTTATATCCATGTTGTCGGAAAGCGGCAGATAACATGTTGCGGCCGCAATCCTTAAGTTTCTTATAACAACGGCTCCGTCATGAAGCGGTGTGTTATGTTCAAAAATATTTATAATAAGCTGTTTGCTTATCTCCGCATCGAGTTCTATACCGGTCTGAATAACTCCCTCAAGAAGGCTGTCTTTTTCAAACACCATAAGTGCTCCGGTTTTTACCTGTCCCATTGCAACAGACGCATCCACTACCTCGTCAATAACTTTGAGTTTTTCTTTTCTGAGGTTTGACTCATCCGTACTGAAAGACAAAAGTCCGGAAAAAAGCTTTTTCCTTCCGAGATGTTCAAGTGCATTTCTAAGCTCCGGCTGGAATACAACTATCATCGCAATAACAGCAACATTGAAAAGCTTTTCCGCCAGCCAAAGTATTGTATTCATCTGGAAGATTGCGGCAAATCCCACAAATGCCAGAATAAATATTATACCTTTAAGCAAATTCCAAGCCTTATTCTTCTTTATCCAGGCCATCAGCTCATAGATAAGGAAGGCAATAATTATAATCTCAATAATATCGGTAATTCCGACAGAAGCCGGCGTATCCCAATAAAGGTATTTGTCTATGAAATTGTTTATTCCGTCAAATAGTTCCATATTGCCTCCTTTCTTTTATATTTAATCGCCGCAGCCATGAGCAAATAAGCATATAGGCTGCTATTCTTCTTCATTAATATTTCTTACTGTTTTTTCCATTGCCTTTACGGAAACCTTAGGTACCGCTTTGACATAGTACTTATATTCTTCATCTTCAAATTGGACATACTCTGTTCTGGTATAGTCCATGTGGTAGCAGATAAATCCAATCAAAAACACGATAACTGCGGATAAAATGCATCCACCGAAAATTGCCGCCATATTCTTATAAAGTTCGAGCGAAAAATCCGCTATAAGATAGGCAAGCAGGGTTAAAAGTATGCCTATTCCGGCAGCCATCTGCCACGCATAATCTATGGCAATGCTTCTTATTGCATATACAATAATCACAACCAGCATTGCGAGTATGGTCGCAAAAATAATTTCCTTATTCTGCTTAAGCTGTGTTACAAACATTTCTATTACCGATGTATCATCAGTCTCGCCAAGCGCTTCTATGGATACGAGAATGCTTTTTATCGCAATAAGAATGTAGTAGGTAACCATTCCGAATCCAACCGCAATACTTGAATGGGGCTTTTTAAACATCCCTGCACAAACAGGGGTAATATAAGGCAATCCAACAATTGCTGCAATAATGGTTATAAGCATAACCACCGCATTATCCGGTATATAGGCAAAATACACAAGCACCATTATAAGAAGCAGTCCTCCCAAAATCCCGGCCAGATAAGGTTCTCTTATAAAGACAACAATCAATGCTCCGAGACTGCAAACCGTCGGTCCTACGGCTCCGGGAAGGGCCGAACAAATAATACCCAGTGCAACAAAAACAAGCATGAGTTTTCCCGATATATCCTGTCCGAGAAAGCTTACTATCATATATAAGCTGATAAAAGTCAGCAAAAACTTGAGTATAATTCTTATAAACTTATCATATGTCCCGACAAAGCTTCTTATTTTTTCTCTAACTTCCAATATTGCCAGCATCTTGCTTTACCCCCTCTTCCGTATACAGTTTTTCGAGCTTTTTGAGCTCATCCTGATATACGGCTACAACCTTTGCAATAGCATCGTATCTCTTTCGAGCATAAATAAAAACTATCATCAGCATAATGGGAACGAATATAAAATAACAGCCAAATACAGCCACCGCCGCATTATCCAACCTAAATGCAACGCTGCCTACCTCACTTTTAAAATATACAATTGCGGCTGCGGCCAATACATAAGCAATCGAAGACATTAAAAATGCCTGAAACATCTTAACCGAGACATAATCTCTCCTTTTGTACTTGGTCTTCATTTCAATCTCTCTTTCATGTTCCTGTTCGAACGCGGAGAGCTTTGTCATGATTGCTGTTTTTTCTTCGCTTACCATTTCTTTTATATCCTTTGAACATAAAAATTCAAACTAATTCTACCACAAAGTATGATGTAAAGCGAGAGTTTATTGTTATTTAGCAATTTATGTTCGGCAATAAAACACAAAAAAACGCCACCTGCGTCTGCAGATGGCGCCATAATTATTAGTTATCCAAAAATCGCATTCTGTTTCTGGTTGCTTCTCTGTCCTTTTTAACAACTTCCTTCTTCTTATTAAGACCGAAGGCATCATTAAGACTGTTTGTCATTCCTGCAGCACACTGCTTGCAGAATCTTCCGCTTTTAATAGGTGCTCCACATCTTTCGCACTCTATTGTAATAAGAGAATCCTCGGCAAATACAAGTCTTTCTTCTCTTACCCACTGCTTGATCTGTTTTGTGGAAACATCGCACTCTCTTGAAATTTCTTCAAAGCCTGCTCTTCCGTTCTGTCTTACAAATTCTTTGACTTGCTGGAATTTTTCTTCAAGCTTTTCCTTACATCTAGGACAAATCTTGTCTCCACCTATGTAATTAAAAAGCGATCCACAACTCTTACAATTCATTACATCCATAACCGCTCCTCCTAATCATCTATATTTTGCATATAACCTGCCTTATGAATCCGGCCCGTACACATACAAAGTACATATACATTTCCGACTCCGGCATTATTAAGTATCTCAGCTACAGCATCTGCTGTGCTACCCGTAGTATAAATATCATCTACTATGAGAATGCTTTTTAATTGTACATCATTACGGTTTAATTTAAAAGCATTTTTTAAATTATTTTTCCTGTCCCTTGCGGAAAGCCCCTTTTGCGGCAAAGTATTCTTCACTTTTATAATCAGCTTCTCATCTGTCTTAATTCCTGTCAGTTTGGAAATTTCCCTTGCCAAAACAAGAGACTGATTATACCCTCTTACTCTTACGGCTTTTTTATGCATTGGAACGGCAACTATTGCATCAGGGTTTATTTCTCTTATCCACTCTCCCGTTCTTTTAACCGCTTCATAAGAAAAAAACTTCGCATAATCTCTTCTGTTATTAAACTTAAACCTGTAAAGAGCTTCTCTTATTTCCCCTTCAAGCACCCAGACAGAGCGTGCTTTTGTAAACTTATGTCCGCCCTTTTCACAGTCCCGGCAAAGCTTTGCATTTTCGCTTATGGGCTTACCGCATTTTTCGCACACCATGTCCTCATTATAAGAAAGCCCATCCACGCATTTTTTGCACACAAGTTTATCTTTCCCCAATATACAATTACAGACAGGGCACCTCGGCGGATAAATAAGCCGAAGCAACCTGTCTGAAAGTCTTGCTGTAATTCCCCTCGTATTATTTCCCCCTGTTTTTATGACAACATCATTCTGTCGTTGGCAAACTCTTCTCCGCTGACCTCTTCGAATTTCTGGAGAAGGTCTTCAACGGTGAGTTTCTTTTTCTCTTCCGCTCCTATATCCACAATGACACGTCCCTCATGCATCATCACAAGTCTGTTTCCGTGGTTTATAGCATCTCTCATGTTATGAGTAACCATCATTGCCGTAAGATTATTCTCGGCAATAATTCTGTCGGTAATCTCCAAAACCTTGGCTGCAGTCTTCGGATCGAGTGCTGCCGTATGCTCATCCAAAAGCAAAAGCTTAGGATGCTCAAGTGTAGCCATAAGAAGAGTAAGAGCCTGTCTTTGTCCTCCGGATAAAAGTCCGACCTTAGAAGTCATTCTGTCCTCAAGTCCGAGGTCTAAAATCTTTAAAAGCTCTTTATATCTTTTTCTTTCCTTTGCATGAATTCCCCATCCGAGTCCTCTTGATTTTCCTCTTCTTGCGGCAAGTGCAAGATTTTCATCAATCTGCATGGTAGCAGCGGTTCCGGTCATAGGATCCTGGAAAACTCTTCCGAGATATTTTGCTCTTTTATGTTCGGGAAGTCCGGTAACATCTATTCCGTCAAGCACAATACTTCCGCCATCAACAGGCCAGACACCCGCTATAGCGTTAAGAGTAGTCGACTTTCCGGCTCCGTTACCGCCGATTATAGTTACGAAATCACCTTCATTAAGATGAAGATCTACCCCGGCAAGAGCAACCTTCTCATTAATGGTATCAGGATTGAATGTCTTTTTTATATTATTAAGATGCAGCATTTTTTATACCTCCCCTCTGTCTTCCTGTCCGCGTTTCGCAGCGCGTCTGAAAGAACTTTTGCTTGACTGTCTGAGATAAGGTACTGCCAAAAAGATTGCTACTATTATGGCTGTAAAAAGCTTAAGGTCGTTGGAATCCATCTTAAGCCAGATAACAATTCCTATAACTATGTAATAAAGAACGCCGCCAATGGCAACAAATGAAAGTCTTCCGACAAAATTCATTCTCTTGCCCAAAATCGCATCTCCGATAACTTCTCCGATAATGATTGCCGCAAGTCCGATTACAATGGCTCCTCTTCCGCTGTTTACATCGGCAAAGCCCGAGTACTGCGACAAAAGGCCGCCGCTCATTGCAACAAGACCGTTTGAAAGGCAAAGGCCGATAAGCTCCATATTTTTAATTGCAATACCCTGAGCCTTACTCATGTTAGGATTGCAGCCCGTTGCTCTTATTGCGCTACCGAGCTCTGTACCGAAAAACCAGTACATAATTGCTATTATTACTATACAGAAAAGTGCACCGACAATAATTGCGTGCGTGATATTTCTTGAAGAAAGAATCAAATTATACTTATCAACCGAAAGCGCCTTATTCGCACTTCCGAGAATATGCAGGTTTATTGAATATAGCGCTATCTGAGTCAGAATTCCCGCAAGTATAGGCGGGATGCCAAGCTTTGTATGAAAAAGCCCTGTCACAAGTCCGGCAAGCATTCCGGCAAGTGTAGCAACTATGAGCGCCGTCCATATATTCCATCCGTTTGTTGTAAGCACAACCGTTACCGCTCCACCGGTAGCCATTGAGCCGTCCACGGTAAGGTCGGCAAAATCAAGCACTCTGAAAGTTATATACAATCCGAGAGCCATTATTCCCCAGATAAGTCCCTGCGCAACATTCGACGGCAAAGCGTTGAAAAAGTTGACGGGGTTTAATGATGCAAAATATGCAGCCATTTTTATTGTCCTCCAAACTTTATACAAAATAAATGCCACCGGTGCATCATTGGCACCGATGGCGACTAATCAAAATGCATATAGTATTTTACAACAAAAATTACTCCTCTGCAATAGCTTCGTAATCGTCAGGAATTGTAATTCCGAGCGCCTCAGCATTTGCTGCGTTGTATTCTTTTACTACATTCGGTGCAAACTGGATTTCCATTGTTGCAGGATCGGCACCGTTTACAAGAATTTCATATGCCATCTGTCCTGTAGCATATCCAAGGTCATAGTAAGAAATTGAAAGTGTTGCAACACCGCATCCCTTGCAGATTCCTTCCTCACCGGCAAATACAGGAGTTCCGTCATTAAGTACAACGTTTGCAATAGCTTCTGTACAGTTAGCTGCTGTGTTATCTGTAGGAATGTAGATTACATCACAGTCTGTAGATGCGCTCTGTGTTACAGATGCAACATCGTTTGAGTCAGCGAATGTGTACTCTGAAACTGTGTATCCCATCTCTTCAAGGTATCCTGTAATTACTGTAGCCTGATATTTACTGTTAGGCTCAGCAGAGCAATATAAGATACCGATTGTCTTAGCTTCAGGGAAGAGCTCCTGAATACATTCTGCCTGCTGATCGAGCGGAGCAAGATCGGATGTTCCCGATACGTTTGTACCTGTAACTCCTGTCCAATCATCGATGTCCATAGCTGTTGCATAATCTGTTACGGAAGTTCCGAGAATCGGAATATCACCTGTTGATGCAATTGCAGCCTGAAGGGCAGGTGTTGCATTTCCGAGGATGAGGTCGTATCCGTTGGCAACAAATGTATTTGTGATTGTAGAGCATGTAGCCGAATCACCCTGAGCTGTCTGAATATCAAATGAAACGCTGTCTCCGAGAAGCTCTGTTAAAGCATCCTGGAATCCCTGTGTTGCAGCATCAAGTGCCACATGTTCAACGAGCTGGCACACACCGATTGTATATGTCTCTGCGCCTTCCGTAGTTTCAGCTTCAGCAGTTGCATCAGCTGATGCCATTTCTTCTGTGCTCTCTGCTTCGCTGCCGCAAGCCGCAAGACCCATAGCAAGAACGAAGGCCATAAGAAGAGCTAAAATCTTTCTCATTTTCATAAGTATTTCCTCCTTGTTGCGCATTATAAAATCCGCATTAATTTCATCGCTTTAAAGCGCTAATACTTTTATAATATGTTTTAGGACAATTGTCAATAGTAACTTATTACAATTCATTAATCCTATCAACAAGTCCGGAATACCTTTTTTGCTGAGAAACATTGGTTTCCATATCTACAAATGTACCCGGATTCCCCAAAAGCACAACGCACTGTTTTGCCCTGGTAATCGCCGTATAAAGAATGTTTCTGTTAAGCAGCATCCTTGGTCCGCCAAAAAGCGGAATAACCACTGCCGGATACTCACTTCCCTGAGATTTATGTACAGTTATCGCATACGCATGCTCTATATCGTCAAGAAGCTTAAAATCATAGTCCACAAATCGCCCGTCGTCAAATTCTATTTTCATCTGTTCGGAGAATGTATTTATCTCGCGGATTATGCCCATATCACCGTTAAATATTCCGAGTCCTTTTTCGACCGGAATCCCGTAATCGTTACACACCTCCCACTCGAGCTGATAATTGTTTTTGGTCTGCATCACCTTATCACCCTCGCGAAAGATTTTATCTCCGTGTTCTTTTTCCCTCTTGTCTTTTGAAGGAGGATTTAAAGCCTTCTGCAGTTTTTTATTGAGGTTTTCTATGCCGAGTTCTCCTTTTTTTGTCGGAGTAAGCACCTGCACGTCAAAAGACGACGCGTTTACATATTTAGGCATATTATCGCGCACGAGCTTAATTGTATCTTCTATCGTTCTTTGAACATTTCCCTCTTTCAGAAAGAAAAAGTCCATACTCTTTTTACCGAGTTCAACAGGCTCGCCGTTATTAATTCTATGAGCGTTTACTATAATATCGCTTTCTTTTGCCTGTCGGAAAATCTTGTTTAATGTAACCGTTGAAAAGATTCCCGAAGCTATAATATCCTTAAGCACACTACCCGGGCCTACGCTCGGCAGCTGGTTAGTATCTCCGACAAGAATAAGCCTCGTACCCGGCACTATAGCCTTAAGAAGAGAGTTCATAAGAGCAATATCCACCATGGACATCTCGTCTATAATAATAACGTCAGTCTCCAGCGGATTATCCTCATCTCTGCCGAATCCTCCCGCGCCCTCCGCATCTCCGTTAAGCTCAAGCAAACGATGAATCGTCTTCGCCTCGCGCCCGGTCATTTCGCTCATTCTCTTTGCCGCTCTTCCCGTAGGCGCCGCAAGCCTGATATCAAGCCCCTTTTCACTGAAATACTTAATCATAGTATTTATAGTCGTGGTCTTTCCGGTACCCGGGCCTCCGGTAAGTATAAAAACTCCGTTTCCGACTGCGTTTTTTACAGCCTTTACCTGCATCTCGTCAAGCTCTATTCCAAGATTTTTTTGAATTTTTTCAAGGCTTTTTTCTATTTCATCATCTTCTTCGTCGCAATCATAGCAAAGGCTCTTAAGCATAACCGCAACGTTGTGTTCCATAGCATAAAAAACAGTCGAATACATCTTATCTCCGGTTTCGTCCTGTTTTCTGACAAGCTTATGTTCAACTATAAGATCCATATATTCATCTTCGACGGCCTGCTTACTTACACCGAGAAGTTCTCCGGCTCTGTTTGTAAGCTCCTCTTCCGGCAAAAATGTATGCCCGTCCGAAGATGCATCCAAAAGCGCATAAAGAATTCCGCTCTGAATTCTGAATCTCGAATCTCTTTCTATTCCTACCTTTTGAGCTATTTCATCCGCCGTCTTAAAGCCGATTCCGTTTAAATCCTCGGAAAGTTTATACGGGTTTGTGCTCAGAATCTCATAAATCTTTTCGCCGTATTCACCGTAAAGCCTGACCGCAAGGTTTGTCGTTATATTATACTGCTGCAGATACATCATTGCATTTCTCTGCTGCCTTAACGCCATTACCTGCTCAGCTATTTTAGAAGCAAGCCTTACGCTTATGCCTTTAATCTCAGCAAGTCTTTCGGGCTCTTCTTCTATAATTCTTATTGTATCGTCTTCAAACTTTTTAACTATTCTCGCGGCAAGAGCCGGGCCGATTCCTTTTATAGCTCCCGATCCCAAGTATTTTTCTATCTGTGCCGCATCTTCGGGTTGGGTGATTTTATAGCTCTTGGCCGAAAACTGTCTGCCGTATACCCTGTGTTCCACAAACTCACCGGTAAGCTCTATATGCTCACCAACCGATATATCAGGAAAAGACCCGACGCAAGTCAGGTCTTCTTCTTCCAATTCAATCTCAAAAACGGTATATCCGTTATCGTTGTTACGATATATAATATTTTCAACAAATCCTTTAATTGTTTCCATATTTAAACGTTATAATTCCTTTTCATCTGCTCATAGAGCTTTTCGGCAAGTCCGAGCGAGCCCTGGTCTGAGACCATCTGAGAATACTCTTCCATGAGTCCGTCCATTGCATAATCCATAACCGATGAAGAATAAGCATCTCCGTCATCATCGCTTATATGCACCATTTCTTCGGCTTCTTTCATTATCTGCTCTACAAAATACGCTTCAAAAGCTTTGCATGCATCCATGAGTTCTTCGTCGGAAGCCTGTGAATAGTCTGTATTTGACACCTTATCCGAAAGCATACTGCTCTTTGCCTGCGAATAATCTGCACTTGTATATAATGAACTGTAATCAGTTAATGAAATATCACTCATATTCTATACCTCACATCTTAACTCTTAAGCTGATTTGCCTGCTGAAGCATTTCATCGGAAGTTGTAATAGCCTTTGAGTTAAGCTCATATGCACGCTGTGCAACAATCAGATTAACCATTTCATCGGCAACCGAAACATTTGAAGCCTCAAGATATCCCTGCTTTAAAGATGACTTAACGAGATTGTCATTCTCAGATTCGCTGAGAGGATCTCCCGATGCGTCTGTCGGCTGATAGAGGTTATCTCCGAGTTTATCAAGGCCAGACGGATTATTAAACTGGTAAAGTCCGATGCTCATATCAAGATCGATGATTTCTCCGTCGGAATCATAATATGCAAAGCTTCCGGCCGAAGAAACATAAACCTGGCTCGAGCTTACTCCCTCAGGAAATACTATAGGATTATCTTCCGTATCAAGTACATACAGTCCGTCCGATGTACAAAGCGAAAGTCCGTCAGCTCCCTCAACAAGTGTAAACGATCCGTCTCTTGTGTAATACTCATCTCCGTTTGCATTGGCAACCTTAAAAAATCCAAGGCCGTCAATCGCAAAATCCGTATCGCTTCCGGTATCTGTAAGCGCGCCCTGAGTAAACTCAGAAGTTATCGACGCGGTTCTTGTACCGAGACCTACCTGAGCAGGTATCGGTTTTGTATCTCCGTTTGCAGAAGTTGATGTGCTCTGAAGGGTTTGATAAAGAAGCGATTTAAACTCTGCCTTCTCTGCCTTATAACCCGTTGTATTTACGTTTGCTATATTGTTTGAAATTGTATCTACGTTTGTCTGCTGAGCAATCATTCCCGATGCCGCAGACCAAAGTGATCTCATCATATCATTATCCTCCTGTTAAAAAACTCTTAGAGTCTTCCGACCTGAGTTACCGTTGTTCCTATCATTGAATCAATTGTCTGTATAAGCTTTTGATTTGATTCATAAGCTCTTGCTACAGTAATCATATCGACCATTTCCGAGACAACCTGAACATTGGAGGTCTCAATATATCCCTGCTCCACTCCGGCATCAGAGTCTGTAATCTCTGCTCCGTCTACGAGCTGATACATATTCTCGCCGAACTTTTCGATATAATCATAGTCTTCTATATCCACAACTCCTATCGTTGCAACAAGCTCACCGTTCTGATAAATATTTCCGGCATTATCAATTGTTGTTTCCTGGTTCGGATCAATCAGGATGTATCCGTCCGACGATGCATCTCCGTCAAGAGCCGCATCCTGATTTAATACATAATCACCGTCTTTTGTGCGAAGATATCCGTCCTGATCAACGCTGAAAGCTCCGTCTCTTGTGAGCTTAAAGTATGTATTTCCGTCATCATCCGAATATGAAATCGCAAAAAAGCCCTCACCGGTAATGGCAACATCATAAGTGTTGCCTGTTTCCACTAGAGAGCCCTGTGAATAGTCAGTATATGTTTCTCCTACTTTTACACCCAAAGTAATACTTCCGAGGTTGTCCTGATAATAAGTACTGCTCTCGGATGTATCTTTAATTTTGTATGCATAAACGTCGTCAAAAGACTGGGTGGTTGCACCCTCCTTTTTATAACCGTTCGTATCTGCATTAGCAAGGTTGTTCGTAAGGACATCCATACGATTCATCTGATTAATCATGCCCGTGTATGCTGTATAAAGACCTTTAATCACTAAATAATACCTCTTTCCGACGCTTCCTGCACCAAAATTTATAATCCGTTATTATATATTTATATCGGCTGTGATAATGATATACTTAACCCTTTTTATTCTATTTTTCCAAAAGTGCCGCAGCATTGCTTCCCGCAGCAATAAATTCAACATATTTACCTGTTCCTACGGCAACGCATGTCATAGGATCTTCGGCTGTCATTGTAGTGATTCCCGTTTTTGACTCAAGAAGCGGCTCAAGTCCTCTTAAAAGAGCACCGCCTCCGGTAAGAACTATACCTCTGTCAGCCACATCTGCCGCAAGTTCAGGTGGAGTCTTCTCAAGTACACTGTGTACAGCTTCAACAATCTGATATGTTGTCTCGCGAAGAGCTTCTTCTGTCTCTTCGGATGTAACTGTTACTGTCTTCGGAAGTCCCGTTACAAGGTTTCGTCCTCTGACATCAAGAGTTTCGTCAGGCGATCCGTTATAACATGTTCCGATTTTTATCTTAATATCTTCGGCTGTTCTTTCACCGATGAGAAGATTATGTTTCTTTCTCATATAACGCACGATAGCTTCATCAAAGTCATCACCTGCAATTTTAATTGAAGTGCTTACTACAGCGCCTCCAAGTGAAATAACAGCAATATCTGCAGTACCACCGCCTATATCAACGATCATATTTCCGCACGGCTTTGAAATATCAATGCCTGCACCGATAGCTGCTGCGATAGGCTCTTCTATAATAGAAACCTGACGCGCACCTGACTGATATGTTGCATCTTCAACGGCTTTCTTCTCAACTTCTGTTGCTCCCGAAGGAACGCATACGCTGATTCTCGGCTTACGGAAAGTCTTTTTGCCGATTGCTTTTTGGATGAAATACTTCATCATTTTCTCTGTAACTGTATAATCAGAAATAACACCTTGTCTGAGTGGGCGAACCGCTACTATATTTCCCGGAGTACGTCCGAGCATGAGACGGGCTTCCTCGCCTATTGCCTTAATCTTGCTGGTGTCTCTGTCAAAAGCCACTACAGAAGGCTCTTTTAAGACTACTCCCTTTCCTTTTATATATACAAGTATACTTGCTGTACCAAGGTCGATTCCTATATCTGTTGCGTTCATTATTTTCTCCTTTCAAATGACAATATATATAGCAAGTCCCGATAAGAACGGAACAAAATTGCACAAAAATACATATATATTATAATCACAATACTACAATTTTTAAAGTCTTTTTTTATATCTGCTCAAATATTATGATTGTTAAAAAATTTTTCACAATATGTTCACATTTTAATCACATTTAACATATATAGTGTTTCTTGTACTAGTCGAATGGCTAATATAATTTTTCATAACTCAAGCCACTAAAGTCCCAGACTTTAGTGGCACTCCCCGAATTTAATGCCCGGTCTTTTGACCGGGTTTTTTGTTTTTCCTTTTTAAGTTCACATTTTGTTTTTTAAGTTCACAAATTAAAAAGCGGTGACAGATTTTTCTGCCACCGCTTTTAATATCATAATTAATTATATGAAGTTATTATTAGAATTCACCCTGTCCGATGTAATCATCTACGTTATCAGGTGTTACATATGTAAGAGGTGTTCTCTGATAATATGTTGTAGAACCTGTCTCAAGGTACTCAGC
>JAILQM010000024.1 GCA_024698965.1 Eubacterium sp. | reverse complement strand
TTCAAGCAATATTCCCCGCATTATATCAGTCTCAATCATCTCGCCTATCTGCAGATAAATAGATTTGCTCTCTGTCAGATACTCATACAATACACTCACTTCCTTTCGCTTTAAGTTTAAACCGGTTTCCTTATCGGTTGGCTTGTTGTTTGGTTAATTACTTGTGTAATTAACCATACTACCAATCCGCCTATGTGTCAATATGTTTTCGCAAAATTCTGCGTAAAAAAACTTCCAAGCCCTAAATATAAGGCTTGGAAGCTTTTGTTTTGTATTCTATTTTCCTGCTTCTGTTCCGGCTATAAAGCCCGATGCAACGGCCCATGACATATCGTTAAGCACCTGCTTTTTAACGTTTCCGTCCACAATGTGCCGTCCCGATGCAATATCTCCGCACACATATATATTATCAAATACGCTCTTTCCGTCGGCTTTATAAACATTCATGTTTTTATCCGCCCTAAGACCTCCGAAGGCTCCGTCCGTAGAAAGCTTTCCGGCAACAATAAAATACGGTCCCTCTTTAAGAGGAATAAGGTTTTCGCTCGCCTTAAAGAACTCCGTATCCTCTCCCTTATCACAGCAAAGGTTGTATTTTTCAATAGTAGCCTTTAAGTTGTCCGGATTTATACCTATCTTTTTCGCAGCCTCATTAAGTGTATCTCCTATAGCACACCACGCCTGATTTTTATCCTGAGCATCCTTCATCCAGCCATAGATTACCTCATAATCCGGAAGCGGCGGCATACCAAATATATCAGTGTCTTCTTTAGCCGCATTCTCTCTTGTAGAGTCAATTATCTTTTCAAGCATATCCTTTGAATACACATAAAAAGATCTTGCGTGAGGCTGTCTTAAAAGCACATGCCCCGTAGAAAACGGATCGATTCTCGGCGCCATAGGCTCTGCCACAAATCTGTTTCCTTCTTCGTTTACAAGAATAATCTGTTCTGCATGAGCAAGATTATCAAGGTTTGATCTGTCTCCCGTAGCCGCAAGAGGTCCCATAATTCTAAGGCACATTGAGTCCCAATCAATCATGGCTCCGAGCTCTTCTCCTATAGTTATGCCTTCTCCTGTATATGCCGGGTTCTGGTGAGCGTTCTTTTCAACATCCGCATCCAAAAATGCCGGTAAAACCTTTTTCATTATCTCATCGTTTTTAATCCAGCTTCCGCTTGCAATAATGAGCTTGTCAAAGGCAAAGAGCACTTCTCCGTCAGGAGTATCAGCAACAATGCCCTTAATCTTTTCGCCCTCTTTTACGGCCTTTTTAGCAGAATGCTCCAAAAGGAATTCTACTCCGAGCTCTTTTCCGTATGAAAGCATCGCATTTACAAAAAGCTTTCCGGACCCATTGTGGAATTTATCTACCTGAGGGCATACCTGTCCGTTTACCGGAATATCGAATACGTACGGACGCGGCTCATATTTTGCCATATTCTCTTTGGTCTCATGCTCCGAGTACCAGTCAAAAAACTCGCCGGTTGAATAGATGGCCCTTTTTACAAGCTCAGCGTCAAGCTGCCACATCGTAAGATCCATCATTTCCCTCATAAACTTAACCGACTGATCCGGAATATTTCTCTCGGCCTGCCACTTACTCTTAAATATGCGCATCGTCGATGCAAAGAGCATGCCGCCGCCAAAGAACCCTGCCTTTTCAAGTACAGTTACTTTTTTCCCCGCTTCGGCGGCTCTTACTCCGGCCACAAGGCCTGCTCCACCGCCCCCGAGTACCAGGACGTCACAATTTTTTTCTTTCATTTTATTCTCCTTTCAGATCCTTCGCTTCGCTCAGGATGACACAATCGCTACATCCCGCCTAGTGCCGCCACAACATCATCATACTTCTCGGCGAATACCGTGCCGTGTGACCCGGTGCCGACCACGATGCACTTTTCGCCTTCATAAGCGTTATACACCTCGGAAGACCAGTCCGAAATAATATATTCATCGCCTTCCGACTGCAAGAATACGACCGGCACATCACTGCTTCCTTCCTCAAGCGCACTTATTAGGTTCATATCATCTGTGCTAAAGCCAAGCCCGTCTCCGCCAAGCTTCATTTTCATAAAATTCAACGCCGGGAACGCCGGCACTGTAAACCATTTATACATCTGCCTTTTTGCAACAGTCACAATTGTAGGATAAGTGCTTTCCGCAACAATGTATTTCACATCCTCGGAAAGATACCCTTTTGCTTCGGCAAAAAGAGCGGTGTTTGCTCCGAGGCCTTCGCCCCAGATAATGTATTCCTTTTCTCCGTAGGTCTCATTCATATAGCTTATCCACGCCTTAAGGTCTTCTGCCTCAAGGTATCCGTAGCTTACCGCCTCACCTTCGCTTTCGCCGTGGCATCTTGAGTCCGGAAGCAAAATATTACAGCCATACATATCATAAAGAGTGCTGCCCGCCAAAAAGTCGCTGCTGCCGTCTTCCGAAAACCTGTGAAGATAGATTACGGTTATATCGCTACCGTTATCATAGTAGTTTGCGTGAAGATCAAATCCGTCAGACTCTGTATAAAGCTCATCGCAAAGTCTTGATGACGTAAAATAATCCCAGTCTTTTTCATAAGTAAGATTGGCCAAGGCCTCTTCGTCCGTAAGCGTAAGGCCGAGAGCATTGCTCATCGCGTCTTCCACCGACGCTCCGTATTTTATAAAAGTATCATAATATCCGTTGGTGATGGCAAATATCCATCTTCCGAGAAATATTATTACAAGTGCCGCCGCCGTAAATGCTACCAAAAAATTTGTACGATGAATCAGGCGCTTTTTTTCTTTTACTTTTCCCATTTCATCCTCCTATCTTGTCACGAGAGTCATACCAAAAGAACTCTCTACCACAGCATAATCACCCGCAATTGCCTCTTGCGCTTCAGCCTCGGTTTCTTCCGCCGCCAAAACCTCCTGCGCAAGTCTCTTTGCACCGTTTTCTCCGAAGCCGTCAAGCCTTATGACATATACCGTTCCGTCTTCAAGCCTAAGGTTGGAATATATTTCGCCTGCCGAAAGCTCATCCTGGTTTTCAAACAAAAACTCAAAGCCTTCCTCCGTCAAATCCTCGGTTGTGGCATTTTCTATTTTTCCGTTTTCATCTCCCAAAAGTCCTGTTGAAAAGCTTTTGATGAGTTCATCAAAATCTGCTCCGTCATCTATTCTTTCCATAAGAGCTTCATATTTTTTCTCTAGAGCGTCCATCTGGCTCTCGCCGATTTCGCCGGTTTGTCTGTCAGGCAAAGCCTCCAAAGAAAGAATGCTTACATTTACGCTCAGATAATCTCCCGAACCGTTTTCTTCTGCATAAGCCTCTATATCTTCTTCGCTTATCTGTCTGGTTTTTATAAGATAAGCCTTGTAAGCCTCGGCTTTTACCTTTTTGGTAAGCTCTTTTTCATAGGTCTTTTCAGTTGCTCCCGAGCCGTAATATGAAAGATAATAATTCTTTTCCGAAAGACCGTAGGTTGTCATCTCTGCGTAGTTTTCTTTAATCTTTTCATCCACGCTTTCAAGCTCTTCATCCGAAAACTCATATCCGGCTTCTACCGCAAGATCGTAAAAATACGCAGTTTCCGCCATCACTTTTTCTGCCTCTTTAATGAAATAATCTCTCCAGGTCATCTCATCGTTATACTGCTGTTTTGATTCTGTAAGAGATGTGTCATATCCCAAAGACGCAAGCTCTTCTTCGTCTTTATCTAAAAATGTATAAAGAGTATCAAAATAATAGAAATTGTACTCTACTACACTATATTTTTCGTTATTAATATGAGCAGCCGCAATAAAGCTCTGCAGCCAGCCGCTGTTTAGAAGTATAATCAGCAATACTATCGGTACAAGTACGATATACATTGCTCTTAAATACGGTGAATTATTTTTCATTTGGTTTCTCCTATAAGGGTGGATTTTCATCCTTTGTCATAATAAAAAGGAGCCGACCGCAGTCGGCCCCTCTTTGGGGAATTTTATCATCACTCTTTCTCTTAAGCAACGCCGTAGAATAAAATACAGCAGATGCAGCAGAAGATAGAGAAGATAACCGGGAAAACAACTGTTGTAATAAACAGTTCTTTGTATGCCTGCTTGTGAGTAAGTCCGAATACACCTAAAGTAAGTGCAACAGACTGTGCATGAGGCAATGAGTCGAATGTCTGTGTTGTACATAAGAGCAAACGACGAAGTGCTCCGGCATTTACGCCCATATCGATATATGTCTGTCCGAACATCGGAAGCCATACCATCATAGCTGATACACCGTCTGTACAAAGAGCGGCGATAACTGCTACCGAAATCATTGCTGTGATATATGGGCTTAAGTTAAGCGCAAGAACGGCTTCCTGAATAGGTGTTACACATGCAGCTGTTGTAACAACCTGGCCGAATCCGTATACGCAACCTGCGAGCATAAGGAAGCCCCACATTCCTGTGGCACCTTCTGAAAGAATCTTTCTCATTCCGAGAGGTTTTACATGCTTCCAGTTTAAAATAACAAGCACAACAACTCCGACAAACTGAGCAAGAGCAACAAGCTGTGTAGCCCATGTCTGATATGTAGTATTCATGTATGTAATCTTGCTGAAAATGATTGCCGAAACAACTACCGCTACAAGCGGAAGTATTGATTTTGCAAAGCTTGGAAGTTCCTCACTATCAAGTGTAAGTTCAACATCCTCTCCATCATAGCCTTCTCCGTTTGCACGAGCCTTCTTAATAAGATGAAGTTCGTAGAATAAGAAAAGTACAATACCAACGCAACCTGTTGCAATTGAAAGAACAGGAGCATCGTAGAGAGATGTTCCAAGGAACGTATTGGCAAGTGAGCCCGGTACGTTAGGAACCGGCATACAGAAGTTAATAGCCGGTGCAATACCCTGGGCAGCAATCATTCCGACCTTACGAGGAAGGTTAGCTTCCTTCATTAAAGGAGCGGCAACTACAACTACTACGTAGATGAAAGTACCAACACCTGCGAGCATAAGGATAACGGCTGTAAATGTGATTGCAAGCCATGCCTTATCAGTTCCGAGGAGCTGAATCATTTTTTTACCTACGGCCTTTGAACACCCGGTTTCATCCATAAGGTATCCCAAAAGTCCTGAGAAGGTAAATACGAAAAACATAAGAGTTACAAGAGATGCAACTCCCGAAGGGAAAGTCTCAAATACTGATACATAGAAACTTTCACCCGATCCAAGGGCAGCTACAAGAGTACAGATAAGTGCTGCGATTCCTGTGTGAACACCCTTGAAACACAAAATGATGAATAACACTACCGCGCAAATTACAAAAAGCGCAGAAAGGTACACATTTGTGAACATATAATTTCCTCCTAACAATTTCTTACTTCCCGTACACATAATAAATCTCAATTGATTTACTTATATAATAACAGTCCCAAAACCGATTCCCCGGCGGTCAGACAGACCATTATCTTTTTCAATGTACGATTTACATAAAAAGAGCTACTCTTTTTATTTTCTGCACCCCTATTGTATTGAAAAATATTATTCATTTCCTTATGTCAAATGCACAAAAGAAATAAATATTTTGTGTCAGACGCACAATGCGTCTAAGCAAAAAGTCGCATGCACAGGGCAGGTGACATGCGACTTTCTTTCTATTTATTTCTAAATGGAGTGTAGGTATTGTCATTATCCAAAGTCTTGTAAGGCTCCGGATAAGGTACTGTATTCTGTGGCTTGTCAAGCACTGAATACGGTTTGTGCATCGGCCCCGGATCTGTTACAGGTGGTGGATCTCCGAGTGTCGGAGGCGCCTGCTCTTCAACCTGAGGTGCCGTTATTCTCGCATATTCTTCTGCCGCCCAGTTAAACATATCAAGTCTTGTTAAGATATCCGGGCAAACATGCTCATGAAGATATTTCCATTCTCCGTCTTCGCAAACGAAATCCGAACCGTATCTTTCCCAAAGCACGTTGCAGTATTTTTCTTTTTCCGGTGTAAGGCACGAATGAATCATACCCGGTGTAATAAACGAACCTCTGGCGCTCATTCCGTCCTCTGCCACCTCTATAACATCGGTAACAAGTGTATGAACCGAAGCTTCCATTAAAGGTCTCGGATCTTTACCTGTTGTTTCAGGATAAATCTCCATCATCTCAATTGCATTTTCCATTGCCATCTTGTCATACTGTGCAACCGAGCCATACCATACCTGGTCAAAGCCTCTCATTCTTCCGAAAGCATGTGCCCATGAGCACTCATCGGATTTGGACCAGATGTTTGCCCACTCACCTGTGGCATCTGCACGTCCGTGATAATATGTATGGCGTGCTTTTACATTTTCAACTTCGATGGAGGCTGCCGCATTTCTGATGCGTTCATGTAAGCTTAAATCTTTATTACTCATCTCCAGTTACCTCCTTCTTTGGAATTATGACCGTAGTTTGCCGGCTTCTTAAAGCCTTCAGGTCCGTAACTGATATCATCAGACCATGTTTCATACGGTACCGGCATTCCCGGATAATCATCCCACCAGTTAAAGTCGGTGTTATGTGTAAGCACTTTTATTGTCGGCTCACCGAATTCAATATCAACAGGATTTGTTTCGTAATTATGATAAATCTCCTGCTTTGAATAATCTTCTCCGGCCTCGCTTACAAGATCCGTTGCATCTACAACATGCCAAATCTTCCAGCCGTCTTCTTCTTTAACAAAGTCAAAAGCAAGTTTTCCCGGCATCCAAAGCGCCTCGCCGTTTCCGTCCGGTTTTGCTGTCGTCTCCTGAGCAATCGAATACCAAAGTCCTTTTGCTGTCTTTCCGTCTCCCGCAACTTCGACAAGTCCCGTTGAAACCGGATGATTTACAAGGCAGCCTATATGAAGGTTTTCTTCCTTATCTTCAATATTCTTATTTGCCGCAGCTATTTCTTTAAGCTGTTTTTTTCTTTCATCCATGTGGTGATCGACATAGTATTTTTTAATCTCGTCCATTCCCACATAGTAGCCCGTGTTTCTGCCGAAAGACGCTGTCTTTTTTGTCTCGGCCTTGCTCACCCAGAGCTCGTCAAGTTCTTTTTGTCTCCACTCGTTTGCGAGATAATAAACTCTCTTGTTAACAAGCTTTTTGATTTCCTCCACATCCCAAACGCGGCGGATAAGCTCGTCATCTGTATATTCTTTTTTCATCTGTCTTATCCTCCTTAAATTGCGTAAGTAAATGTTTCGGAAAATGTATCGTAAGGCTCCGGAATTCTTGGGGCAAGTTCAAGCGGTCTTACCGGAGAGTAAAGCTCTCTTACAACCTTTTCCTGAGTATACTTCGGATACTTAAAATCCTTAAGCGGTGCAAACTCCGGCAGATCCGGATAAATCTTAAGCGGTTTGCCCCAGCTCTGTCCGCAGTATGAATCAACATCATTTACATATAAAAGATGGAAAATCTTCCAATCTTCTCCTTCTTTTACAAAATCCACAGCAAAGTATCCCCATGTCCAATATGCAACAGGTCCTGCGCTTTCTACATTGTTATAAGCACCCTGGCAGTGCCAAAGTCCTTTTGCGCTTTTGCCGTCACCTGCAACTTCAATAACCGGGCATGCCAAAGGTCTAACCTTAAAAGGTCCTATGCCGTATAATTCTTCATCATTTAAACTGCCGAGCTGCTCAGGGAATTTTTTCTGTAAAAGCTTTCCGACAAGTGTGGTTCTTTCAACCTCAGCATCATAATAAGAGCTTACGGCTTCTCTGCCTTTATATGCTCCGTCATTAAAACCGAGATATAAATCAGCTTCGTTTTTGCTCCAGAACTTGTCAAAAATCTCGCCTTCTCTGTTAAGAATAACAAGGTTGGCATATTTTCCCATCAGATTTTTAATGGCTCTTTGATCTTCAAATCTTTGAACGAGCTGCTCTGTTGAGTATTTTTCTGACATTATCTTCCTCCTTCTCTTTCTACGGAATGTTTCCCCATTTCCGCCTGTTTATACATTAATACTAACAATTCTTTTTCATTATTTCCAACAAAAAAATAGGAGGTATTTACAACCGTAAAGTTGTTATTTGCTTATTTTTTATTGCATTTACAATAACCGCATTTTTTCCATAACAGTTATTATCAGAATATAAATAACTGTTATATACAAAACTCAATTGCGTTTAAGTAAATTTTGCTTATAATGAAGACATGATAACACATTAACTGCTTATGCAAAGGAGAATACTATGGAGATTAAGAAGGTAACTCTAATCGGTGGCGGCGTACTCGGTTCGCAGATTGCATATCAGTCTGCTTACTGCGGTTTTGATGTAACGGTTTATATGAGAAGCGAAGCATCAATCGGAAGAACAAAGCCAAAAATGGAAATGTGGCATGGGGCTTATGTATCGGAACTTGAAGCCGACAAGGCTTTATGCGGAAACGAAAATGCGGTTTATTCGCACGGACTTATTAAAGATATTAAAACAATCACACCGGCAGAAATTGACGGGCTCATCAAAAATGCCGATGATGCCTTAAACAACATGAAATACGAAACAGATCTTGCCAAGGCCTTAGAAGGCGCAGATCTTGTTATCGAGGCAATGGCTGAAGATAAAGAGCAGAAAATCGAAATGTATCAAAAGATGCAGCCTCTTTTCGACGAAAAGACCATTGTTTGCTCTAACTCCTCTACAATGCTTCCGAGCACTTTTGTTGAATATACGGGAAAGGGAGAAAAATTTCTAAACCTCCACTTTGCAAACAGCATTTGGATGTTTAACACTGCCGAAGTTATGGGACATTCTGATACTGATGAAGGAGCCTATAATACAGTCGTAGAATTTGCAAAAGCTATCAACATGGTTCCTCTTTGCCTTCACAAAGAGCAGCCGGGTTATATCTTAAATTCAATGCTTGTACCGTTCCTCAGCTCAGCTCAGATGCTTTGGGCAAAAGAAGTTGCAGATCCACACACCATAGATCTTACATGGGAGCTTGCAACAGGCGCGCCGAGCGGACCGTTTAAGATTATAGATGTAGTCGGCCTTAACACCGTGTACAACATCGAGATGGCAAATCCCGAATCAAAGGATCCGTCATCATGGCATTATAAACTCGCCAATATGATTAAAGAAAAAATTGAAAAAGGCGAAACCGGAAGAAATGCCGGAAAAGGATTTTACGATTATAAGTAAAAATGCAGAGGTATTTACAAGCCGCAAGGTCTGTAAATACCTCTTTTTTATCCGGGTATGCAGTTTATAAATTCTTTTAGAAGCTTATTGTTATTGTTTGTTTTCCAGCACGCGCAAATAACGGTTTTATGCGCCAAAGGATAGGTTTTTATAAACGGATTTGAAGCAAAAAGATTCGAATCCGAGCAAAACGAAAATCCTTCCCCAAGCTCCGTCATCATATTAACCTCATCAATATCGGAATAAAGTCTTATTTCGCCCTCACCAAGCCCAAGTCTTTTTCTCGACTCCACGGCCTTTTTCATGGCCTGCGACTTGCTTTCTCCTTTATTTAAGCACACAAGAAAAGCTTCGCCTTCCATATCCGAAAGTTTAAAATTCTTTTTGACCTTTTCATGATTTTCAGAGAGGCAAAGCAAAAGATTGGTCTCTCCGATTTTTTTTGACCTGAATCCTTTATCCCTCGGCATAAGCTGTTCGTACGTAATCATCAGATTGATTTCATCATCGGCTATCTTTCTGTTTAGATCCACCGCTTCATTATGAATAAACGTTATCTTGCATTCCTTGTGTTTTTTCTTAAATGCGTTTGCCGCCATCGGCACACTTCCGCTGTTCATTCTGCTTATCATTCCAATTCTTATGGTATTGTCATCGGTTTTTTTATCAATGCTCTGTAACATCGAATCATATTCCACGGACCACTTCAAAAACATCTGATAAAAATGTTCGCCCGTTTCCGTAAGTTCGACGCTTCTGGTAGAACGTTTAAACAGCTCCGCCGATAACTCCTCTTCCAGTTTTTTTATATGCTTGCTTACTGCCTGCTGCGTCAGAAACATCTCCTCTGCCGCTTTCGTAAAACTCTCATTGTTTGCAACCGTAAGAAAACATCTTATCATTTGTTCAGTCAGCATTTTCTTTGCATCCCCCAAAATACTTTCTCTTTTAATCATTTTATAATACACATTATAATTCACATCTATTTAGTTGTAAATAACCCATGTTTTTTTGTTGGAAATTATAAAACTCTGATGATAATATAAACTCATAAGAAGAAATTGGAGGGATACCATATGTTATACGAAAACTTATTAAAGCCGCTTAAAGTCGGCAGTATAACTCTTAAAAACAGAATGCTTTCCGCACCTACATCTTTAGCAGAACTTGGTGCAGGCGAAAGATACAGCGAAGACAACTACGCATATTACAAGGCAAAAGCATCGGGCGGCTGCTCACTTGTAACAGTAGGTGATGTAATTGTAGATAACTCAACAGGGCGAAGCCATCCTCAGCAGGTCGGTCTTGACGATCCGGGAGTTATTCCTTACCTTGTAAAAATGGCTGACGCCATCCACAGCGGCGGAGCACTTGCAAGCTGTGAAATAGATCACGGCGGAGCACTTTGCGATCCCGAATTTTTAGACGGCAAAAATGCAATCGGCCCTTCAGGCTATGTAGATGAATGGGGCGATACTGTCGAAGAAATGACAAAAGAGCAGATGGAAGAAATCGCCGATGCTTTCGGAAGAGGCGCAGCTCTTTTAAAAGACTGCGGTTTTGATATGGTAATGATTCACGCAGGCCACGGCTGGCTCCTTCATCAGTTCATCTCTCCTATTACAAATAAAAGAACCGATGAATTTGGAGGCTCACTTGAAAACCGCATGAGATTTCCACTCATGGTTGTAGACAGGGTTAGAACCGCCGTAGGCAAGAATTTCCCAATAGATATAAGAATCAGCGGCTCCGAAAGACTTGAAGGCGGATACGATATAACCACCGGCATTGAGATTGCCAAGCTTCTTGACGGCAAAGTAGACCTCATCCATGTATCGGCCGGCACTCAGCAGGATATGTATTCGGCAGTGCTCATGCATCCGGGCATATTCCAAAGTCACGGAGAAAACTCAAATCTTGCAAGAGAGATTAAAAAACATGTTAAAACTCCGGTCTGTACTGTAGGCGCTTTTTCAGAGCCTGATAAGATGGAACAGTTCTTAAAAGAAGGCGGCGCAGATTGCATAGCCATGGGCCGAGCTCTCATCGCCGATCCGTTCTTACCTAAGAAAATAATGCTTGGCCGCGCCAATGATATAACTCCTTGCATCCGCTGCGGAGAATGTCAAAGCGGTATGATGAAAAACCGCTGCATAAGATGTACCGTTAATCCGATTATCGGAAGAGAGCAGGAATACTTCCACCCGATTCCCGTTAATCACAAAAGAAAGATTTTAATCGTCGGCGGAGGCCCCGGAGGAATGCAGGCAGCACTTGATGCCACAGCTCGCGGCCACGAAGTTGTACTTGCAGAAAAATCCGGCAAGCTCGGCGGAGCGTTATCTTATGCAGACGGAGCAGACTTTAAGGCCAACATGCTTTTATACAGAGAAACTCAGGCCGAAAAGGTATTAAGAAGCGGCGCCGATATCAGATTAAATAC
>JAILQM010000022.1 GCA_024698965.1 Eubacterium sp. | reverse complement strand
GGCACTTTTTAACCCCTTTTCCTCACGCATTTTCTGCACTCGGATAAGATTAATCAGCGTATTTACCTGGTTTTTTACAGCAGAAAGCCCTGTAAGCTCGTTTAGTTTAGAAAGAGCTTCTTCAAGATGAGCTTGTCTTTCCTCTTCGGTTTCTTCTGTTTTAATAACGGGTTCCTCAGGCCGGTAATACTTTGCATCTCCGCCATACCAAACTGCAAGCTCTTTAATAAACTTTTCCATAGCGCCGGTAAAGATGGTAAATTTAAGCATTGTTACATCATTTACCTCGCGTTTTGAAGCCGCAACAATAGTTTGCCCGAAAAGCTTAAAGGTGTCGTAAAATACCATTGCGCACTGGCTGTGATATGGATCGTTTTCAAGTTTTTTTCCGGCATCGCTAAGCACTGCGTATTTTAAGCACTCCGGAGCTTTTGTAAAATAATCCTCGTCAGCTGCGGGAATACTCATCTTATCAATATCACCGAGATATTCTTTTATTACGTCATTTTCATCTTCGTCAATTATGCCGTCTACCCCGCAAAGCTTAAAAGCAAAACTTTTAAGCTCTGACTTTAGGAGCGCTTTTAAATTATTGCTTTCTCCGAGCCCTCCGACCTTTGCTAAAGTAAGCTTATCGGCTATTTCTTCAGATAATGTTATAAATTGTTTTAAATCAAGTTTTTCCATATCCTTATATTACCACTTCAAAGAATAATTTTACAAAAAATATAATAAGCACACATATCATCACAGGTCTTACGATTTTTGAGCCGCCGGTTTCGAATTTTGAAGCTCCAATGTAATTGCCGGCAATGTTAAACATTCCCGCAATAATTCCCAACGGGAAAAGCACCTGTCCGTTTATTAAAAATACAACAAGGGCAGATAAATTTGTTGAAAAATTTATTGCTTTTGTGAGTCCGTTTGCCTTTGTAATATTCATTCTCGCAACTCCCGTCAAAAGCAGTATCAAAAAGGTGCCGGTTCCCGGACCGTAGAAGCCATCGTATATACCTATTACAAAAGCAACAATCATACTTATGATGGCTGTTATTTTAAAAGGAAATTCTTCTTTTGATGATACTATGTCTTTTTTTGTGAGAACGTAAATTCCGGTAAGCGGAACGATTATCATCATAATGATTTTAAAAGCTCCGTCCGGCACCATGAGGGCAATATTTGCTCCTATGGCCGATCCCAAGAATGCGCACGGCACGGAAAAAATCATAAGTTTCCAGGGAATAAAGCCGCTTTTTGCGTATTTTGCGGTTGCAACCGTTGTCCCCATACATGAGCTCATTTTATTGGTAGCCACACACGCGTGTGTCGGAATTCCCGTAATCATATAAGCGGGAAGCGACACCAATCCGCCGCCTCCCGCTACTGCATCAATAAAACCGGCTATAAATACAAGTGGACAAATAACTAAATATTTAAGCATTCTGTTTTTTTGCTGCCTTTCTTCTTTCAAGGTTTGAAACGATAATAGCACAAGATGCATCACCTGTGATATTTACAGTTGTTCTTCCCATATCAAAAATTCTGTCAACGCCTGCTACAAGAGCGATACCGTCTACCGGAAGTCCTACAGAAGTAAGTACCATTGCAAGCATTACCATACCTGCACCCGGTACACCTGCTGTACCGATAGATGCGAGTGTTGCGGTAAGAACTATCGTTATCATCTGAGAAAACGTAAGATTGATTCCATAGCATGACGCAATAAAGATTGCGCAAACACCCTGATAAATCGCTGTTCCGTCCATGTTAATTGTAGCTCCCAAAGGAAGAACGAATGACGTTACCTCTTTATCTGCACCCATCTTTTCGCAACCCTTCATATTGATAGGAAGAGTTCCGACACTTGATGCACTTGAGAACGCAAACATAATAGCCGGAAGCTGTGCCTTAAAGAAGGCTATAGGATTCATTGCTCCGAGTGTTCCGATAGCTACAGAATATGTTACTGCCATATGGACAATATAGCATATATATGCTGCAAGAAGCACCATTGCAAGAGATCCCAAAACTGCTGTACCGTTTGCGGCAACAACAGGGCATATAAGACAAAATACACCGATAGGAGAGAGTTTTAATATCATCTCCATACACTTCATAAATATAGTATTAAAAGAATTAATTGCCTTAACCGCAGGAGCAGCCTCATCTCCGACAAGGATGATTGCAAAGCCGATAAGAATGGCCATAACAATTACCTGAAGCATGGTTGCTTCTGAAAGAGGAGCTATGAAGTTTGAAGGGAAAATATTTACGATTGTATCCATAAATGTTGTTCCTTCAGCTGCTTCATAGGAAAGATCCGAAGTTTCAAGAACCGGGAAAAATCCTTTGAAAATGTTTCCTCCCAAAAGACCGATTACAATAGCCACAGCGGTTGTACAAAGATAATAAACAACGGTCTTTACACCTATTGATCCTACTTTTCGGATATCACTCATTGAAATAATACCCGCCATTATTGAAAAGAGTACAATAGGCACTACAATAAATTTTACCAAATTAAGGAAAATAGTTCCCCATGGCTTAATATAAGCCTCTGCAATTCCCGCATAGTTCTGCATCAAAAGTCCAACGATTATACCAAGTATAAGCGCGATAAAAATCTGCATCGCCAGCGGCATTTTTTTCTTCTCTGTCATATTTTATCCTCCTACATAATTATGATATAACTTTACCATATAACACCTATTGTTACAAAGAAATTTTGAATGTTCAGAAATCTACTGCTGATTAAACCGTATTGACACACTACTTCGCGCTTTGATAAAATATGCTCATAGGTGGTATATACATTGGGAGGTG
>JAILQM010000021.1 GCA_024698965.1 Eubacterium sp. | reverse complement strand
TCTGAAATCATCGCTCTTGCAATCATTATCATCTGAAGCTCACCGCCGCTTAAAGCATTGCAATACTTTCCGGCAAGATCTGCTATTCCCAAAAGCTCCATTACTCTTTCAGCCTTCTCATAGCTTTCTTTTGACGGCACCTCAAAGAATTTTTGCTTACTTGAAAGCCCCATCACAACCATGTCTATACACCTGTAAGAAAAAACGCTTCGTTTGGCCTGAGGCACATATCCGGTCTTTTTCCAGAATTCTTTATCAGAGTAGGAATCTATCCTCTTTCCGTCAAGGTAGTTTTCCCCTCTCGTCCATTTCAAAAATCCCATAATGCACTTAAGCATTGTAGTCTTTCCGACTCCGTTAGGCCCAAGTACCGTCATTATGGTCTTGTCTCCGATTTCAAAATTTATGTTTTCAAGAATTGTTTTATTTCCGTACCCGAAAGTTCCGTTTTTTACTTCAAGTTTCATATAATTCCTCCATCAGCTTTCGCTTTTAATCATGGTTTTCCTAAGCATTACTCCAAAGAACGGTGCCCCTATCATTGCCGTAAGTATAGACAGAGGCAGCTCGGCAGCGGTAAGCGTTCTTGCAACGGAATCTATAATCAAAAGATATCCGGCTCCTATAATAACGCAGGCCGGTATAAGTCCTCTGTGATCGTCTCCCACTATAAATCTTCCGATATGCGGAATCACAAGACCTATCCAGCCTATTATTCCGCAGAGCGAAACCGAAACAGCCGTCATAAGAGTTGATACAACTATGATAATAAGTCTTATAAGTTCCACATTAACGCCCATAGATACCGCCTCCTCATCATCTAAAGACAAAAGATTCATCTTCCATCTGAGTGCCATAAGGACGAGGGTACAAGGCAGTATGGTACACGCCGATATTATCACTTTTGAATACGATGCCGACGCAAGGCTGCCCATAAGCCATACCGTTATGGCAGGAAGAGTATCCTGAGGATCGGCAACATATTTTACAAGCGAGATAAGCGCCTCAAAAAACGCTCCTACAATAACGCCCGAAAGCACCAGCATAAACAGCTCGGTTTTTTTGTTCACCCTTGATATCACAAGGACAATTCCCACTGCCAAAAGGCCGAAAAACAAGGCCTGCCCCTGTACTATAAAGCTGCTGCCCGCAAGAAGTATTCCGAGAGCCGCTCCAAAACCGGCGCCCGCCGATACTCCGAGAATATCGGGGCTTACAAGGGGATTACCGAAAATACACTGGTATGAAGCGCCGGAGCAGGCAAGCCCCGCTCCGACTATCATACTCATAAGGATCCTCGGCACTCTTACCTGCAAAACCACGTTTTTAATCAGCGGATCCATATTTTCGTCAAATGTAAGTGCGCGAACAACATCAACTATCGATATTGCGTATCTGCCCACGCAGATTGATATGAAAAATACGGCTATAAGCATTAAAAGCAGCAGCAAAAGTTTTAAACGAATGATTTTCATCAGGTCCTTATTATATGTTTTCATAATCACCTTTAGTTCTGTGTATCTCCTAAGATTTCATCAAGCATCTCGTCAGTAAGTTCAAATCCGTAAACGTTTTCATAGAACTCACTTACTTCCTCATACATATCCATGTCTTCGAAAAGTTCAGGATACTGTATTTTTGCAAGCCACTTAATCATAAGCGGTGTTTCAACCCCCGGCGGATCCCATCTGTAGCCACCGATCGGAATCTTATACACCTGTCCGCTTTGCACGGCATCCACAACCGACCAGTCTTCGCCCTCTAGCTTATTCTCCAGTAAATCCGACGGCTGAAGATCGGTAAAGTTTCCTATATAGATTATGCTCGGATTCCACTCATATACCTGCTCCATATTTACATTAAGAGCTTCTCCGGATAAGTCTCCGGCCGGATTTACGGCACCGCTGTGCTCAAGCCAGTAAGAAGAAAATCCTGTTCCGGTTACAGTCATATCATCCGACAAAAGAAGAACGTTTACATAGTCCTCAGGTGATACATCAGCAAGAACCTCATCAACCTCTGCCACGCTTTCGTGGAAGTACTCAATAAGCTCTGCGGCTCTGTCCTGCTTATCCATCATTGTTCCGATAAGATTAATCCATGTTTCAAGATCTTCTATTGTTCCGTATTCGAGTGCAATAACCTTAATGCCGGCCTCTTCCATCTTTGCGATTTCATCTTCCATATAATTCCACTGGAATACAACGTCCGGCTCAAGCTTTATTATCTCTTCGACATTTACCACAAAACTCGTATCCACAAAGTCTGTGTTTGCGTTTGCAAGCTCAGGATACATGTATTTAAGTGCACTGTCGTTATAAGCTACTATGGATGACGGATTGCAGCCCACGAGATTGTCATTGTTTCCGCATACGGCATAGAAAATATACGGGAAAGGCATGATTGTTGTTACGACTCTTTCCGGTACTCCGTCAAGTTCAATTGTTTTGCCGAGCTGATCGACAATTGTAATTGTTCCGTCTTCGTTTATTCTGCTTGTTGCTTCAGCAGTTGCATCGGCAGAAGCAGCCTCTGTATCAGCGCTCTCTGCTGCCGCAGTATTCTCACTCCCTGTGCCGTTGCCGCATCCTGCGACAAGAAGCATTGCCATGGCGCAAACTATCGCCACTACATTTCTAAACTTTTTCATTTTAATTTCCTTCCTCTTTTAAAATTTTGATGATATTTCATCAATAATATTATCTGTTTCCTCTGATGCAAATCTTACATAGTTATTCCAGTACAGCTTGCTCGAAATTGCCACATGCGGAATTTCCACAAGGCAAGCATTGCACTCATCCTCAATCAAATCGTTAAACAGCGGATCTCCCACAATAACCTTGTAATCACCCGAATGTATTAAAGACGCCAGATGATATTCACCTGTAATATCTATATCTCCTTCGTTTGAAAGAGATTTTCTAAGTCCCGACATTGTCGCAACGTCTGCCTTTATATCCGGATATCTTTTTTCAAGAGAAGCTCTCAGCGAGTTTCCGAGTATCTGTTCGCCTACTATAAGCACTCTTTTATCTTTAGCGCCCCTTTCCTTTTGGCCCAAAACTCTTATCCCGCCGTCTAAAGCAGAAAGCTTTATCATCTCCAAAAGCTCATCGTTATCTCTTCCCACAAAAGTACCTGCAACATACGGAATACCGTATTTTTTATATAAATACTCCGCCGCATCAAGTCCCGACTCTGCCACCACAAGATTAACCTCTGCCTTGGTGAGATTTTCTATCTGCTCAATTGACGCACCCATCATCATCTTTGCGATTACCTTATATCCGTTTTCCGTAAGCTTTTTTTCTATATCTTCGGCATTTGAATTTGCGGAAAAATCTATCGGGGTTGTCCCTAAAATATTTATCCCGCCTTTTACCTTTTCGCCTTTGTCTTTGGAAAATCTTTTGATAACTTCCATCATCGCCTTCGATACGCCTTTATTGTAAAGTTCTATACCGTTACTCGAAAATCCGAATGCCGGCTTTCCGGTAATATTTTCCAACTCGCAGGCTATTCCTCTCATATCAGAGCCTATTACCATAGGCACAGGGCTTCCGATAAGTGAGTAGCAGGTCGGATCGGTATATTCCGACGCCTTTATAATATTGTCTATGAGCTTATCGTCTCTTCCCAAAACAGCGTCGATTTCTCTAAGTCCCGAGCAAAATACCATAGAATTGCTTCCATACCATCTCGGTTCGTCGTATCCGGTGTAATTTCCCGTGCATCCCGAAGCGTCATGAATTATACTCATGCCTCCGAGATCAAACATAGCCGAGCATATTCCCGAATAATCCGGTGCTATTGCCGGCAGTGTAATCCATAATTGTTCCACTTTATTATCCTTCCTTTATACTATAAGAACCGCATCATCAATTATTTGTTTAAGATCCGCCGTCTTATCTTTGCTGTCTTTTATTTTTTCAAGCAATGCCATAAGCCCTTTATAGCCGTACAATCCGTTTTGGCCTCCTATATCAACCACGTGCTTCGCGCCGGAAAGATATCCCGCACTGTAACCTATCGCAATCCAATCCTCATCAACATGTTCTTCAACGGTAACCTTTGGATTCTGCGGCTGCCTTATCTGTATTTCGGGATGGTTTAAGCTCACCCATTCATAGTTTTCCTTATCACTCGGAAGCACTTGCTGAGAATATATTCTTCTTACATTCATCCCGTTTTCCAAAAGACATCTGGCAAACTCAAACGGCCTTGTTATCGCTTCCTCATCAATGATTAAAGGAGCGCCGTTTAAGTATTCTTTTGCTTCTTTTAATGCCTTATAAGCCTCGGCCTCGTACTCATCTAAATCAGGGCATTTTTCCCCAAGCGCAGATGATATTTTTTCATAGTTTTCTCTAATATTTTGCGGCCTAAAGGCTATGAAGCTTTTTTCATAAGGAATGCCCAGCTTTTGGCTCATGTTTTTGCAGGCATATTCGCCGGAAGGCGCGACAAGAATATTTAATCTGCTTTTTGACATATCCTGATAGTTTTCAAAACTGTCAAAATAAGATATATGCCTCACCTGTGAAACTCCTGTTTTTTCAAGCACTTCATAAAGCTCACTGCTTTTTTTTACGGCTTCAAGATTGCCGATTATATTTACGCCCATATCCTTTTTATCCGACTGCTCAAGAGTCAAATAGAGCTTGTTTTGGACATTTACAAGGGGCGGTATTCCCGTATCCGTAGAAGTCGGGTTCATATGACAATCGATAAATCTTACTCCCGGATAATCTGCTTCAAGTTCATCCATAAGCGCAACATGGTCGGTTCCCAAAAGATCGTCTATACAGCTTACGAATATCCCCATCACTTTAGGTTTTCTGTTTCTTTTTTCTAAATAAATCATCACCTCCGATACAGCGTCTTTAAGCATTTGTTCGTAGTCACCCGAAACAATGGACTGCTCTGTCAAAAAGAGGTATGAAACCCTCTTTTTTCTGCCTTCCATTCTCGCTCCGAGCGCCCCGTGTCTGCCACATGCCGCAGGACTTACAAACAAAAAATAACTGTCCGGAATAAGCTGTGCTGCCTTAAGCACTCCCCATCCTCCGTGAGCCGGGGAAGCATAGTGAAGACTTGTCTCAAATACACTTTCTTTCATACAGCAATTCATAATCACTCACCTCCAAGACTTTGTCTGCAAGATTCCTGTAACAGACAGCCATATCGCTTTCAGGCAAAGCCTCGATTACCGTCATTCCTTTATCTTCTGCCTGCTGCACCGCCTTATCTCTCGGGATAACGGCTATAACCTCTTCGCCCATTTCTTTGGCCGCTTTTTTTACTATCTCATCTTCATCTTCAATATTTCTGCTGTTTTGAATAAGACCGGCAAGTTTGGCATAGCCTCTTTTTCCGAAATTATGAACGGCGCTTACAATATTCGACGCTGCATAAAGTGCCATCATCTCTCCCGAGGTTACTACTATTACGCTGTCCGCATAACCTTCTCTTATCGGCATCGCAAATCCGCCGCATACAACATCTCCCAAAACATCATAAAGAACAATGTCAGGGGCAAATATCTCATAGGCTCCGAGTTCTTCAAGCTTGTCAAAAGCTGTAATTATACCTCTTCCCGCGCATCCTATGCCCGGAGTAGGGCCTCCCGCCTCCACGCAGTAAACTCCCTTAAAACCTTCAAATACAATGTCCGAAAGTTCAACCATCCCCGGACCTTTTTCCTTTATAACATCCAAAACCGTCGGAATCTTTTTGCCGCCCATAAGGCATTTTGTGGAATCCGATTTCGGATCGCATCCTATCTGCATCACCTTATATCCGGCCTCGGCCAGTGCCGCGGAAAGATTTGATGTGGTTGTGGATTTTCCTATTCCACCCTTTCCGTAAACCGCAATTTTTATCATCTGACTTTCTCCTTCTTACTATTGGCTTTTAGCGATTTTTTATCATCACCTTACCTTGAATAATTACCGGTACTATTGTAGAATTCATAACAGGTTAACTTGTTAGTTATTTCTAACCTATATCAAAATATCAGAAAGAAAGGTAATAAGATGTTGCCTGTGCAACACTTTGATAAAAAATGAATATAATAAAAGAACTTAAAAATACCCGTCTGTTTTACAACATGGATTTAAAAGAGATAGAAAAACTTCTCGAGATGGCACAATATTATATAAAAGAATATGAAAAAGGCTCCGATGTATATCCTGCGGAAAGCCCTATTTCTCACGCAGGAATAATACTTTCGGGAGAGATAGACGTTCTTCATATACATATTAACGGCGATGAAGAACTTCTCGGCAGAAACGGAAAAGGCGATATTATAGGCCCGGCGTTTTGCATTACCGGAATGATAAATAACCTCTCTTATTTCAGAGTGAGAAAAAAGACAAAGCTTCTGCTTTTAAATATTAACAGCGTAATAAGTGCGCCCGTTTCCGAGAGCTATTATTCCAAATTTGCCGGCAATATAATGAATATTCTCGCGCATAACAATATTATTCTAAACAAAAAAATACAGCTCCTTACGCAAAAATCTCTGCGCAAAAAGCTGCTTACTTACTTTATTCAATTATCCGACAAGGTCGGCAGCCGAAACTTTAATATTTCGTTCAACCGCGAACAGCTTGCCCAATACCTTTGCTCCGAGCGTTCAAGTGTGTGCCGAGAGCTCGGCAGAATGCAGGACGAGGGTCTGATAAGAGTTGACGGCAATTCCATAACTCTTATGGACAAAAGTATTCTTATGTATTAAGCCTTCTTTTGAATAAGCTCAATCAAAATACCGTTGCAATCACGGATAAAGGCAACCTTATCGCCACCCATTCCGGCCTCGTGCACTATCTCTACGCCGTTTGAAGCAAGCTTTTCTTTTACAGCATCCATATCATCCACGCGGAAAGCCATGTGTTTTGTACCGACTTCGGTCAGGTCGCTGTTTGGGTGACGTCTTATCTCAGGGAGTTCTTTAGGCTCTTTATACTCAAAAAGCTCAATCTCAAAACCGTCTTTTTCCATAAAACAGATGGTTGCTCCGAGAGGCTCTACAAAGCCGTCCTCCTTTAAAAGCTTAAATCCAAAATTTTTCTCATACCATTCAAGTGATTCTTTCATGTTGTAAACACTGATGCCAACATGAAGAAGTTCCTTAATATCCGACATTTTTATACCTTCCTTCTGTCTATTCCGTTTTCTTTATAATACTTTTCCTTATCTTCATACATCATCGCATCTGCAATTTTTCCGAGTTCATTAATATCAACATTTGGATTATCCCGCTTTGCCGCAAATCCTACCGCAAGATGAACACAATCATTATATGCGCCGTGCCACGTATTAGCCTTGCCCTTTATATAATTTGCTGCACTTTCGGCATCGGAAGTGCGAATTATAGCAACAAACTCATCTCCGCCTATTCGAAATACTCTGCCGAGTTTTCCCACAGCGCTCACAATACAGTTTGCAGCTCCTCTTATAAGCTCATCTCCGGCTACATGTCCCTTAGTATCGTTTACAACCTTAAGTCCGTTAATATCTGCAGCAACAATAACAAGATCGTCCTCCATCTCCTTTTCTTTATACTCCGAAATATTTTCTTCATAACTTCTTCTGTTATAAAGCCTCGTCATTTCATCAGTCATCGATATTCGGATAAGATGTTCTTCCCTTCGCTTGTCATTATCAATATTCTGCGTTGTATATATAATCATAGTCGGAGTTCCGTCTTCACCTGTCTCAACCGTAATATACTGAGCTCTGAACCATCCGATTTCAACGCTTATAAACTCCCCGTAAATAATCTTTTTGCCTTTAAGTCTCGAGCGAAGAGTCTGAAGATTTGTAAAAGTCAAAAATCCTTCCCGCTGGTCAACAATAACCGTATCTTTAATTCTCTGATTCATAATGGTATGAGTCGTATCTTCGTTAAATCTAAACTTTCTGCTGTTTTTGTCTCTGACCGAAAACTCTGTCATCTCTATAAAATCAAGAATATTAACATTGTCATAAATCTCAGCCATCGAACTTAAGAGGTCCATATTTTTAAGTATCTCATCATTTCTTTGATTAATTTCCTTATTGTTTTCAATAAGTTTCTTAAAATAACCGCTTGCAAGCATGGTCATAAGATATCCGACAAGAGTCATTATAAGCGTTTCTATTACATTTCCGCCCATCCTGTCCGTAAAATAATCGGTCGTTGTCTCAAAGGCAGCATTGACTTGTGAATAATACGGTGTAATAAGCCAAGTCGATACCGTCATCATCGAAAAATTTACCAATACCGAAAAGAGGAAAATGGTTGTGTCGCAAAACAAAATACTTAAAAGCGGCACCAAAAACCATGTCATATATATCTGAACATGAGAATACGCCATAAAAATAAGCAAAAGTTCAAAAAGCATGAGCGTAATAACGCTTGCCACATAAGAATCGGACCACTTTTTTATAATCAGCAGATGAATAACCGCCAGCATTAACACAAACAGTGAAATATAAACGCAGGTCATATACGTTACATCTCTGTAAAGTCCGTTTAGTTTTCCCACCGCAATTGCCGGTCCCGTAAGAATACAAAACCACATTACAAAATTCAGATATTGATTAACCTTTATTCGGTTCCCTCTGATAAAGGCCTCATAATCCGTATAATTCTTTTCCGATGTATCTTTCATAACTTTCTCCACTTTTAAGTCTGATTCTCCTAAATACTTTTATACAGCCCCTAAACTATCTCCGATTATAACATAAAAGCACTGTTCACAAACAGCTATTATCCATTTATTTTTTACACAATCTTTACTTTACCATGATAATTGTTTTTACATCTCCTCCCTATAATTCTTTTAAACAGGAGGTTATATTATGAAAAAGCTTTGGAAATATATAGACAACAAAAAATGGCAGGCACACGCAAAGTATAAATATGCAACATTTATCCTCTGCACTTTGTCTGCTTTAGCAGGATTCATTCTGTGGCTTATTTTGAAAATTCCGGGATTTTCTTCGCCGAAATGGCTGTTTTGTTACATTGGATATCCAATTGTAATAGCCTTTATAGCTGCATTCATTTATTCATGCAATCATGAATTTAAGGACAACTGATATTCACTTACCAAAAAGACAGGTTCAACTTTGAACCTGTCTTTTTTATCTTATGAGAATATCTCCTACGCCGGATAAAATCTCTGTTGGCTGATAAGCAAACTTTTTCACCGTGTCTATGTCCGATACTCCCGATAAAACCAGCACTGTATCCACACCGCTTTCGGTTCCGGCAATAATGTCCGTATCCATTCTGTCACCTATTATTACAGCTTCCTGTGAATGACATCCCAAAAGCCTAAGCCCGGTTCTCATCATAAGCGGATTGGGTTTTCCGCAAAAATACGCCTGTTTTCCGGTGGCCATTTCCACCGGCGAAATAAGTGCCCGGCATGCCGGAGCAATACCGTTTTCAATATTTCCCGACACATCGGAATTTGCTCCTATAAGCTTCGCTCCTCTAAGTACAAGGTTTACCGCCTTGGTAAGCGTTTCAAGGGAATAACTTCTCCCCTCTCCTATAACTACATAATCCGGATTTACATCATTCATCGTAACCCCCGCATCGTAAAGGGCATTTAAAAGTCCTGCTTCACCTATAACAAATGCCGAACATCCCGGTGCCTGATTCTTTAAAAACTCCGCTGTAGCAAGTGCACTTGTATAAAAATGTTCTTCGGGCACACATACTCCGAGCCTCTCAAGCTTTTGCCTTAGTTCTTTCGGGGTCATGCTGCTGTTATTGGTAAGAAACAAATATTTTTTCTCATTTTCCTGAAGCCACTCTATAAATTCTACGGCTCCCGGAAGAAGCATATTTCCGTGATAAAGCACTCCGTCCATATCACATATAAAACCTTTTTTTTCATCAAAATCTATATTCATCTATTCACTCCTTTCTTGTGTCATATGATCATCAATCGAGAATATAACCCACTCGGCTATATTTGTCGCATGATCTCCGACTCTTTCCAAATATTTAATAACCATTAGTAGATCTGCGGCCTGTTCCTCGTATCCGGAATTGTTTTGCATAACTTCTATAAGATCTGTTTTAACCTTTACAAAAAGATCATCCACTATATCATCATGTTTAATTACTTCCCGTGCTTTTTCCATGTCATGTTCTACATATGCCTCTACGGCATTTATCAGCATAACCATGGTTTCCGTTGCCATTTCCTTAATATTGTCTTCTTTGAGAATATAAGGGCTTTCTGCCATCATTATTGTAAGTTCGGATATATCCGCCGCATGGTCTCCTATTCTTTCCATATCCGTTACCATTTTTAAAGCGGCCGTAATATTGCGAAGATCTTTGGCAACGGGCTGCTGCTGAATCAGTAGCTGAAAGCAGATGTTTTCAATCTTCTTTTGCTCATTGTCAACATTCTCATCATCCTCCATTATCTTTTTTGCCTTCTCAATATTTTGTGTGAAAAGCGCATCAATGGCATCTTTAATCGCATTTTCAATCATATTGCTCATTATTATCATTTCACTGTTAAGCTCGCGAAGCTGCTCATTAAATTTTAATCTCATTTTCATCACCCCTTATTAACCGAATCTTCCGGTAATATAATCCTCTGTTCTTTTATCCTGCGGATAAGAGAAAATCCTGTTTGTCTCGCCGAATTCCACAAGTTCTCCCAAAAGGAAAAATGCCGTATCATCCGCGACACGCACCGCCTGCTGCATGTTGTGAGTTACAATTACCACAGTATATTTTTTCTTGAGTTCTTCCATAAGATCTTCTATTTTTGCCGTTGAAATAGGGTCAAGCGCCGAAGTCGGCTCATCCATTAAAAGAACCTGCGGCTTTACTGCAAGAGCACGCGCAATGCAAATCCTTTGCTGCTGCCCTCCCGAAAGGCCGAGCGCGGGTTTTTTGAGACGATCTTTTACCTCTTCAAATACCGCTGCTCCCCTAAGACTTTCTTCTACAATTTCATCGAGTCTTTTTTTGTCTTTTAAGCCATGCACCCTCGGACCGTAGGCAATATTATCATAAATACTCATCGGAAAAGGATTCGGCTGCTGGAATACCATTCCCACCTTTTTCCTGAGTGCGGTTGTATCAACGTCCGGACTGTATATGTTCTTACCGTTTAAAAGAACATCTCCTTCTATCCTTACATTTTCAACCATATCGTTCATTCTGTTTAAAGTCTTTAAAAACGTCGATTTGCCGCATCCCGACGGTCCGATAAATGCCGTTACGGCATTTTGACGTATATCAAGACTTACTCCTTTTAACGCGTGATTTTCTCCGTAATATAAATGAAGATCTCTCACGCTGATAATTTTGTTTTCTTCCATCTATCTTTTCCTCGTAACATCAAATTTTGCCGCAAGCTTTTTGGTTCCCATATTTATAACAAGCACAACCGCAAGCAGTACCACCGCAATACCGAATGCCGTATCAAAATCTCCTTCACTTGTTGCCGCAAGATAAAGCTGAACCGTAAGTGTTCCTCCCGACTGAAATATTTTGGGAAAAATCCCCATAAGAGTTTTAGGCAACGCCTTTGCGCTTCCCGCCGTAAAAAGCAGAGCTGCAGATTCACCGACAATCCTGCCTATCGCCAGTATTACCCCTGTAATTATTCCCGGCAGCGATGAGGGCAAAAGCACCGTCCTTATCATGTGCCATTTTCCCGCTCCAAGCCCAACAGCTCCCTGTCTGTAGCCGTCAGGTACTGTTTTTAAGGCTTCCTGCGTATTTCTTGTGATTAACGGCAGAACCATAAGTATTAACGTCAGCGCTCCGGTTAAAACCGAATATCCGAGCCCAAGCGTCTGTCCGAAAAACATCATTCCGAAAAGTCCGAATATTATCGAAGGAATTCCCGATAACGTCTCAGTCGCAAATTCAATCAGATTTACAAGTTTTCCGGGTTTGGCATATTCATTTAAATATATTGCCGCACCTACTCCCACAGGAGTAGCTATAACCATCGTAAGAAGAATTATCATAACGGTATTTAAAATATTTCCCGCTATACCCACTGTTCCTTTTAAAACCGAAGT
>JAILQM010000006.1 GCA_024698965.1 Eubacterium sp. | reverse complement strand
ATTAAAACTTGGTATAGGAACTACAGCACTTGTTGGAGGAGCACTTTTTTCTAAAGGAGAGATAGACCTGCTCACTTTCTTCATGTTCCTTATGCTGGTGTCAAGATTGTATGATCCCATGATGATATCTTTACAGAATTTCGCTGCAATAATTTCCACGGGAATACAGAGTGAGCGCCTGGATGAGGTACTTTCTCATGAAATTCAGACAGGCTCGGAAGAACTGAAAAATGATGGCTATGACATCGTGTTTGATCATGTCGGATTCAAGTATGACGACAATACAGACGTACTTAAGGATGTCAGTTTTACTGCAAAACAGGGACAGGTAACTGCTCTCATTGGCCCTTCCGGCGGAGGAAAGACTACCATATCAAGGCTAGCGGCGAGATTCTGGGATGTGAACGAGGGGAAGATCACTCTCGGAGGAGAAGATATTTCTAAAGTGGATCCGGAAACCCTGCTTTCAAAGTATTCGATCGTATTTCAGGATGTGACGCTGTTTAATAATTCAGTTATGGAGAATATCAGAATCGGCAAGAGCGGGGCTACGGATGAAGAGGTCATAGAGGCTGCAAGACTTGCAAACTGTGATGAGTTCGTAAAACTTCTTCCGGATCAGTACAACACAAATATAGGAGAAAACGGAAGTGAGCTGTCAGGTGGAGAAAGACAGAGGATATCAATAGCAAGAGCCTTTCTTAAAAATGCACCGGTTATACTCCTCGATGAAGCAACTGCTTCTCTTGATGCGGAGAATGAAACTATGATACAGGAAGCATTGTCCAGACTGATAAAAAACAAGACGGTTATGATCATTGCTCATCGTATGAGAACCATCGCGAAAGCAGATCACATTGTTGTGCTTAAGGACGGGACGGTTGCCGAACAGGGCAGTCCGGAATATCTGTCAGGATATGATAGCATATATAAGCGCATGACTGCGCAGCAACTTATATCACAAAACTGGAAAATGTAATCCAAAAATATATTTCGTAACTGCAGAGGGCCTTTGGACATTCACGTTACGAGCAGCTGCTGAATGATGAAAACAGATTATAAAAACCGGATGCCGGCGATAAGCGCAGAACTCAAGCCTTTTTCTCGAGAGGAATTTCTATTCGTGCAACAACTCCGCCTTCGCGAGGAGTTGAGAGAGTAATAGTTCCGTTGCACATTATTTTAAGACGTTTTTGGGTATTGGTAAGAGCGTTGTTTGAGCTGAATACTTCATTTTTATCAAGGCCGGGGCCGTTATCCTTAACAACAATGACACTGGAAGATTCGGTCTTTGTTGTATGAACCAATATGCGGAGAGGATCGGAATCGGGGTCTAATCCGTGTTTTATGGCATTTTCAACGAGTGGCTGTAAAGTAAGCGGTGGCAATGCAAATTGAGTATGATTGATGTCATAGTCAACAAAAAGGTTGTCTTCAAATTGAGCAATTTCTACTGCCAGATATGCCTTGACATGCTCAAGTTCTTCGGAAAACGGAATCATATCGTTGCTGGCGATGGCGTTGAAGTTTTTGCGAAGGTAAGTAGTGAAATCCAAAATGACCTGCTGAGCTTTTTTGGGATCCTGGTCGCAGAGGTAGTAAATGCTGGTCATTGTATTATATATAAAATGCGGTCTCATCTGAAGCACCATAATATTTGCCTGCTGGTTTGCAATGTCGGTTTGCTGACGCATATATTGATTTACCTGATCGGTAAGGATGAGCACATACATGGTAATAGAGCCTATACATAAAGAGATATTAATGATCATAATAGCAAAAATGAAAGAGTGGATTATTGTGGCAATCGTTGTAGGGATTATGTAAACAAGAAACGCAATAAAATACCTCCGTGTTAATTTCTTGCGTTTTACAATTACTGTAATAAGATTAATAATATTTATTACAATCATAGGAGTAAACAAAAGGGGATACCCTTTGCCAAGGAAGGTTTGGCCATTTGGCAATGTATAATAGAACATGCTTGTAAACTGGGCAATAATAATCATTATAAAAAAGATAACCCATATTGCAACTACTACGCGAAAAATCGGATTCTTTTTGAAGGACTCGCCACAACAATAAAGAAGATAAGGTGTCATTAACAAAGGCGGGAGAGAATAAAGAAAAAGCTCAATAAACGGAAGCGTGAGTGATAATTCATACATTTCAGGGTTCATATAGGTTATCATATCGATAATGAACACTAATCCGCTGATAACATTTATTGAATAAAATGCTATAAAATACCTTCTACTCCATCGGTCGATTCCGGGCATTATAACAGATATGCCGATTGCGGCAAACATTATAATTTCTATAATACCCGGAAGAATGTAAGATGGTAAAAATATAGCATTTGTCATATGCTCGATCCTCCTAAATTGATAGGGTAGCGCAGGTTGGTAAGCTGGTTTTTGACACTGTCTGTCGTAATAGGTTTTAACATAAAACCGCTGGCTCCGGTGGCCCATGCATCTAAGGAATAGTTGCTGTAGGCAGTTACAAAAATTATATTTGTGCGCGGATTGATTTCAAGGAAAGTTTTGCATAAATCAAGACCGCTTGTTTTTCCCAGTTCAATATCCAAAAATGCCAAGGAAATCCTGTGAGCTTTCGCGTATTCAATTGCTTCGGACGGCTTGGTAAAGCCAATAATCGTAGCATTTGGCAAAACTTCTTCCAAAACCGGTAACCCTCCCGTGAGGGTTATTTTTGTGTCATCAAGCAGTATGACATTAGGAGCTTCGTCACTTTCTGATGCCATATTCAGTAATGTGTTTATATCTTCATCGAAATATGTGGCGATACGTTTAATCATGGAAATATCCGGCAAACGACTGCCGTTCTCCCATCGCGCAATTGTAGAGCGGGTAACATACAGTTTATCTGCGAGCTCCCGTTGCGAAAGTTCTCTTTGTGTTCTGAGTTTTTTTACAGTCTGTGCAAATAACATACCCATATAATTATACCTCTTAATGCGTACAGTAGATTAACTTTTTTTTATTATTATACTTTTATTTAGGTTTAGTCAATATAAGAGACGTGACAAAGTGGAACACTCCATTGACGAAAAGGGCAAATGTTTCGATAATAATGTCAAAAGGTGGTTGCATGTGCGAATATATAGCATACTAGCATTTTGTAATAGATAGGAGGAGTTTGTATGAAAAAAACAGCTAAAAGAATTATAAGCCTGATATT
>JAILQM010000121.1 GCA_024698965.1 Eubacterium sp. | reverse complement strand
AAACCTGCTTCCCGTAATATTAAGCCTTACCATATAAAGCCCCTCTCTTTTTAAGGTATCGTCATCTCCTATGCGCCTTCTCACCATATCTTCCATGCTGAAAAGTGCACCCATTCCCTGTTTGCAAAGCACAAGATTCGTATCGAAGTTGTCAGTTATACTTATTAACTCCGGTTCGAACTTCATCTCATCAAGTTTTTGCCAGGTCTCGGTAAAATAATTGGCCTTATCAATCTTCCAATCTATAAAAGACAAATCTTTAAGTTCAAATACATCTCCGGATTCTTGAGCCGACTCCAGATGAGCTTTCCAGCTTTTTCCGTATGCCTTTTTAAGCTGCTCTTCGCTTACAATTACGCAGCAGCAGTCATCAAAAAGCGGGACGAAATTTAAATCCTTATTCTCTCCCATTGGTAAAAACCCTATCTCATCAACCTTAAGAAGAGAAATCTCATCTTCCATTTTTTTATTTACTTCGACATAGTATTCCGGATATTCTCTGTTAAATGCCACCATAAGCTCCGGCAAAAACACCGGAAGCCCCATAGGTCCTATCATAATACTTACAGTTGTTCCGTTTTCAACGGCTTTTTTCTTTACTGCCGTCTCCATTTTTTTCTTCTTGTCAAGAATCTCTCTCGAATACCTGTAAAACTCTTTCCCGGCCTCGGTAAGCTCAAACGGGCGACTTCTGGTTAAAAGTGAAACTCCCATTTCGTTTTCGAGCCGCTTTACCGATTCGCTAAGAGACTGTTCCGAAATATATAGCTTTTTTGCCGCCGATCTTATGCTTTTTTCTTCGGCAACCTTGTTAAAATATTCTAAGCTCCTGAAATTCATACTTCTTAAATAATATTATTATCCCTCAAATACTTCATAATTATCTCTGCCGACTCCTCAATGCTTTTTCCGGATGTGTCTATACTTATCTCCGGATTTGCCGGCTCCTCATATGGCCCTGAAACCCCTGTAAAATCCTTAATTATACCCTCTCTTGCTTTTTTATAAAGACCTTTTACATCTCTTTTTTCGCACTCCTCAATCGGTGTGCTGACATAAACCTCTATAAAATTTTCTTCCCCTATTATCTGTCTTGCCTTTTGCCTGTCCGCAATATAAGGAGATATAAAAGACGTAAGAGTTATAACTCCCGCATCATTCATAAGCTTTGATATTTCAGCTATTCGCCTTATATTTTCAACCCTGTCTTTCTCCGAAAAGCCAAGGTCTTTATTAATCCCGAGCCTTATATTATCCCCATCAAGGCTCATTGTATGTCTGCCCTTTTCATAAAGGCATTTTTCGATTGCATTGGCAAGAGTTGATTTGCCCGAACCCGAAAGTCCGGTAAACCATATCGTAACGGGACGCTGGTTTTTATGCTTCGCCCTCATTTCTCTTGTTATTTCCATTTTTTGAAAAATCACATTACTACTCATAGAGTTAGTATATAACATTTTGCTCTTTATTGAAAAGACCAAAAATGCTATCATTATTATGTCTTTATTATATTTATTTTTTTACTTGTACAACAATCGGGGGAGGATTTAAATTGCATTTTTCCGAAGAATTCTTTGAAGACGAAATAAGAGATGGTTTTTATATTCCCGGCATGGTCAAACGTGGCTGGGCCTGTGAGATGGAAGTTTTAAGCGAAATAGATAAAATATGCCAAAAATATGGTATCGAATACTTTGCCGATTGGGGATCTCTTCTTGCCACCGTACGTCACGGCGGCTTTATTCCGTGGGATGATGACTTGGATATTGCCATGAAAAGAAGTGAATACAAAAAATTTCTTACTCACCTAAGCGAGCTCCCGGACGGCTACGAAATAATAAACTACCATACCAATGAAGATTACTGGCAGTTTTTGTCACGCATTGTCGGCAAAAAACGAATCTGCTTTGAAGAAGATCACCTCGAAAAATTTCACCAGTTCCCGTATATTTGCGGTGTGGATATTTTCATCCTGGACTACAGATCTGATAACGAAAAAAAAGAGAACGAGAGATGCACGCTCGCAAAATACATTATCGCCGTATCAGACGCCATAGAGGACGGCTCCTTAAGCGGCGTAAAGCTCGAAGAAAGCCTAAAAAAAATAGAATCCCTCTCCCGCAAAAAGCTGCCGAGAGGGCTTTCGGATTATGATCTTCGTATCAAGCTCTATGAGCTTTGCGAGGAAGTTTTTGATATGTATAACTCAGAAAAAGGCAAGAGAATCACTCAGCTTTTCCCTTTCGGAATTGACAACCCCGACTTCTCGTTCCCATCTGAGTACTATGAAAACAGCATAAGACTACCGTATGAAAATACGACCATTCCCGTGCCGCTTGAATACACTGCGGTTTTGGACAAAAGATATCCAAACTTTATGCAGCTTATAAAGACCTGGAGCGGCCACGACTATCCTTATTTTTCGACTCAGCAAAAAGACCTTGAGGCGGTGCTTGACTTTGAGCTTCCGAAGTTTAAATTCACTCCCGACCTCTTAAGTAAGCCTTCTGCTCCTGAAGGAGCCACCTATAAAGCCGTCGTTACCGAGTATAACTCTGCGCTGATTTCTTTGCTCTCTTCTCTAACCCAAGCCCTTGCAAACGGCAACGGCAGTGAGGTAAAAGAGCTTTGCCAAAACGCTCAGCAGCTCGCTACGGAAATGGGAACACTTATTGAGCAGTGGAAAGGCGAAGGAACAGCTATAGTTTCCTGCCTTGAAGAGCTTTGTGAGCTTGTCTTTGCGATTTATTCCGGCGAAAATGACGGCTCATCCGTTACCGGTCTTTCAGATAGGATTTTGGGCGCCTTTAACGATATTATCTCAAGAAAAGAAGTAGTATTTTTGCCTTTTAAAGCCGAGTATTTTGAACGCTTTATGCCTTATTACCAAAAAGCCCTGGAGGACGAAAATACAGATGTATACGTCGTGCCTTTGCCGTATTATTACAAAAAATACGACTCAACCCTCCACGATATGCATTATGACATTTTAGACTATCCAAAGGAGCTTCATCCTTTGAGCATAGAGGATTTTAATCTTTTCGCCCACCGCCCGGATGAGATTTATTTCCAGAATCCCTATGACGAGTGGAACGATACCACATCTTTGCCAAAGGGATTTTTCTCAAAGGCCTTATCTTCCGCGTGCGAAAAGCTTATTTATGTGCCATGGTTTGAAATGGCGTCTTTTACAAAAGAAGATACCGTGCCTTTTACAAACAGCGAAAAATACGTAACTATGCCCGGAGTAATTCGCGCTGACGAAATTATTTTGGAAGAAGAATGGCTCAAGGAAATATATGTAGAAAGGCTCAGCCTTTTTTCCGGAGAAGATACACGAAGTATTTGGGAAAACAAAATCAAGGTTTCTTCCGTAAAAAGAAACCGCTCCGGCTGCAAACCGCCCGTCCCTAAAGACTGGGCGGATAAGCTTAAAAAATCCGACGGAGGAACAAAAAAAGTCATCCTCTATGCACCGAGCATTTCCGTGCTTTGTGCCTGTGAAGATGATATGCCAAAAAAACTTTCGCTCATCAAAGAAACCTTTAGCACGTACAAAGACAGCCTCTGTCCTCTTTGGTTTGAAGATGAGAACATAGATAAAGAGCTCCCTAAGATAAACCCGGCTCTTTACAGCATCTACTCCAAGACAAGAGATGAGTTTAAAGCGGAAGACTTCGGTATTTACGATGATTCGGGCAATAAAGAAAGGGCCATCGGCTTATGCGATGCCCTCTACGGAGACGGCGGCGAAATCGCCCACCGCGTTCGTATGTCAGGTAAACCTGTAATGCTCGAAAACCCAAAGATTTAGAAGCTATTCGAGCATTAAAATTTTAATATAGTCTTCGGATTTATCCCTCATAATATGAAAACCTTTTTCAAGGTCTTCTATCTTAAATCTGTGAGTGATAAACTCGCCCGCATCAAACGGCAAATAAGGCAGACGCGAGAGCACATAGTGCCAGTCGTCTGTCTCTTCTTTTGTAAAAGAAGAATTCCATATGCCGCTTATCTTAAGCTGTTTTCTTGTAATTCTCCAATATACATCCTTTAAAAGAGTCATATCGGATGCCGGATTTCCGACAAGTACAATCTGCCCCTTAGCGCTTGCTGCCGCTACGCCCAAAGACAAAGAGTCATTTTTTCCGACGCATTCAAAAAAGATATCCACACCCTTTTCGTCGGTTTTTTCATTTATCCACAAAAGAGGGTTGATTTCTCTTATGTCGCAGAAATTTTCGGGATTTATTCCTATCTTTGCCGCTTTCTCCTTTTGGAAATCCTTATTGCCGATAACAAAAATATTCTTATATCCCGCATCAATTAAAAATCCGATTAAAAGCAGGCCGATAGTTCCGGCGCCGCTTACGCATATAAGGCTTTCAGGCTCTATTTGCGCGCTTCGCATGGCATGTACCGCTACTCCCATAGGCTCAAGCATCGCCGCTTTCTCATATGCAATCTTATCCGGGATTTCGATAACATTCCACTCCGGAACCTTTACATATTCGGCAAATGCGCCGTCCGACCTTGAACCCGCAAAGTCGTAGTTTTCACACATCTCATAAAGCTTGTTTTTGCACTGAGGACACCTTTTACACGGGATGAGCGGAAATACGCTCACTCTTTTGCCGATGAGGTTTTTATCGGCCTTCTCTCCGCATTCTACCACCTCTCCCGCAAACTCATGTCCCGGTATAAGAGGCATATTATGGGCGCCCGTTTTATATATTCTCGGAATATCCGAACCGCAGATTCCGGTAGCCTTTACTTTTATAAGCACTTCTCCGTCCGAGGGCTTTGGCTTATCCGCATCTTCAAATCTAATATCTCCTATGTCATAGAGATTCCAAGCTTTCATTAGCCTTCCACCTTTTTAATGTCTATGAATTTCTCAAGATCTACCTGAGTCGTAATCTTAAAGTTCTTCTCATCTCCCGGAATAACTTCTATCTCCATATTGGCAAGAACCGCTGCCTCAGCCGAACCGTTTACATGAAGAATATCATAAGGCAAAAGCCTCTCATTTGCTTCAAGGTATTTGCCGAAAACAAAAGCCTCCGGTGCCTGACCCATAAATACAGTCTGTCTGTCCAAAAGGCCCGTTATCTTTTCTCCGTCTTCGCAAAGATATACAGTATCTTTTGTAGCAATCATAGGAACAGCACCGTCTGCCTTGTGAGCTGCCTCGATTACATCGTTGAGCTGTTTAGCCGTGGTAAGAGGTCTTACTCCGTCCTGAATGACAACATAGTCGTCCGGCTTAAGATATTTTCTCATGTCTCTTAAAGCATTGTAAACCGACATCTGACGAGTTTCTCCCGGCTCTGAAAAACCGTCGAACTTATCCGCCCAGGTTCTGCCCTTAAGATGAGACAATATTCTGTCCTGCCATTCAGGTGCCGCTACGATTCTGACTCTCTCGATTTTATCGCACGCAAACACCGTTTCTGCCGTATGAAGGATTATCGCTCTGCCGTTAATTTTAATAAACTGCTTCGGTCTGTCTCCTCCAATTCTACTTCCCGTGCCTCCGGCCAAAATTATTGCTGCATTCATACTTTCTCCCTTTCTGCTTATACAATAAGCGATTTGACATCTTTGATTATTTCCTTATATCCTCTGTCCTGATCGAACAGTACCGTTGTTCCGAGTACAAATCCGTCTACTCCTTTAGGACCAAACTCTTCCAGCTTTTCCCAGCTGCAGGCTCCGTCCCACCAAAGTTCAAATCCAAGCTGCTTTTTTAAATTAATTAGTTTTTCTACCTTTGCTCCTACGTAAGGCAGATACATCTGACCTGCATTTCCCGGATTTACCGACATTGCAAGAACTTTATCCACTATAACAAGCATCTCCATTACGGTCTCAACCGAAGTTCCCGGATTTATCGCAATACCGGGAACCATCCCGGCATCTATTATTTTTGAAAGCGTAGTCGACGGGTGATACTCGGCTTCCGGATGAATATAAACCGTATCGCCTTTTCTTAAAGTCTGCAAAAATAAGTCAATATGAGTTCTCGGATGCTCTATCATAAGATGTACATCGAGCGGCAGCTTTGTCACGCTTGCTATATACCTTAAATCATTTAATGACATCGCAAAATTCGGCACATAACGTCCGTCCATTATGTCGATATGAAGCGCATCAACGCCGGCTTTTTCCAAAGCCTTTACCTCGTCTTCAAGATGTCCGAAATCCGCACACATCATAGATGCCGTAATTTTAAAACTGCTCACAACTAATCCCCCTCTTTATTGTTTATTTTATCGATAAGCTCTTTTGCTCTTACCTCCCATATATGCCGCTCTAAAGCTTTTTTATAGGCTGCCTGTTCTATGTCTTTTCTTTTTATATCGTCATCTAAAAGCCCTTTTATAATCTCCGGCAAGACTTTAAGATTCTCAATATCAAAAAATACTATATCCTCTCCGTCAGAAAACTCCTTTTCAAGATATCTTGTCTTATCGGTGAGGCAAAGCGACTTATTAAGCATTGCATTTGCTATTCTTTCCGTCATACCGGCTTTATGCCATGACATAATGTTAAGAGATATTCTGCTCTGAGCCATAATATCCAAGCTGGCCGTGTATTCAGCCTCCGGATGAACTATTAAATTCTTATAGCTTGCAAAAGGAGAATCCTTCCACTGCTCGGAAAAAACATGAAGCTCTATTCCCGCCTCAAGAATTTCAAGTATTACCTTTTCCCTGAAATAAAATTTAACCGCAGTTCCCACATCTCTTATTGTATGAAGCGCCGCCACATACTCGCTGTGAGTAAAGTCGCCCGGCTTTTTGTTTTCGAATTTTTCAAGAGTTATCCTAAAGGCCTCTTCTATAGGCACACCCGGATTATCCATCATATAATTATACAGGTTTTTTGCTCTCGTTTTTTTCTCCGCCGGATAATTTTCTATCTCAGAAAGCCGGTCCCTGTAATCATAATATTTTCCGATAAAACTAATCCCATATTTTTTCTCTGTCGGTTTTCCTGCTTTTACAAGGCTTCCTTCCTGGCCCGCAGGCGGCAGGAAAAACGCCTCTTTAGTATTATCTATATATTCATTTATGTAATTACAATAGTCTTCGTCAAGTACAGGCGCATAAAACTTTTCAATCGGCTGCATAAGGTAGTAGCAGATATAAAGAGGATGGTCAAAAACAAACTGATATTTTTTACCGGTGAAGAGATTACCCACAAGAAGTCCTTCGGAGAGCTCTTCTGCAAAGCAGTCCGTCTGAAATCCTACTACGGCTTTGGGATTAACCGCTGCAAGAAGTCTCCACCTCAGAGCTCTTTCTTTGCTCATCTTTCCTGCGCCGATGCTCTCACCCACATCAAGACAAACAGCGCCTTCGCCGGCTTTTTTAAACTCCTCTGTGAGTTTAAGCGCAAATGTATCAAGCACGGTTCCGCAAAGACCTTCTCCACCCAAAAACAAAACAGGCCCCCAATCATCAGATGTTTTAAATCCCTCTTTATGAGAAATCATTTCTTCGGCGCATTTTACAAACTCATCTTTATATCCTGCTGCCGCCGCCTCATTCATAAGCAATAGGAAAAAATCGTTAAACCTATCTACTGCTTGCAAAGATGCGGAATATTTGCCGAGTATATAAGCATTTTCTTTTATAATTTCTTCTGTGGGAAGTTCAAGCGGATCCTCCAAAAAAAGCACCTTAAGCCTGTCACTTTCTTTAAGTGCCCCCGCCTCTTTAAGCGCCGCATATTTCCATATCCATCTGTAGCCGTCAAAGCTTCCGAGAGATTTTATGCACTCTAAAGAGACAGCAGCTGCCGCTATATGTGCCGATGTATACTTTATTAGATTTTTAAGGGAAATGTCCTCAAGAGAAATGAGGTCTTCTATATCCCCCTCTTCAAATCCTACCGCCTCATGGCGATAGATCTCATAATCGCTTTGCTCAAAAAGAGTGTCTCTAACCATATATCTTCCCCTATACTTTTATCTATATTATAATCTCGCTGCTCTATTTTTGCCACAGATTTCTTGATTTAGATATATATTAAAAGTATAATTTAGATAAAGTAATCAAAAGTATACGGGGTTGTTGTATGAATACCAAAATTTTTGTGATGACACATACGAAATTTAACTGTCCGAACGCCGATTTTCTTATCCCTCTCCATGTCGGAAGAGAAGGAAAAGATGATCTTGGATATCTCGCAGATAATACCGGCGATAATATTTCCGCCAAAAACTATCTCTACGGTGAACTTTCCGGCTATTATTGGTTGTGGAAAAATGTCTCGGATATAGATATTATCGGTATCTGTCACTACAGAAGATTCTTTTTAAGCGGAGGCAATACTCTTCTTACTCCGGATGAGATAGAAAAAATTCTTTCCGCTTCCGACCTTATAACATCTAACGCCATTGTCTCGGAGAAAAGCGTAAGAGAAGGCTTTGCCGAAGTTCACGGCGATATAATTATGCAGCAAACCGGCGATGTAATTAAAAAACTCTGCCCCGATTATACCGAAGCTTTTGAGTGGGTGCTTTCCCAAAACAAATCCTATTATTCAAACCTTTGTATAATGAAAAAAGAACTCTTCGACAGATACTGCAAATGGCTCTTTGATATTTGCTTTTCTCTTGAAGATGTTTTGGACCTGAGCCATTTAGATGATTATCACAAAAGAATCTACGGCTTTATTTCAGAGGTTTTGCTTTTTGTATTTGCAAAGGCAAATAACCTTAAAATTTCCGAAGGCAATATAGGAATCTCTCAGGAAAAGGCAGAAACTGCAGAATTTAAACTCGCCCTTACCCAGCTCGTAAGACTCGGCCAATTTAGTGAAGCGAGAACTATCTTTTATGAGTATCAGAAAATGAGGCCGGATATAAGGCTGCCTCTTTCGGATATAAAAAACGAAATTCCCGACATTGAACTCATCTTATATATCTTAGAGCAGGAAAGTCTTGTGAATGTGCAGGGATTTTACAGCGTCTCTCACGAGCTTTCAGAATTAATTACTCATCTCAGAAAGACGAGAGAAATCCTAAAATCATCTTCTCCTTTATCAAAAGAGGATGAAACGTATTTAAGCAATACCAATGTTTCCGAAATAGCAAAGCAAATCATATTAATAAATTAGTTTAAAAGCACAAAAATAAACCGGCCCATAAGGACCGGTTTATTTTTTCGACTACTATTAACTGAGTAACGATAATACACCCTGATTTGCCTGATTTGCCTGAGCAAGCATTGACTGGCCGGCCTGTGCGAGGATATTGGTATTAGAGTATGTTACCATCTCTTCTGCCATATCTACGTCACGAATTCGAGACTCTGCTGCTGAGGTGTTCTCAGATGTGGTATCAAGGTTAGCGATGGTGTGCTCAAGTCTGTTCTGAAGTGCACCAAGGTACGCTCTCTGGTTGGAAACTATATCAATAGCCGACTGAACAGATGTCATAGCGCTTCCTGCATCTGCAAATGATGTCATCGAAAGTGAATTTACACCAAGTGATGATGCATTCATATTTGAAATCGCAATTTCAATCTTCTGTCCGCTAAGTGATCCAACCTGAAGGTTCTTTCCGGTAAATGATCCATCTAAGAGGTTCATTGTGTTGAACTGTGTTGTAGACTGAATTCTGTCAATCTCAGAAACGAGAGCATTAATCTCAAGCTGGATAGAATTACGATCGATTGTCGTATTAGTATCGTTTGCTGCCTGTGTTGAAAGCTCATTCATTCTCTGAAGGATTGAATGTGTCTCGTTAAGGGCACCTTCTGCTACTTGTATAAGAGAAATACCGTCCTGCGCATTTGTAGATGCCTGGTCAAGGCCTCTGATCTGGCTTCTCATCTTTTCTGATATAGCAAGTCCTGCTGCGTCGTCGCCTGCACGGTTAATCCTATATCCTGAAGATAATTTCTCTGTTGACTTTGCAAGCTTGTCTGTAGAGATACCTAACTGTCTGTTTGCGTTCATCGCTGTTAAATTGTGCTGTACTACCATATTATTCTCCTCCTTGATTTTGTGATTCGCATCCTTGCGAATATTAATAATAATAGTTCATAGATAGATTTATTATTCTTTATCCATCTGCTTTATATATCGGTCATAACCCTTCATACTTTAGCCTTTTTTTATAATTTCTCACAATTAAATGATTTTTATTGAATCGTCACCACCTGATAGTTTTTCCGTATTCCCTTATTTCATCAATCGATTGAAAATCTTTGTCTATACCCTCGTAAAGACTGCTGTGTTCCGCCAAAAATTCGTTGTCTTTCCAATCTCCGAATTCTGATTTCATTCTCTCCTGCATTCTTTTAAACTCTTCTAATTTAAGATCTGCATTTGCATAAGCAAGATTGTAAAGTGTAAGGAAATAACAGTTTTTATAAAAATACTCCGCTATCTCGTCATGATATTTTTCTTTTAGATTACGGGCTTTTAGCTCATCCATAAGCAGATAGCAAACTTCAATAAGATCGTCTATTTTTTTCCTACCTTCAGAAGCCACCGTAGATTCCGCGTGAATCCTAAACCTGTAATGCACCTCTTTTAAAAACATAAACCTCTTTACATAGAAAAAAAGAGGATATACAAAAAGAGGCTCTTCAAATATTCTGTGCTCAGCAAAATGCGGATTAATCCTTTTTAAAAATTCCGCTTTGTAAATCCTCATATGATGAGTACAACTTAAAAACGGATGTCTCAAAAACAGCCTGCAGTCTTCTTCTCCCTGAAGATTATAAAGCTGTGTTTCTTTAATAAGCGCGTTTTTGATTATTTCTCCCGTGACAAAATCTCCGCTTTCAAACTGTATCATTTCAACATTATTGCTTTTGGCAAGAAGATAAAGCCTCTCTGTAGAGCCTTCCGGAATTATATCATCCGAATCCAAAAATCTTATATACTCTCCTTCGGCATACTCAAGCGCTATGTTTCTTGCCCCGCCCTGTCTCATGTTTTCCTCAAGATGAATAATATAAACGCTCTCAGGTGCAATTTTTTCGTATCTTTTAAGGTATTCCCAGGTGTCATCCGTTGAAGCGTCGTCCACCATAATTACCTGAAGATTTTCTATTCCTATTGTCTGGTTTAATATAGACTGCCAGCATTCATCCAAATACTTTACGCTGTTATGACAAGGCACAATTATCGTAACTTTTTTCATGAATTTTCCCCCGAGATATTATTCGTTCCTTTTTCTTGCAACAGCGAATCTCTCATCATCCTTGCCCACATAATCTCCGAGATATTTGCTGTCATCCATTCCGAGCCAGTCCCAGCTTCCCTTATCAGCAATTATGACTTTCGCATGGTTTTCCAAAACTTCTTTTATATCATCCCTATCAAACCTGTCCTTTATATTTATGCATACTACAGCATCAAAGCTTTCATTACCCGGGTTCGAGAGTGAAAATATTTTATTATATACGGTTTCCGTTACCGGCATATGCCAAGTGCTCTCCTCCAAGCCGCAGAAATATACATCTTCAGCAATAACTCCACCGCCTATAGCCCTTGATACAGCGCCCATTCTCTCCAAATACATTCCGACGTCGAGAATGCTTTTTGCCCTAAGAAGGCGTGGCATCTCGCAAAACATATAAATATTAATCTTTGTATCATCCATTTTTTATAAGCTCCTCAACCTGTCTGTTTAAATATCCCAAAACAGTTTCCCGTCCGTCAAAAACTCTTAATACCACGCTGTGGTCTTCTTCAAGCTTAAATACCGGATATTCTTTTACCTTTTTCTTATAATCCTCTTCGTCATAAACAGCTCTTAAATCACTGTTCATTTTGCTGCACGGTGCGTTTTTAACTGCTTCTTCTATAAAATCAAAATCCCCTGCCGCACATCCCGCATCTGCAAAATTATAAGCATCCGACCAGATCCCTCCATATTTTTTCGTAAGATATCTGCCGTAATCTTCTTCTTTAATTCCGTTTTCATCAAGCTTAAAATGAGGCTTGTTTTCATCCGTCATAAGCATTATCTCATAGCCCAAAGCACCGAAAACGAAACACTGCGAAAGTACGCAAAGCTTTTTTATAAAAGGCGCATCATTAATACCTTCTCTGCAGTATATCCAGATTCTTTTATTGCGCTCTCCGAAAGATACTTCATCCGGCAAAAGATTTTTCTCATATTCTTCGACATCTTCTATAATATCGACCTCTGCCTCTTTAACTCTGTACTTATGCATACTGAGCCAGACTCTAAAAAGCCTCTCCGAAATAAAGCCGAAGATTCTCTTCTGATAATCGTCGTAGTCTGAGATATCCACACGCTTTTCCACTTCGAAAAGAATGTCATACATCCACGCACAATACTCATCATAGATTTCCTTTTTGCAAATCATCATATTGGCATAGTTAATATATCTTTTATCCATGGCAAGGTTAAACACCTTTTCATATTCCGGATGTTTTTCAAGGAGAATATCTCTCGTTATCTCCATATCCTTAGGCTTATGATATAACTTATAATGCTCCCACAGATTATCACCCATCTCTATGGTGCCTGCCACAGGAACTATAATGTCATAGTCCTCCAAATACTTTTCTATCTCAGGTTTTGTTAAAATATGCTTATCCTCACCCAGGAAATATCTTCTGTAATGACAAGTTCCCACGATATCACAGTCTATATTTTTCCAGATATAATAAAGTCCCGTCAGCTCACAGTAATTCTTGTTTTTCCCGGAAATATTGTCTCCGGTATTATCTCCCGAATAGCCAAGATCTGTCGATAAGGCTCTGCCCACATGCATAACCTCATATCCTTCTCCCTTATATTCTTTAAACTTTTTATGTGTCATTACAAAAATTCGGGTATCCATTCCATCACCTTCTTATAAGATAAACAGGCACCAGACAAACATAGTCTGTCCGGTGCCATATCAATTCCAATTATGCACAGGTTTTACTTATTGCAGTATCAAGCTTTTCGAGATATACCAGAATGTCTTTTTCAAATGCATCTGCTATTTTTTCATTCGGCCCAACCCTGTATACGTCCATAAAGTCGGTAATAAGTCCGTTTACCTCTTCTTTGTCGATAATATCTTCATCGGCATTTATGTAATCAAGGGTTCTTCTCAACACTTCGATAGTATAATTAACTCCGTTAAGAATGGTCTTAACATATTCCTCGGTATCGTCAAGCATATCTCCTCTGAGTTCTCCGCATGCGTTGGGTATCGCCTTTTTTAATCTCTGAACATAGTCTTGTACGGTTAAAAGCGCCTCTTTCTGCTGCTGTTTTAAATCTTCCATGATTCCCTCTCTTTCCCGGCAACGCGATTAAAAAATTTCTCTGTATATTTTATCGGCAAATGCTATTTATTACTTAACAAATCTCCTGATATTTTTTATAATATATCTCTTTTTCGCACGAGGCAAGCATCTGTCTCATAAACTCTTCTATCTGTTCTAAGACTCCTATGCTTTGGGCTCTTATGTAAATATCTTTTAGGACATCATCATATACTCCCGTCTCAATCATCTTTTCCACATGAATACATACCATATATGCCCTGCTGTAAAAATACGCATTTACATCTGACGAAACGCTGCCTCTGCTTGCATATACATCAATCACCGGCTCATTTAAAAAACCAATCTTTCCAAGTGACGTAAGCCTAAGACAAAGCTCATAATCCTCAAGTGCTTTTAGCTGCGGATTAAATCCTCCGGCTTTCTCAAAAAGCTCCTTTTTTACAACAATTGTCGGCATTGCAATAATATTTTTCTTAAGTATGGTCTTATAAATGTTTTCGGTCTTATCTGCCATCTTAATCTCACATGCCGGATTAATCCTATCATAACTCCCCAAAAAATAATGATAGCTGTATCTTCCGTACACCATGTCATATCCGCCCGCTTCCATGAGCTTTACCTGCCTCTCAAGCTTTTCGTATCTCCATATATCATCGCTGTCATGAAAAGCAATGATATCGTATTTTGCATTCTCAACTCCGAAGTTTCTTGCCGCACCGGGCCCTCCGTTTTGAGGCATTTTGACAAATCTTACCCTATCGTCTTTTATTGCTGAGACAACCTCTTCGGTATTATCCGTCGATCCGTCGTCCGTTACCACAACCTCTATATTTTTATAGGTCTGATTAAGTACGCTTTCTACCGCCTGTTTTATACAGTATGCCCTGTTATATGTCGGAATAACTACGCTGACAGGTTTTTCATCTTTTTTATAAACCAAAACATCTTTATTTTCTTTTAAAAATGCTTCTCTTAATTCCTCATTTTCATCGCAAAACTCTTCTTCCCCTTCATACATAACTATGGGAGCATTTTGTTTTAAGACGCAAACTCTTTTCCCATCTCTTTTGGCTTTTGCACAAACAGAAAACACGTTATAAAGATCGCCCGTATAAGTAATATCATTAAAGGCATCGCCCCTAATCATTATAAGTCCGCCGGCCACGCACACATCGCAGATACTGCCTGCTTCATAATCCCCTTCTACAGGTGTGCTTCCGTATCTTTCGGCCTCCCTTCCGTTAAATAAAGCAAAGGCTCCTTCTCTTACCGACTCTTTCCATCTGCAGTTTTTCCCGAGCGCCTCAAGCCCGGTTGCTCCAAGGATGGCTATGTCCTCGTTTTTATTAAATATTCTTACCGCTTTAACAAGAATATCTTTATCGAAAACATACATATTCTCAGTAAGGCAAAGCCAAAAATCCGCTTTTATGGGCTCTCTTTCGTCACATTTTTTCTCAATTATCTCAGTCTCAAATCCGTCCGGCAAAGTTAGCCTATTTATATACTTAAGGTTCTCCGAAATATCGGATTTTTTATTTTTTACAATGCAAATCCCAATCTTCATTCTGCTCCGCCCTCCAAAAGAGTATTAACCTTTGCCTTTACCCCTTCCGTATCTATGCAGCAATAATTAATCATTTGCATAAGTCCCGGCGCAGACAAAGACTCTCTCGCTATAAGCTCAATCAATTCTTTTTCGGGGCTTTCTACCATGTCATTTTCAAACTCCCACAAAAAATGTCTGACCTTTGCAAGACTTTCCCTTATTTCCTCTTTATCCCTGCCTGCGGAAAAAACAGTCTTCTCAAGTCCGATTTCCACCTCTTCATCGTAAATTCTAGATGCAATATATAAATCATTATCGTTTTTTTTCTCTTCTTCGGAAAAATTTTTTCTTGATTCCATATGACTTAATCCCCCGTTTACTTTGTATTTATATTTTATAATTTTATGATAAAATAGTAAATGAGGAGATTAGTTTATGAAGTATTTATTTATAATAACATCGGGATCGATATTGGATTTGTATGTAAATATGAAAAAAATGGGGGAAGACATCGAGGTTTTCCCGGGCGGAGAGTTCCATCCGCATAAGGATAATGCTGATGAACATGCGCTTTTGGAAGATTTTCTTAAAGGCAAATCCTATGACTGCATAATCTCATATATGTTTATTCCTTCAATATCGGATTTTTGTATGGATAAAGGAATGCTTTATGTCTCATGGACCTATGATTCTCCTCTGCAGGACGTTTATACGGAAAGCATCGAAAACCCATGCAACATTATCTTCCTTTTTGACAAAGCCGAAAGTGAATATGTCAAATCTCTCGGCATTAACAATGTTTATTACATGCCTCTTGCAGGAGACCTTTCAAGGGTAGGTGCTATCAATATAACCGAAGAAGATGAAAAAACGTTTTCTCATCAGATATCTTTCATCGGATCAACCTATATGGAAAACAGCTACAACCAATGTGTGCCGTTTTATCCGGAAGATATCAAAAACGAATTCAAATTATATCTCATGCAAAATACCTGCCGCTGGGATAGAACCAAACCATGGCCAAGCATTTCGGAGGCTGCAACAAAGTTTTATGAAGACACCATAAAAATAGACATGCCTTCTCTTAAGTATTTTCCAAAGTCAACTTTTCTCGGAATCCTTGTGCTCTCGAGAAAACTTGCCGAGCTTGACCGTCTTACGGTATTAAATGCTCTTGCCGAAAGACATCCTGTTACAATATATACCAAAGATAACAGCCCGTATCTCGAAAATCTTGAGGTTCATCCGGGAGTTGACTACAGCACAGATATGAACAAGGTATTTTACCTTAGCAAAATTAATTTAAATATTACTCTTCCATCAATAAGAACCGGAATCCCGCAAAGACTTTTTGACATTATGCAATGCGGCGGCTTTTTACTTACGAACTGGCAGGAAGAGATAGACGAACTTTTTAATCCCGGCAAAGACATAGAAGTCTTCCACTCTCTTGAGGAGCTTACGGACAAAGCAGGCTACTATCTGTCCCACGAAGATGCCCGCGCAAGAATTGCCATTAATGCCTATATGACAATTCGCGACCATCACACCTATCCGAGAAGGCTTAGACAGATGTTAGATATTATAAACAAGTATAAATAATTAGGGGGATATTAATGAATATTTTAATTATGGATTGGGGCGCTTTCGGTAAAGAATCCGCAATCAAAGCATTTGAAGAGCTCGGGCATAAGGTTTTTCGATTCTTTCATAAAGATTACCTTGAGCGCCGCTCGGATGATTTTATGAATGCTTTTAAATCGTTCATAACAGACAATAACATTGATTTTTGTTTCTCTTTTAATTTTTATCCTATTCTGGCTGAAAGCTGTAAAGAAAACAACTTGAAATATATATCTTTTGTATATGACAGTCCGCATGTAAACATCTTTTCATATACGGTTACATATCCTACGAATTACGTATTTTTGTTTGACAGCGACCTGTGTACAACCTTTAATAACGGCGGAATCAAAAATATATATTACTCTCCGCTTGCGGCAGATATATTCACTCCTCAAAAGTTAGACCCGGACAGTGTATGGACCAAACGCTTATATGCTAAGGTCTCTTTTGTCGGAGCGTTATATAATGAAGACCACAATTTCTTTGAACGCCTTAAGGGAATATCCGATTATACCAAAGGATATCTTGACGGTATTATGAAGGCCCAGCTTAAAATTTACGGATATAATTTTATTGAAGAGCTCCTTACTAAACCGATTATAGACGATCTTCAAAAAGCCTGCCCCTACACTCCTTCTTTTGACGGAGCACAGACACTCGAATATGTTTTTGCCAATTATTTCATAGACAGAAAGCTTACCGAACTCGAAAGAAAAGATCTTCTTTCGGCAGTTGCCGCAAAGTTCCCGCTTAATATCTATACTCTCGATATCGATGCGACTATTCCGAATGCGGTAAACTTAGGGGCCGTGGATTACTATAAAGAGATGCCTTATGTTTTTTATAACAGCAAGATTAATCTTAATATTTCGCTCAGAAGTATTACCGCAGGCATTCCTTTAAGAGCCATGGATATTATGGCGGCCGGAGGCTTTCTTCTTACGAACTATCAGCCCGACCTATTAAGACATTTTGTCCCGGGTGAGGACTTCGTATATTTTGAAAGCAAAAAAGATCTTCTCGAAAAAATAGACTATTACTTAAAACACGAAGACGAGCGTAAGGCAATCGCCCGTCACGGCCAAGAGACTATAGCCGCTCATCACACCTATAAACACAGACTCAAAGAAATCTTAGATTTTGTATTCGAAAACTGATTTTAAACAATAATTAAGGCGGTGCCTTCTTGCGAAGGTACCGCCTATTTCATACTTTTTATAATGGTTTATTATTAACCCTGAATAAGTGATAATACACCCTGATTTGCCTGATTTGCCTGAGCAAGCATTGACTGACCTGCCTGTGCAAGAATGTTTGTATTAGAGTATGTTACCATCTCTTCAGCCATATCTACGTCACGGATACGAGACTCAGCTGCCGATGTATTCTCAGATGTTGTATCAAGGTTGGCAATTGTATGCTCAAGTCTGTTCTGAAGAGCACCAAGATTAGCTCTCTGCTCAGATAAGATATCAATAGCTGACTGAACAAGTGACATTGCTTCGCCTGCATCTTCAAATGATGACATACAAAGTGCGCTGATACCAAGGCTTGAGGCATCCATATTTGAAATATGTATTTCAATCTGCTGTCCGCTAAGAGAACCTACCTGAAGATTCTTTCCGCTGAATGTTCCGTCTAAGAGGTTCATTGTGTTGAACTGTGTTGTAGACTGGATCCTGTTGATCTCTGATGTAAGAGCATCAATCTCAAGCTGGATAGAATTACGATCGATTGTTGTATTTGTATCATTTGCAGCCTGTGTTGAAAGCTCGTTCATTCTCTGAAGAATTGAATGTGCTTCATTAAGAGCACCTTCAGCTATCTGTATAAGTGAAATACCGTCTTCTGCATTTGTAGATGCCTGATCAAGACCTCTGATCTGACTTCTCATCTTCTCAGATATTGCAAGTCCTGCTGCGTCATCTGCTGCACGGTTGATTCTGTATCCTGATGATAACTTCTCTGTTGATTTTGCTAATGTGTTTGTTGTAATTCCTAACTGTCTGTTAGCGTTCATTGCTGTAAGATTGTGCTGTATTACCATATACTTCCCTCTACTTTCTGCGTCCCTGCGCTTTCACTATCTTTTTAAATGAACCTTACGTTCAATAGTTCTTTTGTTCTTTCTGACTTATATATCGGAGGTCATTTGATTAACTTAACCCCTTTTTTAAATTTTTTTATAAATTAATACAATTTTGCTAAAATTTCTATGCCAAATTCGCTATAATAATACTGAAATAAACTAAACCCATCGGAGAAAATCTATGAACAGTTCTTCTTTAAAAGAAAAAAGAATTCTTTTTATAACCCACCAGCTCTCATATACCGGAGCTCCGCTTGTGCTGCTGGATGTTATAAAAACTTATATTAAATACGGTTGCCGCGCCGATGTTATAACAATGGCTGACGGCGAGCTGAAAAAAGAACTTATCAAACTCGGGATAACGCCCATCCTTAAAGAAAGGTTTTTTCATGACAGAGAAGAATTTGCCTCTTCTGTTTCGTCCTACGATCTTGTATGGATAAATACATTGGTCGGCTATGAGGCCGTTTACGCAATGATGCTTTCGGATGTTAAAACAATTTGGTGGATTCATGAGGGTGAGCAGTATTTCGAATACTTTAAAACCGTTTTGCCCAATATGAGCAGGCTTACTCCCAATATAAAAGTTATTTCGGTAAGCAGTTATGTACAAAACGCCATTTTAAAAAGATATTCCGCTCAAACCGAAATACTTCATGCCAAAATTGAGGATGTTCCGGCTTCTCCTGATATTAAGAAAAGTGAAAAGGTTAAATTCCTTACGGCAGGAACAATGTCTACGCTTAAAGGACAGGACATCCTGGCCATGGCTATCCGCCTGCTCGAAGATGGTTATATGGAAAAATCCGAATTCTATTTTTGCGGAAACGAAGACGTATATGACGAAAATATAAAAGAGGCCGTAGATAAATTAGACTCGGATTTTGACAATGTCTTTCTTTTGCACAGGCTTTCTCATGAGGCCACATTAAAGCAAATGGAAGAATCCGACTGCCTAATTGTCCCTTCAAGAGTTGAGCCGCTTTCTGCCGTAGCCGGCGAAATGTGCATGAAATGCGGAGTATGTATTATTACCGATATCTGCGGTTTTGCAACTTATATTAAAGACGGAAAAAACGGTTTTACCGTTCCCCCGGAAAACCCGGCTTTACTTGCCGAAAAGATTCGCTTTGTTATTGATAACAGAGACTCCCTTAAAGATATCGGAAAAGAAGCACGCCTTGTTTACGAAAATCATTTTTCTCCGAAAGTTATAGATAAAAGACTCATTGAGCTATTTGATATATAAATTTTTACACAAAAAAACCGGTCCGTAAGGACCGGTTTTTCTTGTGGTTCGCGATACTATTATCCGAGTAATGATAATACACCCTGATTTGCCTGATTAGCCTGAGCAAGCATTGACTGACCTGCCTGAGCGAGGATATTGGTGTTAGAGTATGTTACCATCTCTTCAGCCATATCTACGTCACGGATTCGAGACTCTGCTGCTGAGGTGTTCTCTGATGTAGTATCAAGGTTGGCGATTGTGTGCTCAAGTCTGTTCTGAAGTGCACCAAGATAAGCTCTCTGATTAGATACGATGTCGATAGCTGACTGAACTTTTGTCATAGCGCTTCCTGCATCTGCGAAAGATGTCATAGAAAGTGAATTTACACCGAGACTTGTTGCATTCATATTAGAGATGTCAATGTCAATCTTCTGTCCGCTAAGTGATCCAACCTGAAGGTTCTTTCCTGTAAATGATCCATCTAAGAGGTTCATTGTGTTGAACTGTGTTGTAGACTGAATTCTGTCAATCTCAGAAACGAGAGCATTAATCTCAAGCTGGATAGAATTACGATCGATTGTCGTATTAGTATCGTTAGCTGCCTGTGTTGAAAGCTCATTCATTCTCTGAAGGATTGAATGTGTCTCATTAAGAGCACCTTCAGCTACCTGGATAAGTGATACGCCGTCTTCTGCGTTTGTAGATGCCTGATCAAGACCTCTGATCTGACTTCTCATCTTCTCAGATATAGCAAGACCTGCTGCGTCATCACCTGCACGGTTGATTCTGTAACCAGAAGATAACTTCTCTGTAGACTTTGCAAGGTTATCTGTTGAGATACCTAACTGTCTGTTTGCATTCATCGCTGTTAAATTGTGCTGTACTACCATAATATTTCCTCCTTGAAAATTGTGTTGTTCGCATCCTTGCGAATATTTAATAATAGTTGCTGTGACCACCTGCGGCCGATCGCTCCGCTTTCTCGCAGTCACTACATTATAAATAAATAAATTCTTTAATTATTTATTTATTTGTAGTTTATATCGGAAAAACCTCCCGATACTTTATAGTTAAATGAAAATTTTTTTAAAAATTTCCATTTTCACTATCCGGCTATTTTTTCTTGTCCCAAAACTGAGACTCTACATACGCTGTCCCGCGCATATTTTGGCGATACAGATTGGCAACCCTGCTGGTATTTCTCACCTGTCCTATTTTTGCTTGAGTGTTGGAAAAATAATTGGTCGCAAGAGTATGATTACGCTTTTCCTGAGCTTCTATTTTAGCTCCCTTTTCCGTGATCTCTTTGATAAGCTCCTGCATCTTAATTATTTCGTCCGCATATCGCTTTTTATCACATTCAAACTCTTCCTTAACGCGATTATATAACTTTTCAAAGCCTTTATCAAGAGTTTCTATCTCATCAATTAGCTTTCCTTTTGCCAATATACACGCCTCGAGCTGTTCATCTGCCCGCTGCATTCTATGGAAGAGTACACCCTGCTCCTCATTTTTCTCAATTATCTTATTAAGAAGCTTTACTTTCTTCTGCAGGCTCTGAACCATCATCGCCACATAGTTTCCATTATTTTTATCAGCCATATTAGTTCGCCTTTGCAAGTTCCGGATTCTCCGCAACCTTCTTCATAACTTCTTTCCAGTTATCTCTGACCGAATGAAGATGCTTGTTAATTTCCTGAAGAATTTCAACATCCTTCTTAACATTTGCATCTCTTAATCGCTGTCTTAAATAATTATAAATATTATCAAAGTCTGCAGCAACCGCATATTTGTGATTAAGCGTAGACTGAAGCTCAATAATAATATCTTCCACTCGTCTGATCTTATTGTGTGTCTCCTCTATCTGACCTTCTTCACAAGCCTTAATCGCCTGGTTGCAGAATCTGATAGATGCATCATAGAGCATAAGCGTAAGCTCTCCGGGAGTGGCTGTTAATACTTTACTTCTCAAATACTGGTTATATGCTTCCTGCTGTGTCATGACCTATTCCTCCTGAATATTAATTGCTGACTGTTATGCCGAACCTAACAGTGATGCAAGAGATGACTGCTGGCTCTGAAGTTCCGCAAGTGCTGTCTCCATTGCGGAGAACTTACTGTACCAATAGTCCTGAAGTTCTTCAAGTTTTTCTTCCCACTTGTCAATCTGATCTTCAACATCTTCTATCTCATTGTCAATCTCTTTATCGTTATAAATCGTATAAGCACTGCTCAGTGTTGTTCTTGACATCTTATTACCGATTGTTGTGTATGTATCAGAAAACAGTGCTCCGAAAAATGCCGCTACCGTATCCGGATCGGAATTTATAGCCGCAAGAAGCTTATCCGTATTTGAAGATGTATTTGAATCATCTGAGTCACCGTCAATATGATAAGCATATTCTTCGTTATCGGCAGCATTTAATACACCGAGTGTACTGATACCAAAGCTTGAAAGACTGTATTTTGAAAATCCGTCCTGAGTGCTCATATAAGTATCAAGCTGAGTAGACGAAGTAATCGTATTTCCGCTTGAATCGGTAAGATAATTCTTTGTACCGTCACTTGCATATCCGTAATAATATGCGCCCTCTGAACTGTCATACATTACAGCCGTTCCGTCTTTAATGTAGTATGACTTAGCCATTGCGTTTGCAAGAGAATTAATAATACTTCCGAGAGTAGAATCTCTTCTTAAAAGCGCATCTTTAATCTTAGTCTCCCATTTCTCTATTTCAGTATCCGACATTTCATCTTTTTCTTCATCGGTAAGAGGCTCATAACCCTTTGCCGAATCCGCATTATATAAAGAATTAAGACCGTTAATTAAAGTATTATACTCTGAAAAGAATTCCTTAATCTTGTCATATACCGCACTTGAATCAGAACTGGTTGTAATTGTTATTGTATTTGTCGAATTTGATGCAGAATCTACTATTGTCTGCTCACTTGTCGTATCGAAATCAGAATCTGTAAGTGCTGTAGCTGTAATTGTAAGTCCGTTAATTGTAATAGTATTGCTTGAAGATGTAAATACCGCTCCGTTTAATACTATTCCGAGATCCGAACCGTCAACCTTTGTACCGCTTGTCTCTGCAGATGCATTTTCTATCATTGCATTGGCAATCTCTGTTAACGTTGTAAGAGCAGCCGCATACTGATCCGAATCTGACAAATCAACGTCTTCATCAAGGTATCCTGTAAATGTGCTGTAAGCATCGTATGCTTCCTGAGCCTCTGTTATTGTATCGGTAAGCGACTCCATTTCAGCTGTATACTCATCAACCTTTGAAGCTGCATATGTTGCAGCATCCTCTCCGGAAGCAACAGCCTCGTCATAAGCCGCCACATACTCAGAGTTTGCTTCAAATTCTTCAATATAAGTAAGATCCGTATATAAAGTGCTCAAAACATCGGAAGCACTTGTTTCCTCGTCTCCTGCCGCATCAAGGGCATCCTGGATAGTTGTAAGCACCGCATCATAATCATCATCATAAGTATCAGATGTAGAATCAAGCGCTGCGATGGATTCTTTTAACGACGCAAAATCTTCATCCGACATTCCGAGTGTTGTCTGAGCCTCGGATACTGCCTCAAGATAAGATATATATGTGCCGGTCGCATTCCACATTGTTGCGTTTTCAGATGCTGTATCATATGCGTCCTGTGCATCGTTTAATGTTGTCTGAGCAGCAAGTATTTCATCGAGTTTTACAGCCATCTCTTCAGAAGACACACTACCGTCTCCGTCTGTATCAAGATCTGTCCACTCTGCATAATATGCCTGTGTAGCCGATGTAGATACATTTATGCCGGCTGCCTGGAGAATCTTTGTACCGTTTGTGTCGGCGCCAACCATAGTAAAATCATAGTCTGCTCCGGTCTCATCGGAACTTATGAAAATTCTCTTGTTTGTGCTGTCATAAGTAGCCGTAATTCCGTCTGTATTATCATTGATAAGTGCTACAAGTTCACTTATTGTTGTGTCGCCGTCTGCCTCGAACGAATATGTTTCTTCTCCGACTTTTATGGAAATTGTACCCGTTCCTATTTCTTCACCGGCGAGCTTTGTCATTGTTGAAGCCGATGATGTTGCATTTGTAAGCTGAGCTCCCGTAAGGTAGCCCGATTTCGCAAGCGAATAAATATTTAAAGTCTGTGTTCCGTTTACAGCGCTTCCGCTTGAAGTAGCCGTTGCCTTTGTGGTATCGGAAACAGTTGTAGCCTGCATTGTATATGAACTCTGATATCTCATTGTTCCGAGCTGAGATGTATAGAAAGAATATATGTCGCTGTTTACATCTTTCCATGCGTCATCAGTCCACTCAAGTGTCGTCTTTTCTTTTTCGTAGTTTTCGACTTTTAAAGCATAAGCCGATACGAGCTCTTCTACTATGGAATCGGTATCAAGGCCTGATGCCATACCCGTAAGTCTTACTGACATAAGCTACCTCCTTTCATCCACGGTAAGCCCTGCAAGTTCCCAAGCCTTAGCTATAAGATCCAGAGTTTTCTCCGGTGGGAATTCTTTAATGACTTCCTTGGTACTCTTATCTACAATTTTAATCATAATTCGATTGGTTTCTTCGTGCACTGCGAACTGTGCTTCAGAGTTGCCCGCATTTTTGTTAATATCTTCTACTGCCTTTTTAAGAACTTCCGTTATATTGTTTTCCGAACTTTCCTGCTGGCGCTCTGTAATCTCAAACATACTCTGACCGGCTTCCTTATTTTGAACCCGGTTAACTATATTTGTCGATGTAACTTTTTCAGGCGCTTTTGAGCCTTCTTCGCTGGATTTCTGTGTTGCCGCTACCTTCCCTGGCTCAGCTGCAGGCGTTGATTTAACACTGCTTACACTCTGATACGCATTTGTATCCGCAGAACTGATACTACTAATTGCCATATTCCACCTCCATGTGTTTCTTTGTATTAAACATATCGGAAACTTTTTTCATAACTTAACCCCTTAGCCAAGTAAATTTTTAAGAGCATCAAGACTTTCTACATTTGATGCTTCCTTATTTGACTCCTGAATCTGAAGATATACTTCTTTTCTGTATACCGGAACCTCACGCGGTGCTGCGATTCCTATTCTAACCTGGTCACCCTTTATATCGAGGACTGTAAGTTCTATATCATTGCCTATGACGAGTGCTTCGCCTTTTTTTCTTGTTAATGCCAGCATAGCTTAATCCTCCTTCTTTATTATCTGATAAATAGGGTATTTAACAGGAAAATCTTCTTCCACAATTATCTGCGCGCCTTTTCTTGTATCAGCGTTGATGATGATCGGGGCGCGGAGATTAACTGATATTTTTTCGATTTCCGAAGGAATCGTAACCGTTACATACGCCATAGTATTTACTTCATTAAGTTCTCCGAGCGGTAATAAATATTCATCCTCAATATGCGGATTGTAATCCGGGCTTACAATAAGAGGATTCATTATAGGAAGTGCAAACACCTCATCATCAAGTGACTGTAACCATATGATGGATACGGCTCCTTCCTTTTCTTTCTTTTCCTCGTCATAAATCAATGTGAATTTCTTAAACTCGGGAAATCCTATAACACCATCTTCAAAGCTTATGATTTTCTCATCAGCGATTTCGATTTCCCCAAATAATCTGGTATTAACCTTCATTTCCTTCTTCCTTTCTGCATGCAAAATCCTTTTTAAATATAATCCAATAATGTGTTGTCACTCGCCTTGCTTGCCGCAAGAAGCGCCGACTCATATGCATTATATGCTGCCGTGTAATTAATAACTATCTCCGACAAATCCAAATCTTCGTTATCGGAAATAAGACTTTCAAGAGTTGACTCCTGATTTGTCATCCTCGTTTTTATAAGACTGAGCTGTGAGCCCTTATTTCCCACATCTGATAATGCGGTTGTAACATCCTTCTCATAATTCTGGAACTTTGTAAGGTACTGGCTGTAAAGAGTTGTTACATTGTCCTGGGTATAATCAGCTTCCTTTTGTGCTGCTGCAAGAAGATTTGAAAGATAAGCCTGTGCATCCTCTCCCGAATACTGACTCTCCTCCATCATTGCCTCAATGTTTGCAACCTTTGTTTCAGCATCTATAGCTGCCTGCATGGCGTTTATAAGCTCGTCTATATCTCTGCCGGCATCTGCGTTAAACACATCCGATGCCTGTACATTAACCGTAAGAGTAGTGTTTGAAGCTACGGTATATTTTATTTCCTGATCCTCTTTCGTATATTCTATACCATTCGGATATGGATTTGAAGCAGTATATTGTGTACAGTCAAAATAGTTTTCAGGTCTTATTTCACCTGCTTCAAAACCTGTTTTATCATAGGTTAATGAAATATCCGCCTGCAACGATTTAAGATTTGCGGCAACTCCGCTTCCAAGCACAAGTTCTCCCGTTTCAGGAACAAAATATATTGTATTGTCCGAAGTAAGAGCGTTATTTGTCGCATCATCGGCTGTAGGTACGGCAAAGTCCGCTGCTTCCCATGTGCTGTAATCTATCTCTGTAATTGTATAAGTTGTTGTATCTGTCTTATATATTTTTCCGGCCGTAGAATCATATGTAAGTGTAGCATCATTTTCATTTACATATGTTCCGGTTGTATCGTCATAGACATAGTTTTCGGTGGTGGTATTTCCGCTGCTGTCTGTTGTTGTAACCTGATATGTCTTTGTGTTTGTATCATATACTGCGCTGCTTACATAAGAATCGTTAGCTCTGGCATAATCATAAGTAATCGAAAATCCCGTTGCCGAGCCCGATGTAAGGTTTGCATACGAAAGTCTTATTCTGTAATTATCAACTTCCTGCGGATCTGTTACTACGGTATCGCCATCAACACTTATATTGCCGTCTGTATCTGTCGGAACAGTTATGGTATCGTCAACATCTACAAGATCGGCATAATATGCTTTCTCTTCAATATTGGAATAAGATAAAGGCTCTGTTATTGTATAGCTTGCTTCGCTGTCCTCTTCAAGGAAGGTAAGTGTTCCGTCTGTCTTATATCCGGTAAATAAGCTTCTTCCGTTAAGATCCGCATTGCCTTCAGAATAAAGCTCATCTCTGAGCGCCTGAAGATTCTGAAGCTTTACCTGCATATCCGAAAGATTTAACGTACCTGTAATGGAGTCAAGCTCTGTAAGAGCCGATGAAAGCGTGGTCTCCATATTATTAAGAGCTTCCTCGGTTGCCTCAAGCCAAGTGCTTGCATCGGATATATTATTATTCAGATACTGATCTACCTGCGCCTGGGTATTGCGAAGTCTGAGAGATCTGATCGCAATGACCGGGTCTTCAGATGCTCTGTCAATCTTTTTCTGAGATGTCATCTGGTTGTTGAGCTTATCAACATTAGTCTTTGTAGTATTAATGTTCTTAATACTGTTTTTCATTATCATGTTATTGGTAATTCTCATTGCCATGATCTTTCCCTCCGAGTCTTAGTCCGATTACTGCGTTTATACACCTGTCTCTGTAATTAATTTATCGTACATTTCCGACAAAACCTGAATAACTTTTGATGACAAATTATAAGCATTTTGATATTTTACCAAATCAAGCGCTTCTTCATCCTGGTCAACACCCGATACCGACATCCTCTGCTGCTCTATACTGTCCGAAAGATTTGAGTAATTTGTCTCAAATATTGACGCCGCCTGAGTGTCTACCGAAATATCCGAAATAACAACCTGTAAAAACGAGTCCGCCGTAGTATTTCTGAATACGGTCTGCTCTGTACAAAGAGCATAAAGTTCATCCACAAGTTCACTGGCTTCGGCCTCTGTTGCGTTGTATGCCGATGTTACCGCCTTGCCCGGATCGTTTACCACATCCTCATTAACCTTTAGCGTAGATGCTGTAAGATAATAATAAGAGGAATCCGTTTTGTTGTTGTCAAATGTTGAAAAAGAATAATCGTAAATCTTATTTCCGTCTACATCCGTAAGCTCATTTCCCGAATCATCGGTAAGATAGTTAAGCTGATAAAGGTAGTCCGCGCTGTCAAGCGGATCGTCGGCTGACCAGAAGTTTTCCGCAGTATTACCCTGCATATCTTTTCCCGAGAGCTGAATCTCATTGTAAAGAGAAGCATAGGTTCTTGCGAACTGATTTATCTGAGACATATAATAAGCAATTCCCATATAGTCAATGCTTTCTCCCACTTCTGCCTCTTTGCCTTCTGCTCCGTCAACATAAGATAATACTTTACTTGTGTTGTTTTCATCATTCTCATCCACGTAGAAAGTATAGCTGTATCCTCTTATTTCGGACTCGCCGTCCGCATTTGTGGTATAGACGGTTTCAACTTCAAATCCCGCATATACAACTTCTCTTCCTCCGATTGTAATTGTTCCGGTAGAGTTTAAAGAAAGCGAAAGTACATCTACGTTGCTTGTCACCGTAAGTTCTCCGTAAGAAGATGCCGGAGAAGTGGTTGTATTTAATTCGTTTGTAGCATCTGCGGCGTAGGTATAACTTTCAACCGTTCCCGTAAAGTTTTCAGCATTATTACCGTCTCTAAGCTCAAATAGCGATTTAAGAGAACCTGTCATATTTGATGCAAAAGGATTGAATTTATCATTCATCGGATTACCGTTTGAATCCGCCCAGTAAATGTCGTAAAGTCCGTCTGCATCAGACTGATTTACCTTGTTGCTGTCATCTCTTGCCACACACACAAGCTGATTGCAGTCAAAAGTATCCACCAGAAGCTGATCGGCTATTTTTACCTGATATGTTGTTGCGTTTACATCTGTATTTGTAACAGTCTCTTCAACGGTTACAGGTACTATTTCCGAAAGCTCGTCTATGAGAAGGGCTCTCTCATCTCTAAGATCGTTTGCATTAGAGCCGTTCTGCTCAATTATGTTTATCTGTTTTGTAATGGATGCGATTTTCTGTGCAAGAGTATTTATACTTTCAACCTTGTTTCCGATTACTTCGTTAATCTCTTCCTGAAGAGACTTCAAAGATTCTGCAGTGCTTGAAAAATAGGTTGCAAGTGATTGTGCAGTGCCGACATAAGTCTGTCTTGCACTTATCTCCGAACTCTGTGTTTTTAAAGACTCAAGCGCTGTATACATATTTGAGAATATTGTTGAAAAGCCCGCAACATCCTCACTGTCCTCAAAATATCCCTCTATCTGAGCAAGATAATAACTCTTGGTCGAGTACTCATTGAGTTTGGAATTGTTTGACCAGTATTTCATATCGTAATAGATATCTCTGAGCTGCTCAATGGAAGTTGCGCTTACACCGGTTCCCAATGTACCGTAACTTGTTTGAGTTCTGAGGGCTGCCGCCTGTTCAATTTTTACCTGCTGCTTTGAATACCCTTCCGTCTGAACGTTTGCAACGTTATTTGCTGTAGTATTAATGGCTGCCTGGAAAGTAGACAGTCCCGATTCGCCTACATATAATCCCCAAAAAGTTGATGCCATAAGCCTTCCTCCCTTAGATGAGCCCTGCTATAATCTCCGTCATCTCGTTTATAACATTTATATAACGGCTTGCTGCATTGTATGCATTCTGAAATCTTATCATGTTTGAAAGTTCTTCATCCGATGAAACCGCTATAATCTGCTGTCTCTGATTGTCTATTGACTCTGTTGTTGCTTCAAGTGTGCTTGACTGGCTTTCGTAAACCGTACCTTTGTTGGCAATTACATCTATTATGTTCTGATAATATGACATAATGCCGTATTCCTGGGTACTGTCTCCGCCGTAATCAAATGTATCGCTCCAAATCGCTTCAAGATTTGCAGCCATTGTCATATCCACGTCTCCACTTCCGCTCGAATACTGATACGGAAGAAGAGTTGCGTCTGCCAAAAGAGCCGAATTCACCACAAGATCTTCTGTGGTATACATTGTCGTAGTATCGTACTGATCTTCTTCGTTATATACATATACCGTCTCGCCGTTTATAGTTGCTGTGGTATATCTGTCTGTTGCAAATCTTGAAAAGAGTTCTTCGCCCGGGCCTTCAAGTGTTGAGCCCAAATCTGCGTTTTCCTCATCCCATGTTCTGTAATAATACTCTCCGGTCTCCTCATCATAAGCAACCGATATTGTAGAATCACCGTCTATTCCCGAGTTATATGTATAATCATAAAGCTGATTTCCGTCATCATCATAAAGATTGTTTCCGAGTGAGTCGGTTCTTGCCGTTGCTGTAACAAGGCTTGAGTCCACATACTGTTTATCGGTCAGCGGACTGAAGATATTGTTCACTTCGGTAACTATTGTATGTATAAGATTATCAAGTCTTGCCATTACATCTGTAAGAAGACAGTTTGCTGTGGTTGTGCTCGCATAATCACTTACATTAAGAATGTCTGAATAATCTGTTGCATCAGTTCCTCTTGCGACAAGGAGTGCTTTAAGTTCTCCGATATCGGTATTCTTCTCTGTATCATAGGAAAGATTGTCCATATCATATACAGTATAGTAAGAAGGATTACTCTTATCCGAAAAATTCGAAAGATCTGTCCAATACGGTATACTGTATCCTTGTGCATCTCTATAGGTTGCAAGCTCGTCTACGTTTTTGCCGTCTACAAATACCGTGCCTTCAAATTTAACGGTAACGGTAGAATCAAGAAGCTCTTTATATTCAATGTTGCCGTATCCGGCAAGTTCGTCTAAAATATTGTCTCTCTCATCTCTTAAATCATAGGCTGTCTCTGTTCCGCCGGCTTCCACTTTAGCTATCTGAAGATTAAGTTCAGCCAGCTGCTCACCGAGAGAATTAATGGTTTCCACCATGTCCTCAACCTGAGTGTTAAGATTTTCCTGGTATTCTTCCAAAGACTCATATACACCCTGAGCCCTTGAGATAAGAAGGCTGGCCTTCTGAACCACAAGGTTTTGGTTAACCGAGTCCGAAGGATCCTTCGCAAGCTCCGACATAGCCTCATAAAAGCTTGTAAGTGTTGTCAAAAACTCCGAGCCTTCAAGCTCCTGGAAAATAGTCTCCACTTCTGTCGTTGCTTCATATAATTTATCGTAAAAATTCTGGCGTCCGCTCTCGGTACGATAATACTTGTCAAGAAACAAGTCTCTCGTATGAACGACATCTGCAACCGTAACACCGGTTCCTACCTGAGAAAGCGCCGTTGCCTGTCCGGTATTTATAACCGAATAAGCCTTATCCGATTGCAGCACTTGTCGGCGAACATAGCCTGTTGTATCTAAGTTCGCCAAATTGTTTGCCGTTATATTCATTGATGCCTGGGCTGTCTGCAATCCTGATGTGCCTACCCAAAAGCTTCCAAATCCATTACTTGCCATAAATATAGTCCTCTTTTTAAGTGCTTTGTCGCCTGATTTCTTTAGACAACAAAAGCGCGCCATTCTACGCTTTCGTTATGTGGTTATTGGCTTGCATCAAAGCCGCCGCCACCAAGTAACGTCCCTGTATTGTATGCGCGCTTGTCATAGTTTGCTGTTTCCGGTGCCTGCCTGAGACTCCGGAATAATGTCAGGTCAAATTCTACCATTTCCATTGCCTGATTAATCAGCACTTCATTTTGCTCATTCACCTTTTTGAGCTCCCCTAGTACCGAAGTAATTCTCTCCTTAATATCCGCAAGCCTTTTTTGTTCTTCCGGCCTTGTATCCATAAGCTCAATCAAATTTGTAAGAGTCATTTCCTCTGTTTTTTTATTGAGCACATTTGCTATCTCCACCGTTTTTGCAATTCTGAAATTGTCGATGTTTTTGATTTTACTTGTCAAATCCGATTCTTCCTCGGTTAATTTTTCAAGTGCTTCGATATCGCCCTTTACAATAATCGGAGTCTTTTTCTTTGATAGCTCTACAAGTTTTCCGTACTCTGTTATTTCGGTTTCAAAGCTGGAAATCAGCTCCTCCATCAAACTAGCCACTAATCCTCACCTTACCCAAATTCATAGAACTTCTGCAAAAGCTTATCTGCAAAGTCGCTTGGATCTACCGAATAAGTTCCCGCTTCTATTCTGCTCTTAATGTCGGCAACCTTATCTTCCCTGATGTCAGAAGCCTCTGAAACTGCCTGTTTGGCAATCTGGTAATCCTGGCCAGCTCTGGAGATAGTCACCTGATCTTTTACAGATCCTGTCTGAGTAGTGCTTTTAACCTTATTTGTGTTTGTTGCACTGTATAACTGTGCTATCTGGTTGTACGCATCTATACGCATATCTCCATCTCCTTTCTGTCATTTTCTTCATCCTTGAATTCTCAAAACAAACCCATTTAGCTTGTTTCTAATACATTTATCGGCAAGATTAAATATTACTTTACACTTTATTTTAATTTTTTTATAAATTCATTCTCTTTCGAAGCTCATCTGTGTATTCAAGAATCTCCGGAGAATAAACATCATTGTAATGTTCTCTTTTCTTAAGCTCATTATACATATGCTCGTCGGTGAACTGCTCATGCTCAAAACATGGCCAGCCTCTTTTTAATTTTGCGATATATTCGCCTTCCGATTTCGTGTAATAATGATTAATATAAAGCTTATCAAAATGCGCATCGCAAAAGAACGGGCTGTTTCCGAGCAAAGATCCGTTCGGCGAAATCTCATCATAATTATCATAATATCCCGGTATGTGCGGATTAAAGAAAAATCCTGACACAGCTCTCGGGTTACATATGGTTTTAATATGTACGCTCTCTCCGTATCCGTCCGGTGCTCTGTAGAGATAATTTTCCGTAACGAGCCCCTTTGGCTTTTCTTTAAGATGCGAAGTCCCGTACATTCTCCAGTTAATTCCCACACCTCCGATATTTGTAGCCTTTCTGTATGGCGAGCTTTTATAACCTTCTATAATCTCATCCATTATCTCATAGATCTTTTTTCCTTTTTCTCCGGGTACTATAAATTCGTCACCGTCTATGAAAGCCATATAATCCGTAACGTGTCTGTAGTTTTTAATCGCATCGTTATAAGCATTTAGCTGCTGCAAATCTCCCGGATAAAATGTATATGTCAAACTGCCCTCATCAATATAAGGCTTTATTACCTCTGTAAAATTATCCGTGCTCTCATTATCATATATGTAAAAATGCTCAACGCCCATCATTTTATGATATTCTATCCACTCTTTTACATATTCGCCCTCATTTCTCATGATTGCAACCACAGAAAGGCGGCACGGCTTAACATTTATACATCCAAGGAGCACATCTTCAATACTCAGAAGTTTTTTGCTTAAACTTTCCAGAGCATTTTCTTCGGGATTGCATGTGCAGTTATAGATATCCTCACAGCATTCTTCCAAAAGTTTTATAACCTCGCTACCCTCAAACCCATAATTATTTTCAAGGTTTTCACCGAAGTTTACAAGCATACTCTGCAGCTTTTCAAAAAGATTATTATCCGCAAATTTTACAAGCTCGGAAAACTTCTTTATTATACCAAGATTGTCCGCTGTATTATTTTTAAATTCTTCAAATGCTTTTTCGGAAAAATTCATCTTCGCCCTCATTATAATCCTATTAGTAATTTAGTAAACTTCTGTGCTCCAACCTCGTTTAGATGCTTTTCGTCCCAAAAATCATCAAGAACAAAAAAATCTTCTTTCACAAGATCGTTCATATTATAGTATTCGGCCTCATATGGCATTTCGTTAAGAACATTCAGCAAATTTTCCGGTATCTTGTCCGGTTTTTCAGACTCATTTGCATGTGGCGGGACTATAAATATGAGTTTTGCTCCATCATTTGTTGCCAGCCGGCATATATTCTCTATCATGTCTTTGTTTTTGCTTGCCGCCTTCTCATCATCGATACATTCATCCATTTTTTCGAAAGTTTTTCTTTTATGTATGTCGCTAAAATAACTCCCTTTTTCAAGTATGGCTTTTTTTAGACTTTCTTCCACTGCGGCTTTATCGGCATTACACAATCCTTTATTAGCTGCAAAAGTCCATCTCTCAGATGAAAAAATATCGGCTGCATTTTGAGTTCTTTTGCAAACCGCATTCTCCTCAAGTATAAGTATGAGCTTTTTTATCTGACCTTTTTTCGCTCTTTGAAGCGCTTCTTCATAAATCCTATTGCCGGTCGCAAAATCAAAGTCTTCAACACAAAGATTTACCTGATGGGTAAGCATTTTAGTATCGACATCAAATAACCCGCTGTCTCCTCCCAAAATCACCGTATCCACCTGAGGAAAAGCCAAAGCTTTGAGCATGCATTCAAGATATGTCTCCGAATAATTTCTCTCTGCATACATATCTGAAAGCTCTTTAAAATCCGGCTCAAGACCCGCATCCCGCCTTGCCTCAAAATACAGCGGGTCAAACAGATTATATACTGACGAGTTTTCTCTGTTTTTTGACCATGGCTTTGTATTTGCCATATAATGTATGACTGCTGCCGCATTTTTCACATCTTCGGTTACATTTTTTATTTCGCCGGAGTTTGCCGCTTTTATCATATCATATGAAAGATAATTTCCGTTTTCTTTGCCCAAAATGTAAAGTGCGGGCGGGCAGTTATATTTTTCCCACGGCAGGTATTTTAAAGTGTCATAATACATTTCGTTTAAAACATCCTGGTCGTTATATTCGTATCTTTCATAATTGGAATAGATTCTCTCCATTATCTTTTCTGCCGCCATTGTTTCTTTTAAAAGCTTTATA
>JAILQM010000074.1 GCA_024698965.1 Eubacterium sp. | reverse complement strand
GCCGATGAGAAAAACGATGTGAGAATATTTGTCGCGGTGCCGGAACTTATTCATAGTGAGATAGAAGAGATTTTAAAGGAAAACGGATTTTTTAATCTTGAATTTTTAGATTCGAAAAAAGAAGCCGAAATTATGGAGAGGTATTTTGAGGCAGAGGGAAGATATTCTTTGCTGCATAATCTCCCTTTTAAAAAGGACGTATCCATGCCAAAGATAACCGTCTATGCCGCATCGTTTTATAAGGATAAGAAGCTTGACGCCCCGCCGCATTTCCCAAAGTACGTAAAAAAGATACTGCTCGGCTGTGACGGAGCAAAAAATGCCGGAGTAAATACCGAGGGCTTGGCGGATTTTTATGATAATACCGGAGACAATATATCAGATAAAAATACCGTACGTTGCGAGATGACGGCTCACTACTGGATATGGAAAAACAGGTTAAATACGGATGATGAATATGTGGGCGTTTGTCACTACAGGAGAACGCTTGATGTTACAGACGAAGATCTTTTGAGGATGAAGGGAAATGATGTGGATGTTGTTTTGCCTTATCCTATGCTACATTATCCGAATTGCAGTATTCAGCACAGCTGGTATGCGTCGGAAAAAGACTGGGAGATAATGCTTAAAGTGGTCGGAGAACTTTATCCCGAATACGCAAAAAAAGCGGATGAGGTGTTTAAAGCACAGGAGTTTTACAATTACAATATGCTGATAGCAAAAAAAGAAGTGTTTGCGAATTACTGCAACTGGGTATTTCCGATTTTGGATAAGATAGAAGAGGAATCCGAGCCTTTGGGAAAACAAAGAAATGACAGGTATACAGCTTATTTGAGCGAAAGCCTTTTGACGCTTTATTTTGAGGCAAATAAAGATAAATACAAAATATGTCACACAGGAAGATTACTTTTTACATAGTTGATTTAAGGGAGGAAAAATTTGGACTCAATAACAGAGAGGATGTTTAAGCTTGAGGATGAAGCTTACAAGAAATTTCAGTCAGGCCTTATTCCGAGCATAGACTCTGAAAGAGTAATCGGTGTGAGAACCCCGGAACTTAGAAAGCTCGCAAAAGAAATATCCAAAAGCCCTTTATGTGAGAGGTTTTTAAAAGAACTGCCGCATAAATATTTTGAGGAAAATCAGCTTCATGCGTTTATAATCTCGGGAATGAAGGATTATGATGAGTGCATCGGGGCGCTGTCTTTATTTTTGCCGTATGTAGATAACTGGGCTACCTGCGATCAGATGTCACCCAAAATATTTAAAAAATACAGAAAAAATCTTTTGGGGAAAATAAAGATTTGGATTTTATCGGAAGAAGAATATACCGTACGATTCGGCATAAAGATGCTGATGGATCATTTCCTTGATGAGGATTTTGACAAAGAGTATTTAGACCTTGTAGCAGACATTAGGTCGGATAAGTATTATATAAATATGATGATTGCCTGGTATTTTGCCACTGCTCTTGCAAAGCAATATGATGATGCTCTGCCTTATATAGAAAAAAGAAGGCTTGAGGCATGGACACATAATAAGGCTATTCAAAAATCCGTGGAAAGCTACAGGATTTCGGATGAGAAAAAAGAATATCTTAAGAGCCTTAAGGTCAAATCTCGCTTGTAATGGTAGCTTTTGAGTGGTAGAATCAGTTTAAAAGAAACGTTTTTAAATAACGGGCGTAGCATATAAGGAGGTGTTTGTTATGAAATGGCATAAATTTTTCGCGTGGGCCACTGTAGCCTGCTTTTTGATTACAATGGTAACGGGATATGAAAGAAAATAATTAAAAAAACGCCGAAATGGCGTTTTTTTTATTGATAGAATTTTGCATATTGCGAAAAAAATTGTATAATGGAAAAGATGTTTTGTGCAGGACTTGAATGAAATGTCAAAAAAATCAGTGAGGTATGGGAAATGAAGAAAAAAGGAAGTATTGTAGGCAGGGTAGTTATTATCTCAAGTGTTATGGCTGCGATAATAGCTATGGTGATTTCACTTGTGGGAATTTTGGGAATCCGGAATGTCTACCTAAGTTTGATTGAAGAGGAATTAAAGGCTGCCACCGAGCTTTCGGACAGTGAGTTTTCGTATATGTGGGACGGAGACTGGGCTTATGAGGACGGCGTACTTACCAAAGGCGGACAGGAAGTATATGACGAGTATCTTGAGACAATCCTTGAAAATAAGGAACTTACGAATCTCGACTATACAATCTTTTTTGGTGATACAAGAGCAGTTACTTCAATTAAAGACGCGGACAGCGGAGAATATGTTGTAGGGACAACAGCATCAGAGGAAGTTGTGCAGACGGTAATAAACGGCGGAGAAAATGCTTACATGCCAAATATTATCATTCAGGGAGAAAAGTACTACGGATATTATACACCGCTTGAAAATGATGACGGAACAATAGTCGGTATGATGTTTTCCGGAAGAGAAAGCTCCGATGTGCAAAAGCAGCTTAATATATTTATGATAATTATGATAGCCGTATTTGTGCTTGGAATGATTGTAATAGTTGTAGCCGGAGTTATGTCTGCAAAGAGTGCAAGAAAAGCTATGAACGGAGTCGCAAAGGCGGTTGAAGAAGTTGCTAACGGAGATCTTTCGGCAGAGATACCGGCAGAAATACTTAAAAGAACCGATGAGGTTGGATTTATTGCATATAATGTAAATAATCTTATGACAAAGCTTCATGAAGTGATTTCGGTTGCAAAGGGACTTTCGGAAGATGTTGCCAATTCCGGAGACGAGCTCGCAAATTCATCAGATATGGCAACAGCAGCATCCGGACAGGTTACATGTGCCGTGGATGATATTTCGAGAGGAGCCGTAAACCAGGCGGAAAGTGTTCAGGATTCCGCATCAAATATTGATAATATCAGTAATGATATTGTGACAATTTCGGACGATGTATCAGTGCTTCTTGAGCATACGGATGCAATGGGTGAAGCCTGCAAGAATTCGATGAAGGCTCTTGAAGAACTTATGGCTCAAAACAGCGAAGTTGTTTCGTCTATGGGCGAAATCGATGTTGCAATTAAGGGCACGAACGATGCTGTTAAAAATATTTCTGACGCAACAAAGCTCATCTCGGATATTGCATCTCAGACCAATCTTTTGGCGCTTAATGCGGCAATTGAAGCTGCCCGTGCGGGAGAGTCGGGAAGAGGCTTTGCGGTAGTAGCGGAAGAAATCGGAGCACTTGCAGATCAGAGTGCGAAGACTGCAAATGAAATTAATGAAATTGTAAATAACCTTACAGAAGAGTCACTTCGTTCGGTTGATACAATTGAAAAACTTAACGGTGAACTCGAACAGCAGTCGCAGATACTCGACAGAACAAGAAGCGATATGGATAAGATGGAGAATGGTGTTGTCTCCGTATCGGAGAGCACAGAAGAAATTGCCGGAAGAGTAAAAGGACTCGAAGAAGCCAAGACAAACCTTGTTTCTATTATCGAAGATCTTTCAGCAATTTCGGAAGAAAATGCGGCTTCAACAGAGGAGACAAACGCATCTATGCAGGAACTTAACGCTACCTTCGAACTTATCTCCCACAGCGCAGGAGATTTAAAGACTCTTGCCGTTCAGCTTGAAGAGCAGATAAGTTATTTCAACGTTGAAAAATAAAAATATAAGGTTTATTACCGAAGGAGACGGAATCATTAATTCCGTCTCCTCAGACTGTAGACAAAGTGTCGCGGCTACCGCCGCGACCTTTTCTTTTTTATAAGGAGGAACTGGAGTCTGTGGACTCCAGTTCTTTCATTTTTAGACTATCTAAATCCTTAGAAACCCTTGATTTTACAAGCTTTTTAGTATCTTTTTTGGTATAATAGAACTATCAAAAAAAGGGGTTAGAATAATGATTACAG
>JAILQM010000137.1 GCA_024698965.1 Eubacterium sp. | reverse complement strand
TGTATATGTAGTTGCTACAGCTATTATAGATCATTTTACAGATCATTTTGAGGCAATCAAACAGGTAACAATAATTACAAAAGATCCCAACAAAATAATCGCTGAGCTAAAGACTAAGCTTAATAAGACATGCACAATTATGGACTCTCGCGGGGCAATTGCCGGGGAAAACACAACACTAATTTGTTATGTTAACTATTTTGAGCTTGCTGTGGTAAGAGACATTATTTCTGAAAATAAGGGCTCATTCAGCACAGTATCAACTATTGACGAAATATTGAGATAGAAAATCTAAATTGCGTTAAATCTCGATTTAGGGAACTTATGTAAACCAGCACTTTTAAAAGGGGATTTTTATGACACCGGAACAAAGACAAAAACAAATTACCAAAACTAGTATAATAGGCATTATAGCAAATGTTGTTCTTGCTGTTTTTAAGATTACCGTCGGAACTATTTCAGGATCTATAGCTATTGTTTTAGATGCTGTAAACAGCTTAACCGATGCAGTATCTTCAGTAGTTACTATTATTGGTGTAAAACTCGCATCAAGAAAGCCTGATACAAATCATCCTTTCGGCTACGGAAGAATTGAATACTTTAGTGCAATTATTATTGCAGGTATCGTACTTTCTGCAGGTGTAACTTCATTTGTAGAATCATTCCAAAAAGTTATTCATCCGGAGCTTCCGGATTATACTTCGGTTACAATTATTGTAGTTATTGCAGCTGTACTTGTTAAAATTGTCCTTGGAAAATATGTAAAAGCTCAAGGTGTAAAGTATAACTCCGATTCACTTATAGCTTCGGGTCAAGACGCAAGCTTTGATGCAATTCTTTCAGCATCAACACTTCTTGGTGCGGTGTTTAGTCTCTTATTTAATATATCTATTGACGGTATTATTGGTGTAGTTATTGCGGGATTCATCATAAAAGCCGGTATAGAAATGCTGTTAGAGCCAATTAATTCTGTAATCGGTACTAGACCTGACAGTGCCGTAACAATAGCAATGAAAAAATCCATAAAAGAGGTTGACGGGGTAAAGGGCGCTTACGATCTTGTTATTCACAACTACGGACCGAATGCAGCTTTAGGTTCTGTTCATGTTGAAGTAGATGCGACCCTTACCGCTGATGAGATTCACCATCTTACAGCAAATATTCAAAGTAAAATTTTAAACGAATTCCAGGTTTTCCTTACTGTCGGCATCTATGCTGTAGATGATACACGTGGCGAAAACACTATAATAAGCGATATATGTATGACACACGAAGGTATTATAGGTGTTCATGGAATACATATTGATGATGATGAAAAATTTGTTTCATTTGATATTGTTTTAGACTTTAGCGTGAAAGATAAAAATGAACTTGTTAAAGTCCTTATTAAAGAAATAAAAGAAAAAATATTCTCTGATTTTATTATTCAGATTAATATTGATACAAATTACAGCGGTTAACATTAAATTATTATCACAAATATAACCAACCAATTAAAGGGAGCCACCCGACACTTGTTCGAATGACTCCCCTTAATTGTATTCCGTCAGTTTCAATTTCGTGACCTCCATTTTAACTGATGCTACTAACGTCCGATCGATTGGCGCTATCACCTGCCATGGTCTTCTCGTCAGCTCCTCTGACTTCATCTATATAAACTCTTATGAGTTTTCCATTGGTTTTAATCTTATCGTCCTGGCGGTCCGTACCTCCTTTCAGCTTTATTTCAAATACGTTCTATATTAAGTTGTACCTATGTTTTCATTGGACTGTACCTCCGTTCATAGATTTCTTAAATACTTTTTTTGCTCCTTTCCTGACTTTTTTCCAACCCGTTTATTTATCTTGACTTTATTATATCACCTTTTTAATGTCTGTCAATGGTAAATAGAAAGTTTAAATATTCGGATATTTAATAAAATTCCGATAATTTGTCCGCTCTATTTAGAGCAGACAAGCTTATCCACGAGTTCTATTGCTTCACATATCATTCGATCACAATGCTCTTCTCTATCTCCACCCTTTTGAGCATTTATTCTGAGCAGATCTTTACAATCGGTACAGCCTTCATGGTTGTCTGCTATAGTGCGTCTGAATTTTCCTACCTCTTGAGGGCTTTCTACTCCTAGTGCTCCAAGAACCATAAGCCCTGCCGCAATTGCACCACAGGTACCTCCACATTTCATTCCGCCGCCGAAATTGCTTCCTATACCGATTAAATCTTTTTCAGACATTCCCAGATCATCCGCAAAGCTTAAAAGCACACTTTGTGCGCAGTTGTAGTGCACGGCTCCTTCTCTTAGTTCTTTTGCTTTTTCCAAGTGTTTGTTCATTGTTAATACCTCTCATGTGTTCCATTTTTATAATCATTAAACAGTTTCAGGCAATTATCCCTGTCTGTTTGTATGCCGTAGTTTCCGGAATCGCCTTTATTCCAGTTTTCATAGAATATTTCATCGCGAAAGCCGATTTCATCAGTATCTTCTATAGTGCATCCGTAATATACATTACTAATGTTGGCCCAAAGAATGGCTCCTTTACACATTGGACACGGAGCAGCTGTTGTGTATAAATCGCAGCCGGTAAGATCATGTGTTTTCAAATTCTTACAGGCATCTCTTATTGCCATCATTTCACCATGGCATGTCGGGTCATGTTGTTTTAAAACTTCATTATGTCCTTTTCCAACAATTTTTCCTTCTTTAACAATTACAGATCCGAATGGACCTCCATGGCTGTTTTTTATTCCGCTATAAGCTTCTTTAACGGCATCATTCATAAATCCCATAGTCAAATCTCCTTATGTTATAATTTAACAATTTCCTTTATATACGAAATTTAGACTTTCCTCAGCAATTTTTACAAGGCTTAATATTTTGGAAACCTCAGTTGGATTCTTCTCACTCATCTTATGTCTCGGGAAAAATCTCGTTATGTGATAAGGAATATTTTCCCCATTCGGTAATTTGCAAATCCACTTACTCATCTCTCTCATTTCTTCATCAGAATCATTTAGTCCCGGTATAATTAAGCTGGTAAGCTCTATATGACATTTTCCTGCGGCTTCTTTTATAAACTCTTTTGTTTGATTCAGATTTCCTCCGGCCGTAGATTGATAAAAGTCTTCGGAAAAGGCCTTTAAATCGATATTCATGGCATCTGTATAAGGTAAAAGCTCATGTAAAACCCATAGTTCAGCCGTGCCGTTTGTAACAATAACGACTTTAAGATTTTTGCTTTTTAAAAGTTTTGCACAGTCTTTTATATATTCCCACCCGATAAGAGGCTCATTATAAGTAAATGCAACACCTATATTACCTTTTATCTTAGCTTCAACAGCCTTATCACAAAGGTCTTTGGGTGAGATGATTTTATGCGGCACTTTTACCGGATTTTTTTCTCCGGAATACGAAATTCCGTAATTTTGACAAAATTTGCAGGATAAATTGCAGCCGTAGCTTCCTATTGATAAAATCCTGCTTCCCGGATAAAACTTAGCAAGCGGTTTCTTTTCTATAGGATCAAGTGCAAGAGAAGTAACTTTGCCGTAGTTTTCGGAAATAACCTCTCCGTTTTTACATATTCTGGCATGACAAAAGCCCGTTTCACCCTCTTTCAAAGAGCAATGCCTAAAACAAACTTTACATACCGCCGTTTTTTCGCTCATATTAACACTCCTTTAATGGTGTCTTATGACCTCAAATCTTTGTAATTTAACAGATTCGTTTTCTTTTATTCCGGCTTTCCTTTTAGCAATTTCTATTTGCTCTTTTACACTGTTTATTCCTTCTAAATCCGGCAAAAGAAGTCCTTTTTTTAATCCTTTTTTAACAATAACGCCGTATCGCTTTATATCAAGTTCATCTTCTGATTTTATATCTTCAGCATCAGTCAACACATCAACTGAGTAATCAAGCGAAAAAAGCTCATCTTCGGTAACCGGCATAAATCTTGGATCTCTGGTTGCCGCGCTTAAAGCATTTTGCCTAATCTCTTCCGCTACAGAGTTTGTTGTTGCAGAAATTGTTCCGATACAGCCTCTTAGCATTCCCATACAATGAAGCGAAACAAAAACCCCCGCCTTTTGACTGTACATCTCTTCCGGCAAATCAAAAGGAATGTTTATAATTTTACCCTCTTTTATATAGCTTTCAATTGCCTCTTTGGCAAGTTTTACATACGCATCCATGTTAATCCCCTTAATCTAATACCTTATATGTACAAACTCCGTATCCTACCCCTGTAACATCCTGATGAGAATATTTTTGAACTCCTACATTCTGTCCGTCAAATGTTCCTCCCATAATAACAAAAGATCTGTGACCGCATTCTGCGGCTTCATCAAGAAGTTTATCATCAAAACCAAGCAGTTCTCTAAAAGCTGCTCTTCCCATTACATCCATTATTTTTTCATCATATATCGGTCCGTAGAGATTAAAGCCATACGGCCCTTCTTCTTTTAGGCGATGAGATAAATCTCCGCTTGCTACAATCGCCACTCTTTTATTTAAATCATTTGCAGCTTTTTTAATCACTTGGCCAAATCTATAGTGGTCTTTTAAAGAAATTCCTGATATTCCTGTCCTTACAAGTTTAAAATCAGTGTATTTTTGCAAAATAAAATACAAAGGTACCATAGTTCCATGATCAAGAGTTGCTTCTCTTTGCCCTTCGTAACCTGCCGGTATGTTTTCATCTTCACATATTTCGCATAGTAGATTTGAAAACTCGGCATCATATTCTGCCTCATATCTAACCTCAGGCGCTCCAAATTTTTTTAGGTCGCCACATGCTTTATAACCCGGTGAAATATGCAAATAATTTGAATACATTACGCTGTGCGGAGACATTAAAACAATGGTCTCGGGCTTAAGAGACGCAATAAAATCAGCAGCTTTTTTATAAGAAGCCGCAGTCTCATCAATAATATGTTCTCTTCCTCTGCCCACCTCGGGAACAATAAGAGGCGGATGCGGAACCATAATTCCTCCGAGTATTGCCATATTTTCCCCTTTACAATTTTATTCGCAGATACCGTTAGTTGCTTTAACCGAGCACTGCTCACTCATTGATACATCTTTTCCGTCCATGGTTGTAACTTTTCCTCCGGCTTCTCTTACCAAAACAGTGCCGGCACATATATCCCACGGGCAAACTCTATATTCAAAATAAATCTCACATCTTCCGGTAGCAACAGAACACATGTCAAGTGCCGCAGATCCGCTTCTTCTTATATCCAGGCATTTTCCAAAATAATCAAATGCCGTATCAAATGTTTTTCTTGCAAACTCTTCATAATAAGGAGCAGTTCCGAAAACCACAAGACCTTTATCAAGACTTTTATCGGACACATGAATTCTCTTACCGTTTAAAAATGCTCCACTTCCCTGTTTTGCTGTATACATTTCATCAAGATAAGGGTTATAAATTACTCCTATATATGGCTCTTTGTTTTTTAAAATCCCCACTGATATACAGCTTGCATGATAATCTTTGATAAAATTTGTGGTCCCGTCTATGGGATCAACCACAAAGGCATATCCTTCTCCCGCAGCTTTATGAACATCCTCTTCCTCCCCGATAAAAACTGCATCGGGAAGAACTGCCATAAGCTTTTCTTCAAGCACCTTTTGCACTGCCTTATCATATTTTGTGACAAAATTTGCTTTTCCGCTTTTAGCATCTATTCCGGCATCTGACCTGTCAGCTTTAAGAATGATTTCTCCACATTCTCTCACAATGTCCTCTATTTGCTCAATTAAGTCCATTAATTTAATCTCCTTTTTATTCTGAGCCCTGCTTTTGATAAGTATAATTATAGATATAGGATTCTTTCATTATTCTGTCTAAAAACTCCGAACCGTCATATCCACATATCATTAAATCTTCGGTCGTTCCCAAAAGAGAAGGATCTTCTACAATATGGCGGGCTTCATTATCTATATTGGCTCTGCATAAAATATTATCTTCATCATGCACGTGTTCACCGTGAACCTCGGCATGAATCGTATCCATTTCCATTCCGTAGTGATTATCACTTGACGGTTTTTGAGCCTTAGGTGTACGTTTTTGCGGAGCTTTATACGCCTGCTGTTGTCTTTTCTTGGCTTGCGCAGTTTTTTGCTGCTGCATCTTCTTAGCCTGTTCGGCTTTTTGCTGCTGTCTCCTTCGAGCAGCTTTTAGCTCTTTTTCTTTATTCTCGTCAGGCTTTTTAGACGTTTTCTTTGATTTGCTATAAACTATCAGAGCAATTATTATTAACCATAAAATAACACCGGCCATGCAGTTTCCTCCTATTTTTCCACAACTATCTTATTTCTTCCGGTTTCTTTTGCTTCATAGAGCAGATTATCGGCTTGCATAATAACAATATCAGCCGTCCTTTCCTTCTCTGCCCTAGCCAAACCGAAACTCATTGTTACCTGTATATTTTCTCCGTTATAATAAACTGAATTATTCCTAATTTCAGTAAGGCAATTTCTAAGTATTATATATGCCTCATCCATGCTCTTTTCATTAAATGCAAATATAAATTCTTCTCCACCCCATCTTGCAACGAGGTCCTTTGGTGGAACGTTTTTTCTTAAAATATCTGCCACATACTTAAGTACTGCATCTCCGGCATCATGACCGTATGTATCATTTACATTTTTAAAGAAGTCAATATCACCTATTGTTATGCAATAGTCTGATCTGATTCCGGACTCCTCATGCATTTTTTCTATATAAATATTTGCAAATCTTCTGTTACTTATTTCGGTAAGAGCATCATAGTCAATCATTTTTCTGAGTGAGGCCTGCATCTCCACAGAACTTCTCGCAAGTACCGCTAGTTCATCATTTCCCGCAAGATATAAAGGATTCATTTCGGTATTAAGTCTTCCGGATGATACCGATTCCATAAATCTTTTTACAACAAGTATTTTATCCACTATCTTCTGAGAATAATACGTACTGAAAAATCCCAAAACAAGCACCGCAATAAAGCAAAGAACATATAGAGGGATAATTACGCTGAGTACTCTTTTATTAAGCTCCGCTGCAGAGTGAAATACTGCATACATACCGTAACTGTTGCCATCGCTTGAGATTATTGGTTTAAAATACGCAAAGCATTTTTCCCCCGCAACCGTGACATTGGAATAAAATTTTGTTTCTCCGTTTTCTATAACAGATGTTCTTACAACCGTTGGAGCCTCGGAAAGAATGTACCTATTGCCTTCTTCATCGGTGCAGGAAGTAAGAACACTTACCTGTCCGAGATATATGGCAAATTCATTATCAAAGGCACTGTGCATTTCATCTAATTCTTCGTTTTCATTGGTTATTTCATAATCACCTTTATAAAGCTTAAATGACTCATCTGATATTACTTCCCATGAATAATCTCCCGGATAAAGACTGTTCATCGTATTTTCCAAATACTGACACTCTTTACTCATCTCGCTTTCAACCATGGATATCATTGTTCTTTTGCAAAATGTACTGCCCACAAATCCCACAAGAACCGCAAGAATAATAAGCGGAATTACGGTGTATGAAAGCATTTTGCCGCTTAGGCTTTCAAAAAACCCCATATTTTTCTTTTCATGTTCCATAAAATCATCCCTTGTCCGTAACTTTTTTAAACTCCTTATAAATCTTACGCGCAAGCTGTACCATTTTTTCTTTATTTACCTTGCATACAGCTCTGTCATAAGTGTAAAGCCCGTTTGCTTCGCCTTCCACGTCGGAAAGCTGGGTATATATACATCCGCAAATTCCTTTTTTAATATTTGGAATTACCTCATAGTTATACATATTATATATTCTTTCGGTGAGCGAATTTTTTCCTTTCAAATGACCATAGCCGTATATCTTGTGCATAAACATACTGTGTCCGGGTATAACCATTGTAAATCCGCCGCATTCTGAAATAATAACAGGTCTCGTCCATCTTTTCGGTTTAATCATATGAAAATAAAAATGATCCGAGTCAACATCTGTTCCCAATTGCTTATACCATCCGGATGCTCCGTCATATACCCTCGAACTATCTACTTCTTTAAGATCGGTCACTATTCTTTCGCTGTCATATTGGCCCCAGCCTTCATTAAATACCGTATAATAAACTATGCTTTGAAAGTTTTCCAAATATTTTATAGTAGCTATAGAATGTTTTTCAAAGGTTTCCTTAATCTCTGATTTAACTTTAGTATATCTATCGCTTATGCTCTGCCCCCAAAAGGTTGGGAGTAATGTATTTAAAAAATACGAATACTCGCCGTTATTAACCATATCCTGAAAAACAAACATGCCGAGCCTGTCACAATCATAATAAAATCTTGCCGGTTCAACCTTTATGTGCTTTCTTATAGTGTTAAAGCCAAGTTTTTTCATATATCTTATATCCTGCTCAAAACATCTGTCTGAAACAGGTGTATATATTCCGTCACAAAAATATCCCTGATCTAATACTCCGTGGAAAAAATACGGCTTATTGTTAATGCAAATTCTTTCTTTGCCGCCAATATCTTCAATACTTACAGTTCTAAGTGCAAAATATGACTTTACTTTATCGTCGGGAGTTGAAATTACAACATCATATAAATAAGGTTTTTCAGGTGTCCAAAGCTTTATATCGTCAATATAAACACGGCTTTTGCCCTTAGGAAGAGTAATGTTTTTTATAACTTCGCTTTCTTTATGATTTATTTGAGCATCGAATATTTTTATCTCATATTCATCAGCAGTACCGTCAATATCAAATTCGACATTTTCTCCGTCATATCTGCAAATGAAGTTTTTTACATATTTCTCTCCGACCGCTTCCAGCCATACGCTCTGCCAGATTCCGGAAACCGGAGTATACCACATGCCCTCCGGATGCTTTGTCTGTTTTCCGTATGGATATTTTATATTAAGGTCATCTTTTACATAAACAGCGATTTCATTTTCACCGTCTGTAAGATATTTTGTTATATCAAAAGAAAACGGCAGATAGCCGCCTTCGTGTTTTCCTGCAAATTTTTTATTTATGTAAACCTTACATACCTGATCTACAGCCCCAAAATGAAGAATGACATTTTTCCCTTCAAAATTTGCGGGAACTGTAAATCTTTTTTCATACCAAAACGAAGTCCCGCACTCTCCCTCGAAAAGCGACGCTTCCGACTCGGGAGGATAAGGAACTTTGATTTTTTTTGAAAAAATTACAGGGTATTTACTGCCGGATTTTGGAGCAAACTTCCATATTCCGTCAAGAGAAAAAAAATAATCCCTTTCAAGCTGAGGCCTCGGATAAAGTCGTTCTTCTTTAAGAGAGGTCTGTGAAAGTATTTTTTTCTTATTCTCTCGTTTGTCCATTAGATTAAGTAAGGCATCATATCCCTGGGATATGGCAAGTCTCGGAATCCAAACTAAATCCGCAGCTTCCCTAACCAATCGTTTAAACATCTATTCTGTCATCGTCCGGCATAACTATTGCGGCGATAATGTATGCCAAAATGCCGGCTCCACCCATAATTGTAAAAAGTATCCACAAAAGTCTAATGATTGTAGGATCTACATCAAGATATTCTGCTATTCCTCCGCATACACCGCAGAGTTTTTTGTCGTAATTGCTTTTACAAAGTCTTTTTCCGTTCATAATACACCTCCAACGTCATTAATTATACATCATATCAAGGAAAACTTCTACCCTGCCGCCGCAGCCGACATCATCGCCCTCTGAAGCTGTGGAAAGCTTTATAAGTTTGTTTTTTTCATTGGATTTTTCAAGCATTTCATTGGCTGTTTTTATAACCTGCTCTTCGATATATCCTCCGCCAATGGTTCCCACCGGCTTTTCATCTGAAAAGATTACCATCTTCGTACCCTCTTTTCTTGGCGCAGAACCTTCTTTGGATATAATCGAGGCCAGAACGCAGGATACTTTCCTCTTATCTGCAATTTTAAGCGCAGTTATAATATCTTCCGCATCCTGCCCTTTATCACCTCTGTTTTTTACAGAAATTATCTCTGCTATAACTGAAACGGCAATTTCTTCAGGTGTTTCGGATTTTATATTAAGCCCTATAGGTGCATGAATATTTTCTGCAATCTCTTTATCTATGCCTTTATCTACCAGCTCTTTTTTCATCGCTTTAAATCTGGATTTTGAGCCCATCATTCCCACATAAGCATGAGGTTTTCTCAAAATCTCATTAAGGCACTCCCTGTCTTTGCTGTGTCCTCTTGTAACTATCACAAAATAAGTATTCAAATCAGAAGAAATCTCTCTAAGCATTTCCGGGTATTCTCTGCAAAACGCTTCATCGGCACCTTCCGTTTTTGCGACTTTTGAAAACTCTTTTCTTTCATCTACCGCCAAAACATAAAAGCCGAGCATTTTTGCAAGTTTTAAAATAGCGATTCCCACATGACCGCATCCGCAAATAACAAGTTTGTTGTGCCCGGTAAGTTTTTCAGCAACAATTCTGTTGTTTCCGATTTCAAAAGATGCTGTTACATTATCATTTATTTTTTCGCAGCCAAGATTAATCCATGAAGAGTCTGAGCTTTTCCATATAATATTCTTTTCATAAATTACGGCTCTTTCGCCGGTATTTTCACCTGATACACAGGTTAAAACTATGGCACCGTCTTTTACATTTTCATACCATTTATCCATGTTTTTTCCTACTTAAATCCCTTTGAAATAAATTCCTTGGCCTGTTCTATATACTTATTTGCACGCATAGCATCCGGCACCTTATATAAAAAGCTTTTTACTCTAAGCGTTGCTTTAAGATGAATTTTTCCTATGCCGGAAAGCCTGTGTTTTGCATATTCAAGAGTAAATCGCTCTCTTTCTTCTTCGATTTTTTTCGCAGATTCTTCTTTTCTTTCCTGAAGATTTTCCATAAAAACTTCCATATGCTCATCTATCGCATCACTTACTTCTACAATGTATTTTTCAAAATCTGTAAGCGCAGAAATTGTAAGGGTTGCATCTATTGCCCCTATCATCATAAGTAAAAGCGCACATATTTCCATTATAAAAGGCGGAATCATTCCGTTTAATCTGGTTGTAAACGGATATACTATATAAATCACAAAAAGCCCTGCCATTCCGAAAAGGCAAGACGCCGGTACACATATTCTTCCGTTGATATTTAATGGGAGATTAGAATAGTCCCACCACTTTGCATGGAATTTCTTTTCGAGCAAATATGAAGTGGCATATTCTAAGATAAAACTACCTACAAAAGCAATTATAAAGATTTGCCACCATTTAAGATTATATCCGCCGGTAATTTTTCCCAGCATTTCATATACAACAATTATGCCCACGGCTCCTGTGCCGTAGATTGGGCAAATCGGGCCATAAAGAAAGCCTCTGTTCTCCCATTTTCCCGTATAAAGCATTCCGTAAACAGTCTCAAATATCCAGCCAAAAACGCTGAATATCATAAAAAAAACAAATAATCTGCAAATCATAGTTATCTCCTCTTAAATAACGTCTCCACAAGCGAACAATATTTATCCGTAAATACCAGAATTGCCGCCTCTCTCTCCCTTGGAAATTTCGTTATGTTAACCGGCCACATATGGCCTTCAATAATTCGCTGTATTTTTTCACTGACGCCAAAATGCTTTACAGCGTTATTTTTGGCTCTTCCCGCATGACCGGTTGCATGCCCCTTACTTTCTTCTGTGGAAAAATGCCAGTCGTACAGATAAAAATCATGTAAAAACGCTCCTATCACCAGTGAATTCTCATCTGCCCCGAGCTTTAACCTCCTATTAATCCAAAAGCAATGCTTTGCTACGTCTTCACAATGATCATAGGTAGTTATTTTGCCGTGCTGAATGTATTTTTTCATACTTAAAACAGCCGGATGATTTTTATATTCTTTTACAATTTCTTCGAATTCTTCGAGTTCTTTTTTGCTTAATTTCATAATTTTTTACAATAAAAAACGATGCTGCGAGGGGAAAGGGGCTGCAACATCGCTTTTTGAGGATTGATAACTACATTAGGAAGGAGAATTGACTTCCTAAAGCACATTTATGTGCTTGACATCATTTACTATATGCTAAAGCGTATAACAAATGTACCGCTTAATGTAAAAAGATGTATCTATCCTCTAATTTTCTAACCTTTCCTATCACACTAACTTTAGTGTCTATATTTGAAGCCGCAAAATCCTTCATTATATCGTCTGCGCATTCTTCCGGTACACTTACTAAAAGTCCTCCCGATGTCTGTGGATCGTATAACAAATCAACATATTCCGTTGCAACTTCTCCGGAATCCACCTTATCAAATGAATAGTTTCTGTTATTATATGTTCCTGCCGGAACAAATCCCATTCTTGCATACTCTAAAGCTCCGTTAATATAAGGAATCTTTTCGGTATATATATCAAAAGAAACTCCGGATCCTTCAGCCATTTCTATGCTGTGTCCCAAAAGTCCGAATCCTGTTATGTCTGTGCAGGCGTTAAGAGGGTATTTTGCCAAAACCTCAGCTGCCGTCTTGTTTAAAGACTTCATAACAGTTATGGCTTCTTCTATTTCCTCTTCTTCAGCCACTTCGCCTTTTAGTGCAGTATTAATAAGGCCACTGCCTATCTGTTTTGTCAATATAAGCACGTCACCTTCTTTACAGCCGCAGTTTCTTAAAACCTTGTCCGGATGTACAAATCCAGTTACACAAAGTCCATACTTTGGCTCATCATCCTGCACCGAATGTCCTCCCACAAGAGTAACTCCGGCTTCCTTAGCCTTGTCTGCGCCGCCGCGCAGTATTTCTCCCAAAATGCCCATATCAAGGCAGTTCGGAAAGCATACAATATTTAATGCAATCTTGGGCTCTCCTCCCATGGCATAAACATCGCTTAATGCATTTGCCGCCGCAATCTGACCGAAAGTATACGGGTCATCTACTATAGGAGTAAAAAAGTCAACCGTTTCTATTACCGCAACATCATCGGAAACCTTATATACAGCAGCATCATCCGAGGTTTCTATTCCAACCATCAGATTTGAATCATTTAATTTAGGTAAATTGCCCAGAACCTGAGCAAGGGCCTGTGGGCCGATTTTAGCGGCTCAGCCCGATGTTTTTGACATCTGAGTAAGCTTTACATCAAATTCTGCCATATTCTAAGCCTCCTTTCCGATAATGTTTTTTATTTAAGATAGAGCTGAAGCGAAGTGTCGGTTTTAAACCTTCCTCTAAGCTCTGCCGTAAATGTCTTTGTATTTTGTTTTTTAATTCCTCTTGCTGAAACGCAGCTGTGATAACCCTCTAAAGTAACCGCAACATCTTCGCTTCCTGTGATTTCAGAAATAATGTCTGCTATGTCCTGGCCGATTCTTTCCTGAAGCTGCAGTCTTCTTCCTACCATATCGCACACTCTTGCAATCTTTGAAAGACCGATTACTTTTCCGCACGGAACATAAGCAACAGTCGCCTTCATATCATACATCAATGCCATATGATGCTCACAGTATGAAAAAAGATCAATGTCTTTCATTACAACAACTTTAGAGCTTCCCTCTTCACAGATTCCCTCCTCAAAAGTTTTGTCAAACATCTGAGCTATCTCATGGTTTGTGTAATTCATTCCCTCAAATATTTCTTCATACATATGTGCAACGCGCTTGGGAGTATCTTTTAGACCCTCTCTTTCAGGATCATCTCCCAAAGCGACAAGAATTCCTTTAATGTGTTCTTCAATTGCAGCTTTATCTATCATCACATTACCTCCGACTTTGTCCGGCACTATTCTACCATACCGGCGCGTAAGTATCAAACTATTGGTATTAAAATAAATTAGTGGTAGAATGTATTTACTATGTAAAAACAGGAGATAAAAATGGAAAACACAGAACTTGAAAGATTAAAAGAAACAAAAATTTCATCGGAGGAGATCTATGACGGAAAACTTCTCCATTTGGAGAAAGACATCGTCTCCCTTCCAAACAATAATAAGGCAAGCCGTGAGCTTATAAGACATGTCGGCGCAGTATGCGTTGTTCCTCTTCTTGACAACGGCGATGTAATTATAGAAAAGCAGTACCGTTATCCGGTAGAAAAAGTTATAACCGAAATTCCGGCAGGTAAACTTGAATCCAAATCAGAAGACCGCCTTGACGCCGCAAAAAGAGAACTCCGGGAAGAGACCGGTTACACGGCATTAAAATGGACGGACATCGGTACATATTATCCGGCCGCAGCCTACAGCGACGAAAAAATAACTATGTATCTTGCCGAAGATCTTCATAAGGGCGAAAGAAATCTTGATGATGACGAATTTTTAGATGTAATAACAATGCCTCTTAAAGAGATTGTTGACAAGATTCTTTGCGGTGAAATCGCAGACGGAAAAACCCAGGCTGCCATTTTAAAAGTAGATAAAATACTTTCCGAGAGAAACTAATTATATTATTCCAAAGCTTCTTAGCACAAAAAGCCAAAAGGTAATGGTAAAAGGGCTCATCAGCGTGGTAATCATTACCACGCTCGATGTAAGAACCCCATCATGCGCCATATTTTTTGCCATCACAAAACAGCTGACAGTTGTTGCAGATCCAAGCATTATAAGGATTGCAACCATTCCCTCTCCGCTAAATCCCATTCTTATTGCAACAGGTAAAAAGAGCGCAGCAAAACCTATGAGTTTAAGAAAAGATGCTCCAACAGCCGCCGGAAGGTTTCCGAGGGCTTTTTTAAAGTCAAATGACGCACCCATCGCCATCAGTCCCAGTGGTGTTGCTGTAGATGCTATACTTTCCAAAGTCTTTTCCGGAATTTTCCCTAGAGGAATATCCAAAAAACTCCAAATCAGGCCAACAAATATTCCTATCAGAATAGGGTTTGTTATAATCCCCTTTAAAACGCTCAAAATAACCGAAGCATCTATTCCTCTTTTTTTATCCTCTCTTGTAAGTTCAAGTACAACTACCGCAAAAATATTATATAAAGGAACGCTTCCTATTATCATTAAAGGTCCCATCGAAGACGAGCCGTAAATATTTTCTATTAACGCCATTCCCAAAAGTGCAGCAGAGCTTCTGTAGGAAGCCTGAATAAACTCTCCTCTTTCGCCTCTGTTTTTCAAAAGAACGCTGATTAAAGACGCGATTAAAATGCATATAAGAGTTACAAAAAAACAAAAAAGAACAAATTTTATGTCCCAAACACTTTTAGAATCAGTTTCAGCCAGGTCTTTAAATACAAGTACCGGAAGAGGTACAAGAAAAACAAACTTATTCAGTTTAGATGCAAAATACTCATCAATCCATCCTGTTTTTCTAAATATCATTCCAAGAACCATCATAAGAAAAACCGGAACCGTAGCATTTAGGCTAAAAATTAAATTTTCCATTATTTTTTATAACATCCTCTGTGTAGTCTATATCTATAAGCTCAGTTTCATCTTCTGCTTCAACATATTCGCAGCCGTATTTTTCAATAAGAACTCTTCCGCCCATATCTCCTTTTAAGTTGCAGAGCTCATCTTTAAGTTTTGCAGAAAAAATTACAGGATTACCCACTTTTTCCTTATATTTAACCCGGGCAATAAGAATCCCTTTTTGAGAGCATTCAATAAGTTTTACCAGGGTTTTGGCTTTAATAAAGGGCTGATCTGCGGCTACGAACAAAATATAATCATCTTCTTTTAGGTTTTTTAAAGACATAAGGGCGTTTTTTATGGTAAACGATGCTCCGTTTATGCTTTCGGGAGAATAAACCGCCTCAATACCATGGTCTATTGCCCATTTATATATGAAATCATACCGGGTTATAAGCGTTATGTAAACCTTGTTGTAAGTCCTTAAAACCTTATTTGCCTCCGCTATACCATATTCAAAAAGACATCTGCCTTCTATTTCATATAATAATTTATTAGACAAGAATCTTTCCGAATTACCGGCAGCCATGTAGATTATGTAAACCATTATTCAATACCAAACAGCACTTTTTCAGCTGTAATCGGAAGATTTCTATGCCAAACTCCCGTTGCTCTGTAAACAGCATGTGCAATAGCAGGCGCCGGAGTATTTATTACAACTTCTCCGATTGACTTCGCACCGAAAGGCCCTGTAGGTTCATAACTGTTCTCAAATTCAACCTGGAGATGACCCATATCAAGCCTTGAAGGAATTTTATATTGCATAAACGAATTTTCCGCTATTTTCCCCTTTGAACCATAGGTTACATTTTCATATAACGCCATACCAATACCCTGAACTATGCCTCCTTCTGCCTGAATTCTTGCAAGATTCGGATTTATCGGTCTTCCGCAGTCAACGACAGATTTATAATCTATTATGTCAACCTGCCCTGTTTCCTTATCTATTTCTGTTTCAACCATTCCAACCATAAATGGAGGTGGTGAAATCGGCGAAGAAAAGCTCTCAGTTACCTCGGCCGCTATATTGTTATTAACCATTGATTTTGACGCAATATCTTCTCTCGTAACAATTTCGCCGGTATTTAGGTTCTTTACTCCCTCTCCTGTAAAGGAAAGATCGTCTTTTTTGCATCCGAGAATATCTGCAGCGATATAGCACATTTTTTCTTTTAATCCCTCACACGCCTTTTCAACCGCTCTTCCGGTAACATATGTTGTAGAGGATGCATAAGATCCCGAATCATAAGGCGAAGCATCAGTATCTGCTCCAAACACCGATATTTCGTCAATATCGCATTCCATACATTCTGCTGCCATCTGAGCCAGTATGGTATCACATCCCGTACCCATATCCGCCGCACCTATAATAAGATTATAAATGCCTTCATCTCCGAGCTTAATTGTTGCAGAACCCACATCACATCCCGAAATTCCCGAACCCTGCATGGCCATAGCAACGCCTGCCGATCTTATTTTACCGTTTCCCATATCTCTTACCGGATATTTTTTCTCCCAGTCAAAGATTTCCATGCATCTTTTAAGACATTTATCCGGAACACCGGCATTTAATGTCTCTCCGTAATAAGCCGGCATTTCCATTCCCTCTTTTACAAGGTTCTTAAGTCTTATCTCCACAGGATCTATGCCAAGCTTTTCGGCAAGTTCATTCACTGCAGATTCCACAGCAAAAAGTCCCTGAGTTGCCCCGTAGCCTCTATAGGCTCCGGCCGCCTGAAGATTGGTATAAACCACATCATATTCAAACCTGTATGCTTCAAGGCCGCCTGTATATAAAGATATCGATTTATGTCCCGAAAGCCCTACCGTTGTCGGTCCGTGCTCACCGTAGGCACCGGTATTTGATAAAGTAAAAACATCGAGTGCTCTTATTTTGCCCTCTTTTGAGGCCCCAAGCCTAACCTTTACCTCCATTTCGTGGCGCGGAGATGCTGCAATCTGAGATTCTTCCCTTGTAAAAATCATTTTTGCAGGTTTTTTGGTCATCCATGTAACAAATGCAGGATATACTTCGGAAACAGTTGACTGTTTTGCTCCAAAGCCTCCTCCGATTCGAGGTTTTTCAACATGAACCTTGGATTTTGGTATATCAAGCGCATTTGCAATTATTCTCCTGCAATGAAATACAATCTGGGTTGAACTTATTACATGAAGGCGCCCATACTTGTCGATTTCCGTATATGTGCGGAAGGTCTCCATCATTGTCTGATTTACAGCCTTTACATGATAAGTATGTTCTATGACTTCATCACAGTCTTTAATAACCTCATCCACATCTCCGTCAAAACTAAGCTCGGTCGCACATAGATTTCTCTTATTATCCGCTCCGACAGGAGAAAGAGATTTCCAGTTGTCCTCCGGATGAACCAGAATCTTATTATCCTTGGCACATCTAAAGTCAAGCACAGCTTCTAAAACCTCATATTTCACTTTTATAAGCTTCATTGCCTTTGTAACGGCTTCCTCGGTTTCTCCGGCAATAATAGCCACAGGGTCTCCGACCATTCTCACTCTTTTATCAAGAATCTGTCTGTCGTAAGGTGAAGGCTCCGGATAAGTTTGCCCTGCAGATGTGTATCTTTTCTGCGGAACATCCTTATATGTATAAATTGCCTCTATCCCCGGCACTTTAAGCGCAATCTCAGTATTTATATCTTCTATAAGAGCGTGAGCATGCGGGCTTCTTAAAACCTTTACAACCAAAGCGTCTTTCGGAGTAATATCATCAACATACACCGGTTTTCCCAAAAGCACCTGCATTGCATCTTTTTTTCTTATAGGTTTTCCAACGGTTTTTAAATCCTTTTTATCTGCCATAATTATCCTACCGATTCCTTATATTCAAGAAACTTCTTTATTCCTCTAAGCTGCCCTTCATAGCCGGAACATCTGCATAAATTTCCCGCAAGAAAATGCATTATTTCCTCATCGTTTGGATGCGGATTTTCTCTTAAAAGAGCAATTGTATTCATAACAAATCCCGGATTACAAAATCCGCACTGCTCCGCTCCTTCATCCGCTATAAAAGTCGCAAATTCTTCGGCCTCTTCCTGAAGACCTTCCAGAGTATATATTTCCTTTCCGTCTGCTCTTGCCGCAAGAACGCTGCACGAGAGCACGGGTTTATCATTCATAAGTACAGTGCAAAGCCCGCAATTAGAAGTTTCGCATCCTCTTTTTACGGAATAGCACCCCTCTTTTCTTAAATAATCTATAAGTAAAAGATCCGGGCTAATTTCGGATGTTTTTTTCTTTCCGTTTAATGTTAATGTAATTTTCACCCTAAACACCTTCTTTCACTTTATTTATACATCTTTTAAGCAGTACATTTGCTATCTGTTTTCTGTACTTTTCGCTTGCTCTTATATTGCTCGAAAATTCCATATCTTCCGGAATTTTTTCATCTTCTGCAATAAAAAGTTCTGCAATTTTCGGCCTTGCTCCTATCGCACAATACATCTTTCCGCCTCTTAAACACAGTGCACACGTAACTACCGGAAAATCCGTGCGAGTATTCCTTTGCGACATATAAACCGTCTTTTCTGTATTTTTAGGTACAATTACCTCTGTTAAGACGTCTTTATAACTCCTCGGAAGATTTTTAAATTCTTCAAGTGTCATTATCCCGCCTTTAAAAAGTTTAACCTTGGCACCCATCGCAAGAAAGAGAGTAAAAACATCGGAAAATCCGTATCTTCCGTAAATGCTGCCTCCAAGAGTTGCGCTGTTTCTAAACTGCACTCCGACAATGCCTTTAAGTGCCTCGCCAAAGCATTCTCCAAAACAGACTTTAAGATCATTGCTTGTCTCAATTTCTCTAAGTGATGTCATAGCCCCGATATGAAACCCATCCTCTTCTTCTTTTATGTAAGTAAGGCCAAGCTTTGACAAATCAATTGCGGCATTATAGCTGTTTTTCTTCATTTTCACCCACAGCATACCGCCTATTATTATATTTGACTTTTTTTGCGTAAGCTCATATGCCTCTTCTATAGTATCAGGGCATAAATATTCTTTAAAACTTATCATCGGCATTATAGTGTGCACTGACTATCTCAAGCACACTTCCTCCTATATTTCTTGCCTTATCAGATATTGTAAAGCAGTTTTCCTTTTCCTCAATCCTTGGATCTATGTCTGCAATTTTAAGGCCGTCCGTAACTATGTATCCGTCTCTGATAATTCCGCGCAAAACCCCGCTAATAGTAGCTCTAATCAAAGTAACATTTCCGTCTGAGGTTTTTATTTCAGCAATTATATCTCCCTCTTTTACAATATCCCCTATCTCTTTTGAGGCTTTTATTTTTCCGTTTACCGGAGAATATATGACGCGTTCTTTACTTACCCCTTGTATCTCTCCCGGAACTCCGGTATTTTCAAGCGCGCAGCCCTCGGTTATTATTCTTCCGAGGTTATGACCTCTCATAGTCTCTATAACATAATCGGCATCTTTTCCCGCATAAAAGCCCGGCCCCAAAGCCACTACAACAGGAGCCATTCCTTTAAATGTGCCCATGTTTTTCTTTGCAAGTATTGCGTCTACTATAATTTCCGGCCTTAATCTGCTTATTTCCTTTCCCAAAGGATCGCAGCAAACCGGTATCATTCCGCCCTTAAATGCTGCTTCAAGCCCTTTATCAAATTCCTTGGGATTTAGCTTTATTCCTATAACCCCTTCAACATAAACCATTCCTTCATATAAAGCTTCACAAAAAGATGCAGCTCTTCTGATTGCGGCAGGTTTTTCACTTTCCAAAACCAAAATCTTTTTGTATCCCGCCTTATAAAGTCTATGTATGGTTCCCGAGGCAATATCTCCTCCGCCTCTTACAACAATTAGTTTATTCATCTCAGCTCCAAATCGTCCGTTATATAATAATAAAACCCTTTTGATTTACAATAAGATATTATTTCACTACCAAGCTCGTCATCCGCTGTATACTCCAAAAGATACACATCACAAGAAAGTTCTTCCAAATACTGTGTATAATAGCTTCTGTCATCTTCGGAATTTTCTTCTTTATCCATAGTGGTAAATACGCACTCCTGATTTATCCCATCGGCTATTCCCGAAATATCGTTTCCACGGTCTAAATACTCTCTTACAAAAACATCTCCTCCGTTTATAATCACCGAAGATTGCGCGTTTAGCTTCTCCATTATATCAACAAGCGCATTATAAACGGCCTCATACTTATAAAAATAATACACATCTGTATTATCTACAAAATATCCGTCAATCCCCTTATTCTTTAACTCTATAGCCAATTTGTCCGTTAAAAAGAACTGCCAGCCCGTATTTGTTATGTCAACCCAATATTCACCTTCCCAACCCTCATATTCATCTAGGCAGGCGCCGCTGTACTCATCATAATAATCTCTGAAATCCTCTAAACTGCCAATGTTAAAATAAGAATAAACAATGTGTCCTTCTTCTTTAATTTTGGCAATTTCCTCAGCTGTAAAATACTGTGCATCTATAACAACGGTTTTATAATCGTCAAAACTATACTCATCCTCATCGGTAAGCCCTATAAAAACTCCGTAGTCATATTTAAATCCTTTTTCAGTTACGGCCGAGAACATGTTTTTTATTCTTCCGCCGTTTAAAAAGCAAAAGCTTGCAACAATTACAATAGCAGCTGCTACGGCTATGGATTTCCAGGTAAATCTTATTCTCATATTCCCTATTCCTCTTTATACGGATCAATAGTAGCTGCTTTTCTTCTTCTTGCATCTTCCATAGCCGCATAATGCTTTGCGGTTGTATTTATATCCGAATGTCCCAAAACATCAGCCACAAGTCTTATATCACCTGTCTGATTATAAAGAGCTGTTCCGTATGTGGAACGAAGCTTATGAGGCGATATTTTCTTATTCGGTACCGCAATCTTAGAAAACTTCTTTACCATAACCTGAACGCTTCTTACCGCAATCCTCTTTTTCCTGTTAGACAAAAACAGGGCTTTTTCATCCTCATCTTCGATATACAACGGTCTCTCAAGTTCTATATAATCATTAAGCGCCTCCGCAACATCATCATTAAAATACAAATAATGTTCTTTTCCGCCCTTTCTTACTACAAGCAGAGAATTCTCATTGAAATTTATATCATCTATATCAAGGCTTACACATTCAGATACTCTTATTCCGGTATTTAAAAGAAGAGTAATTATCGCCACATCCCTGAATTTTGTCTTCTGCAAAAGTTTTGCCTGTCTCTCGCTCGATGCTGCTGAGTTTTCAACCGCATCAAGGAAAGTCTTTACTTCAGATGCCGTCATTCTTATAATTGCGTGGTCACCCTCACGAAATGCCTGTTTCATCGCTCCGGCAGAAGGATCTCTGTCCATTTCTCCGTGAAGGCATTCAAATTTAAAAAAACCTCTTAATGCCGACATTCTTCTTGCAATTCCTCTCGAACCGTTCTGTCTTACCTGCTCCCCGATAAAATCGACATTATCTGCATCAAGCCATTTCTGATATTCGTTTATATCCTGGAAAGTAAGCTTTTCAAGATGCTCAAGCGGAATATCTTTTATTTCGATATTTTTAACACCGGGACTGAATTCCTTAAGATATTCAAAAAATGTTAAAAGATCATAAGCATAAGAAACTGCAGTATTCGGATTTCTTTGTGCTTTTTCATCCAAAAAATCATAGGTATATCTCGGAAGAAATGTCTTTAGTTCTTTCAACTTTTCTCTGTATTTTCTTTGTTTTTCCCTGTTATACTGTGAATCTCTGCCCATCTTTTCATCCTTACTCTATGTATCAACGGATTTGAACTTATCCTTTTCAAAACTGATTCTTACATCCTCTGCCGTCTTTTCCATGGCTTTATCAAGTCCGGTAAGAGCTGCAAAAGGAGCAAACTGCGCAGCCCTGTCTATTCTGCTCATTTTAGGATGCACCTTGGACTCATGATGAGGAAGATTGATTATATCATCATAATTTCTTTCCATCTATGCTTTATGCCCTCCTATTTGATTGTTTCTCTCAATCGTAGTGGCTCCTTCTTCAAAATTAGTTCCTTTTAAAATTGCATTTTTTCCGTACCTGTCTTTAATCTCAAGCACAGCTTTTTGCAGCCTTTTTTCTTTCTTTTTCTGTATTTCCTTTTCGACCTTTTCTTTTTCTTTTGCTTCGTAGTCGGTAAATAAATCCAGCTGCGTAAAGCTCTCATCCTCTTCTTTTAAAGCTTCGGACTCTCTTATTACATGATTTGCCGTCACGGTAATTCTGCGAATTAAAAGATTATAATCTGTTATATCATCATAAAGTTCTAAAACAGCCTCAATAATTTCTTTTGTAGAGGAAGTGTATCCTTCCGTATTTTTGCTCCCATGTGCGGGCTTCGGTATCTTTCGCCCGTAATGATCTGTCTCCACCGCTCCCCTATAGGCCTTAAGCCTCTCAGGATCGGTAAGGTTTTCGGTATCGTATCCTACATCCAAAACCACCTGGCTGCAAACAAGACCCTTTTTTACTAAATCAAGCACAAGAAGGTCTGTCATTTCCCTTACTATTATTTTGGCCTTTTCCGCCGTATAAGGGCTCATAAGAACCTGCCCGCTGCTTAGGCTGTTATTTTCGGGCACATATGCTTTTACATCAGATATTCTGCAAGGTTCGTATCCCCATGCGTGATCAATCAAAAGCTCTGCATTTACTCCAAAAAGCTTATACAAAAGCTCTTCATTATAGAAGTCATCTTCACCTCCGGCAGAACATTTTGCAACATCTCCCATGGTATACATGCCATACTTGGCAAGCTTATTTGCATACCCTCTTCCGACTCTCCAAAAATCGGTTATCGGTGTATGAGACCAAAGCTTCTTTCTGTATTCCTGCTCATTAAGCTCTGCAATTCTTACACCGTTTTCATCGGCTTTCGTATGTTTTGCGACAATGTCCATCGCGATTTTGCACAAATACATATTTGTGCCGATTCCCGCCGTTGCCGTTATTTTTGTCTCACTGTATACATCTTTTAAAATCTTTTCAGTCAGCTCTCTTGCGGTCATCTTATAAGTATTAAGATACTCCGTCACATCCAGAAAAACCTCATCCACAGAATAAATATGCATATCCTCCGGAGCTACATATTTTAAATAAATATTGTATATAAGAGTACTGTATTTCATATAAAGAGCCATCTGAGGTGAAGCTGTTATATAGTCCACCTCAAGCTTTGGATTGTTTGAAAGTTCGCTGGCAATAACCGACTTTCCTTCAAACTCTCCCGCCCTCTTTTTCCTTAAAAGATTAATCTCTTTAACTTTTGTGACAACCTCAAAAAGCCTTGCTCTTCCGGGTATCCCATAGGCTTTAAGCGAAGGCGATACGGCCAGACAAATTGTTTTCTCCGTTCTTGAGGCGTCTGCCACGACAAGATTTGTATTTAATGCATCAAGACCTCTTTCAACACATTCCACCGAAGCATAAAAGGATTTTAAATCGATGGCTATATAAGTGCGTTCATCCGCATTCACAAAAATCGCCTCCGATTAACCGGCATAAGGTACGCTTTCAAATAAATCATTCTCATTAATGCCATTTACATAATACACATATTCTTCTTCATCTTTAACAATCTCAACCTTTGCAAATCTGCCGTCTGAAAGTTTAAATATCATATAACTTTCAGCATCTGTTGCATAAGGATAAATATTATCTCCGGATGAAAGAGTTTCTTCTGTAGTGGTTTCAAAGTTCTTATCATCGCTTACCGTAACTTCTAAATCCTGAGTAAGAGTAAGATATCTTTCGGTTTCTAAAGTATCTTCCCCAAAAATATTCTCATAATTTTTTATCATATACTCACTTCCGTAGGCTACAGGAAGTCCGTCTTCTCCGACATAACATTCTCTGTATCCGGTATAACTTCCGAGCGTATTAACTCTGTCAGATAGGATGAAATGCTCGCTGTTTAAAATCATTCCTTCATATGCAGCTCCGCAATCTGAGTATCCGATATAAGAAGGTCCGTTTGAAGTGTCGTTTATATCAAACACTTCCAAATAATGATAGTCATTATCACTGATTATATCTGCGTAAATATAATACTCACCCTCAGCATTTTCTACCAAAAACGCTCTGTTAAAGCTGTTATTTACATCTCTTAATACGGTTTTTTGCGATCCGTTTACTGTAACTATAACAGAAAGTTCAAAAGTGCTGTCATTTTCATAATCATCATTTGTCTCGACTCTTACAGCCTCAGTTTCGCCATCTCCGTCTATATCAAGCTCATAGTCGGCATAAGATGAAATTTCTTTGCATAAAAGCCCTTCTTCTTCCACATACTCTTCCTTTAAGAGGCTTGCATATTCATCATAAGAAAAATCAAGCGTTATCATTCCGACAGCGTATGGTGCCAGCTCATAAGGATTAAATGTCACCTCAAGCCCTTCGTTTGTAAAATTCCATACCAAAGAATAGGTATCATCATAGAAATATGCGTAGACTGTGTTTTGCCAATCTTCGTAAACCATTTCTTCTGTTGCATATTCACTTTCCTCAATTTGGCTGATTACCGCATTGTAGAAAGCATCAACATCGTTTACAACATCCTCTATCTCAAGCTTTTCTCCTGTTTTTGAATCATAATTATAACCGGAAAGAACATAGTTCGGATGAGCTCCTCCGAGATAAGAATAGGTTCCGTTTAATATACTTACAACAGTCTCATCTGCTCTTGTGATGCTTACGCTGCTTTCATAAGAATATTCATCAGCTTCCGAATAATCATCCAAAGTCGCCAAAACGCTCTCATATTCGGAATCGAGTTCTTCTTTTTTCTCCTGTGTATAAGCATCAAATGCTGTTTTTAAATTTTCCCATCCGTCATTTACAAGATATAATCCCTGTGTTGAATATGTTAAAAGAGGCTCATCTTCATCTTTATCATAATTTGCAAGGTAATATGACGGAGTTTCTATAACAAAAAGCTCCTCCTCGGTATCTTCCTCTATAGCTTCCTCCTGTGTATCTTCAGTTGCATCGGCACTTTCTTCTGTAACAGCATCTGTGCTTTCATCCTTTACTTCTCCACATGCTGCAAAAGAAAATACCATAACGGCAGTTAATAAAAATAAAACTTTCCTTTTCATGCTTTTTCCTCCCATTCTGTTTCATTTTTCAGCTCTTTGTATAAATAACTTATACTCCATAAAATATTATGCTCTGTTACAACAGCTTTAAGCTTTATGGGATCTATTTCCTTTAACTTATATCCCTCTAAAAAAGCCTCAAGCTTCATGCCGCTGAATCCGCAAATAAGCATCATTTCCTCGTCCGGAATGATATCCTCAGTCTTTTCGACATTTACCTCTAATCCCATAAGGCTTCCAATGCTTTCTTTTGCCTGCTCCGGCTTTATTTTTTTTACTTCTGTCTCAAAAGCCCTGCAGAGCATTCTTATCTGTTTTTCTTTTTCTCTTTCAATGTTGTACAAAAAGATAATCTCTCTATTCATTTCATAAATCTCCATTACTTCATTTTACTACAAAATGCCTGTAATTTCTTCCCCTTTTTGCTTTATAATCTATTTTTTGATATAATCACTGAACGCTTAATT
>JAILQM010000136.1 GCA_024698965.1 Eubacterium sp. | reverse complement strand
TGTATATTCTCTATTCTTCTGTGCCAGGCACTTTTTCCTCTTCCGCTTCCTCTTTTTTTCGCCTGTTTTCAAGCGCCGGAATCAGATACGAGTTGTATATCAAATCTATCACTGCCACACTCGGAATAGCAAGGAGAATGCCGAGCACTCCAAACATATTTCCTCCCACTATAATTCCGACGAGTATCCATAATCCCGATACTCCGACGAGTATCCATAATCCCGATACTCCGAGCGAATTTCCGAAAAGTCTCGGTTTTATTACATAACCGTCCAAAGTCTGCAGAATGAAAGTAAATACTATAAATATCAGTGCATGCATAGGATTTGTGATAAGTAAAATAAATGCTCCGATTACGCCGCCAATCATTGGTCCGAATGTAGGAATAAGATTCGTTATCGCAACAACAAAACTTGTAAGTCCGACATATTCCATGCCTACAAGAGCCATAAATACAGCGTTTGCTCCTCCTATTATTATCGCATCTATAATGCTGTATACAATGTATCTGTTGAAAATCTTGTCACATTTACGAAGGAAATCGCTGACTCCCACATAACGTTTTTCTCCGAAGACGGCCTTAAGAAGTCTCTTAAAGCCCGCTTTAAGCTTTGCTTTTTCGGCAATAATGTATATCGAAAGCATGAACGCAATGCCCCATTGGAAGATATTCTTTCCCGCATTTGCGGATGCAGATAAAATGCTGTCCATGTTGTTTGTTATGTATTCGGTAATTTTGCTTAATATTTTCTCGGATGAATCAATAAGGGCGTTAATATTAAATATACTCTCCGACACGCCCATCTTAACCGAAAGATCGCCGAGATATTTTGTATAACCGCTCAGATTGTTTACAAATGTCTGCGCACTCTTAATAAGCTGAGGCGTAAGGATAATAAATGCAAAAATCAAAAAAAGCACCACTACCACAAACGCAAGTGTGTTTGAAAGCAGCTTCCTCGTTTTTTCGCTTTTCATGTTCTTAAAAAGTCTTGCGAACGCATTTGAGAGCGGATTAATGATATAGGCAATCGCACATCCTATAATAATCGGCTTGAAGAAACCCACAAAAGTCCTAACAGTCTTGTTTATTTCCGGAAACTTCCACAAAAAAACAAACAGCACCACCCCTATCGCTATCGCCACCGCATTAGGATACCACGCCGCATTTTTAATCTTTCCTTTTTTCATACTCATTTCCTCCTCCTCAACAAAGGGGACGGTTCTCTTTGTTTCAACATAGGGGACGGTTCTCTTTGCTGAATTCTTTATCGCCTATAATTATACGCTATGCGGCAAATCCCTTCAAGGAAGAAAATGCTCAGCATAGGGGACTCAGCATAGGGGACTCAGCATAGGGGACGGTTCTCTTCAGCATAGGGGACGGTTCTCTTTGTTGAAACAAATAAAATATATAGCCTTATATCAAATACTTATGTTTCAACAAAGAGAACCGTCCCCTATGCTGAAGAGAACCGTCCCCTATGCTGAAGAGAACCGTCCCCTATGCTGAAAGAGAACCGTCCCCTATGCTGAGTCCCCTAAATTACATACATATTCTTTCCGCTCTCTTTTGCAATATAGAGTTTCTTGTCCGCAACCTTATAAAGTTCACTAAACTCCAGAGCTTTTTCCTCGTTTACAGCTGCGCCTACGGAAAGTGTGCACTTTACGCTATCATGAGCATACTTTTCGGTGAATTTTTCCATTATTTCCGATATTATTTTTTCTATTTGAGAATGCTTGGTCACGCCTCTCAAATAGAACATGAACTCATCGCCACCTATTCTGCACGGATAAAGAATATCTTCCGGGTATTCCATAAGAATCGAAGCAAATCCCACAAGAACACTGTCCCCTTTTTTATGTCCGTAAGTATCATTTACAGCCTTAAAATTATCCATATCGGAGATGACCAAAGTCCCTCGCGGCCCGCATTCTATCTCCGCAGTTACCAATTCCTTAAAATGGCGCCTATTATATAAACCGGTCAGTGCGTCGTGATTGGCTATATTATTAACTTCCTCAAGAAGTTCTCTGTGCTTCGTCGCATCAAGAAGCCAAATCGTGTATCCCTGCGTATATGAAGCGTGTTTCAGTTGTTCTACCCTTATTTCATAAACCTTTCCATCATATTCTATCTCTGTAAGACGCCCCTCAACAATATTTTGAAGCGTCTCATTATTGCCGGCATTTGAATTAACAAGGGAATCATCCCCGACAATTTTTGCAGCAGTCGCATTTGAGAATGTTACCAGCAGCCTGTCATCTATAATAATTACACCTTCCTCGGCTTTTGCAAGAGCGCTCTCGCTGACGATTGCAACAGAATCCAGCGTGCCATATTTGTAAAAACACAGTGTCAAAAATACTGCTGCGCCCAAAACTCCGATTACCGGGACCTCATACCCGCCGGTTATTCCTGTCAGCGTGACAGTGTAAGGAATCCATATAAACATCAACGCCCCAAAAAGCATTCCCACTCTTCGTTTTTCAATCTTTGTACCTTTTATCAGACTGTTAATCATAATGAAAAGCATCTCGGCAATCACTACACAAATATATACTACCGATATATAATACCCCGTATAATGTATATATTCGGCCTTTGTGTGACCATCAAATTCCGTAAGCAAAATATCGCTGTAGAAAAATCCCGTATCAATTGACGTTGCCACAGAATACACAAGAATAAATGCCACAAGGACATGCGCAATGTAAATAAATAGCGGAATTTTTATACGCCCGCATTCGGATGCAAAAATAAGAAATGCCACAAGCATGAGCAGTTCTCCAAAATATTCTACCACGCAAGCCATATAAATCGTTTCTATCTCGGTCGAAAGAATCTCAATAATAAAGCCCACAATATAAAAACTTTCGAGCACAAGAAACATTACAACCGCAGACTGCATTCTGCTGGCCCTTGCCTGCAGCACGCCCACAAGCATTATAAAAACAATTAAAAGACTGACAATATGTAGCCATAAATAGATTGTATAGTTTGAGACACTTCCGCTTGCCAAGCACCTAAATAGTGTTAAGACCAATAAATGAACCGGATAAAAGCCATAGAAGAAATACCTTCCAAGCGTATTATTTCCCTTTTCTCCGTTATATCTCGCCAAAATAGGCAGTGCCAGCATAAATCCAAGTAAATAAGCTCTGTCATACCATGTCCAATCATAGCGGGCAAAATACAAAGACTGATTTAATGCTGATAAGAATGCTACTACCGCAACCGTCAGAACATTTACCCCAATAAACCATTTTGCCTGTTGTTTAAATGTCTTTCCGTAATAAAATATCAGAGTAAAAAGCGCCGGTGTAATCGGCCATCCTCCTATAATCGCACTGACAGCAAAAAGTAAAGCCGTAAGCAATGCCTTTTGCCATCTTTTCAATGTTTGATGTTCTAAAACCGTAAGAATCAAAAGGCTTATCAAATGATCAAAAATAATATTTTGCCTATATCCGTATTCTTCACTAAAGAACAAATAGAACGGAATTATAGAAACAACATAAAATGCCGCAAGTCGCTTAATGTACTTACTCAGATTATGAGTTTTCTTAAAGCCCTCCGCAATAAAATAACACATAATCGGAATTGTAAGACGACCTATCACATGCATAATCTGCCCAACCGGCGACCAAAAATCCACAATTGCCCAAGCAATATGATCAATCAGCATCGCACCAATAGCAATCAGTTGAAGATCAAGTTTATTAAAAGTAATTCTCTCCCTCATTTCAATCCTTTCAGTTTTACGGGCTTCCGCATAGGGGGCTTCAGCATAGGGGACGGTTCTCTCTGTTAGCTTTGCTCAGCATAGGGGACGGTTCTCTTTGTTGAAGCAATCAGTATATTTGAGATTTATAATTAATGTTTTTGCTTCAACAAAGAGAACCGTCCCCTATGCTGAGTCCCCTATGCTGAGTCCCCTAAATTACATACATATTCTTTCCGCTCTCTTTTGCAATATAGAGTTTCTTGTCCGCAACCTTATAAAGTTC
>JAILQM010000135.1 GCA_024698965.1 Eubacterium sp. | reverse complement strand
TACAAAGGCAACAGCTCAGCTTATGAGAGATTTGGGTTCAATACCTTCACCGATGAACTGCTACATCTTAAACCTCGGTCTTGAGTCTCTTGCGGTTAGAATTCAGAGACACTGCGAGAATGCTCAGAAGGTTGCTGAGTTCTTAAAGGCAAGCCCGAAGGTTGAATATGTAACTTATCCGGGACTTGAAGGAGACAAGTATTACGAGAGAGCAAAGAAATATATGCCAAACGGAAGCTGCGGAGTTATTTCCTTCGGAGTTAAGGGCGGAAGAAAAGCTGCCGAGGCATTTATGAAAGAGCTTAAGCTTGCAATTATTGCAACTCATGTTGCCGATGCACATACCTGTGTGCTTCACCCGGCATCATCCACACACCGCCAGCTTACAGACGAAGAACTTATCGCAGGCGGAGTAAGACCTGATCTTATAAGATTTTCTGTTGGTATTGAAAATGTAGAAGATATTATAGAAGATTTAGAGCAGGCATTAAAGGCCGTATAAGCTATATAATAAAAACCCATTCGCTTTGTGGCGGATGGGTTTTGTTTTATTTGTTTGAAATAATTTCCAAAGCTTTAATTGCGGCATCTGTTTCTTCTTCGGTGTTAAAGTAGCCGAAGGAAAATCTGATTGTGCCTTCGGGATAAGTTCCCAATGTCTTGTGAGCGGAAGGTGCACAGTGGAGACCTACCCTTGTCATTATGCCGTATTCGTTATCGAGTGTATCGGAGGCCAGCGCGCAGTCTGTATTTAATGTCTGGACGGAAACAACCGAGCAGTAATCACAGCTTTGGCCGTGGCCTATAATCTTAATGTTTGGAAGATTTTTTATGCCTGCCAAAAACCTTTCGGTAAGTGCTTTTTCTTTTTTTCTTATATTATCCGTACCTAATTCTTTTATATATAACAGTCCTTCGCGAAGACCGATAATGCCGGGCAGATTTAAGGTTCCGGACTCAAAGCGGTCCGGCATAAAATCGGGAATTTCTTCTGTGTGGCTTATGCTTCCGGTGCCGCCCGAGATGAGAGGCTCTATTAAAGGAATCATTTCTTCTTTAATAATAAAGCCGCCTATGCCCTGCGGCCCCATAAGGCCTTTATGACCGGTAAAACAAAGTCCGTCTATATTCATTTTTTTCATATCTATATCAAGGCAGCCGGCAGACTGAGCACTGTCTACAAAAAACTTAAGGTTGTGTTTTTTACAGATACGTCCAATTTCTTCTATCGGCATAATGCTTCCGCAGACATTGCTCGCATGTGTCATAATAATAAGCTTTGTCTCAGGGCGAATAAGGTTTTCTGTTTCGGAAACCATAAGTGCGCCATATTTGTCACATGGAATGCGCGAAAATGCTACGCCCTGTTTTTCAAGCTGTACCAATGGGCGCATAACCGCGTTATGTTCTACGGATGAAACAAGCACATGATCACCCGGCTTTAAAAATCCTTTGAGAAGGAAGTTGATACTCTCTGTGACGTTTTTGGTAAAGACGACGTTTTTGCAATCATCATAACCGAAAAGCGAACATAAAAGCTCGCGGGTTTCGTATACCAAAGCCTCAACATCATAGGCTGAGCTGTAACATCCTCTGTTTGTGTTCGCGCCGGAATTAATAATGTAGTCCGACATTGCCAGTGGCACATTTTCAGGTTTTGGGAAAGATGTGCAGGCATTATCCAAATATATTCTCATAATCATTTAACCTCATATAACTGTTATATTATTTTAAAATGAATCATTGCTGATTGCAACTATTGGATATTTGTAAAATCTATGCTATTATAAGAAACGCAAATAAATTATCTTTAAGGAGGATGAAATGGAAACAAAAAATGAAAAACTCTTTATTGTGATTGCAGGACTTATAATTGGTGTTATTGCGTCAGCACTTGTATACTTCGGCAATCCTTCAAACATGGGATTTTGTATAGCGTGCTTTATACGTGATACGGCAGGAGGACTCGGAGTTCACAGAGCTGCTGCTGTGCAGTATATAAGACCTGAAATTATCGGACTTGTACTTGGAAGCTTTATTATGGCATTTGCTAACAAGGAATTCGGAGCAAAGGGCGGAAGCGCACCTTTAACCAGATTCGTACTCGGATTTTTCGTAATGATCGGTTGCCTTATGTTCTTAGGTTGCCCGTTCAGAATGATTTTAAGAATTGCAGGCGGAGATCTTAACGCTGTTGTCGGACTTGTTGGATTTGTGGTAGGTATTCTTGCGGGAATATTCTTCCTTAATAAGGGATATTCTTTAAAGCGTACATATGCTCAGCCAATGGTAGACGGACTCATTCTTCCGGCTGTTCAGGTAATTCTTTTAATTCTTCTTGTGGCTGCACCGGCATTTATCTTCTTTAGTGAAGAGGGAGCAGGCCCGGGAGCTAAGCATGCAGCAATCGCAATCAGCCTTTGCGCAGGACTCATCGTAGGAGCACTTGCTCAAAGAACACGTCTTTGCATGGTAGGTGGTATTCGTGACCTCGTACTTTTCAAAGAGTCTAAGCTTATCTTAGGATTTGTTGCAATTCTTGTTGCTGCATTTGTTATGAACCTTATCTTAACAGGAGCAACAGACGGAACATACTTTACGCTTGGTTTTGAAGGCCAGCCTGTAGCACATACAGACGGACTTTGGAACTTCCTCGGACTTTTCCTTACAGGATTCGGATGCGTACTTTTAGGCGGATGCCCACTCAGACAGCTCATCTTATCCGGAGAAGGAAACTCAGACAGTGCAATAACTGTTTTAGGTCTTTTTACAGGTGCTGCTTTTGCACATAACTTCGGCCTTGCCGCAAGTGCAGACGGAGCAACAGTAAACGGAAAGATCGCCGTTGTAATCGGAATTATTGTGGTTGCTTTCATCGGATGCATGAATACATTCGTAAAGCAGGAGAAATAGGAGGAAGATTATGCAGACAATAGATGCAAGAGGACTTTCATGCCCGGAACCTGTCATTCTTACTAAGAAAGCATTATCGTCAAATGAAGGATCGTATGATATAATAGTCGATAATACTACATCAAAGGAGAATGTAACAAGATTTGCCACACACCAGGGATATAAAGTTTCTGTAGATGAAAAAGAGGGCGAATTTACTTTACATTTATCAAAGTAAAATGACTTTTATAGCTACATTTTTTGCTCATATAGGAGCACTCAGGTTTAAAAAAATGTGTGACGGAGAAGGTATTGAGGCGAGGACAATGCCTGTGCCGAGGTCTTTAAGCTCGAGCTGCGGAATGTGCGTTGAGTTTAAATGCGATGCGCCGCTTGAAAAGGATAAGTACACGGCAGAGGTAGAAACAGTCTCTTTGGTCACGGCTGAGGGGTATAAAGAAATATACAGAGCAGACGGCATTTAGCCGTCTGCTTTTTGGTCGTGTAAAATTGTACAAAAAAATTACGAAATAGTATTATCAATTATAAGGGTAATGTGATAAAATTAAATCATCAAAATTGTCAGAAAATTAATCTTAAAATTTGAGGAGGACTGATTATGGAGTTTTACAGATGCGAAAAATGCGGTAATTTTGTTACATTACTTACAGAGAAGACAGCCTGTACACCAAAATGCTGCGGAGAAGAAATGAAAAAGCTTGAGCCAAACACAACAGACGGAGCACACGAAAAGCATGTGCCTGTTGTAAGTGTAAACGGAAATGAGTACACGGTATGCGTGGGAGAGGTTGAGCATCCGATGCTTGAAGAGCATTATATCCAGTTTGTAATTTTAGAGACAGATAAAGGATATGCAAAGAAAGATCTTGAACCGGGAGAAAAGCCTGAAGTAAAGTTTGTTCTTCCTGAAGGAGAGAAGGCTGTTGCGGCTTATGAATTCTGCAATCTGCACGGACTTTGGAAAAAAGATTTATAAATTTTTGCCATAGATGTTGTGTTTTTATACTTTTCAACCGATATATCTTGTGGTATGATAGTTACCGAATGATAGATAAGGGGGACGAAAGTCTATGTCAAACATCACATCAGTAGCAGAACTCAGAAAGTCTTATTTAAACAGAGCAGGTGAAAGTGAACGCAACCTTGCAATGTATGTCTTTAGCGACAGAAGAAAAGAGACAGGGGATAAGACAGAGACGGAAATGCCTAAGAGAATGCAGGCATAATTAAAGCAAAGAAAACGGGCCGCTTTTTGAAAAAAGAGCGGTCTTTTTCTCTGCAATTTTAAGATGGGCAAAAAAGTACACATTTTTTCTCAAGTAAAGATACTAAAGTGTCCTTGGAGTTTTGATAAAATAACAAAAAACAAAGAAACGAAGGGGGTACTTTATGTCCTATATAATTAAACAGGAACTCTGCAGCTGCTGTCACAGATGCAGAACCGGCTGCCCTAAAGATGCTATTTCTTTTAAAGGGGCAAAATACTGGATTGATCCTGAAAAATGTATTTCCTGCGGTCTTTGCGCAAAGGTCTGTCATAACGGATGTATTTATGACGGCGATGCTCAGATTAAGCCTGCGGAAAATCACGAGAAGATTACAAAAGAATGCGATGTATGCGTTATAGGTGGCGGCGGATCGGGTATGGTAGCTGCAAACAAAGCACTTGACGCAGGGCTTAAGGTTATTGTCCTTGAGAAAATGCATGAGGTCGGAGGAAGCTCATGGTATGCCGGAGGATTTAGAATCCACTGGTGTAAGGGAGCCGAAAAACTCGGAATAAACGATGTGCGTGAGAAAAAGTACAATGAGTTTATCGAAAAGATTCCGAATGTAGACAAGAAGCTTTTAAAGAGAATGTTTAAGGCAAACGAAGAATTTGCAAACTGGCTTATTGATAATCATCATGTTACAGATGATTATGAAGTTAAAGCCGGAAAAATGGGTCCGTTTGATCCTTCACCTATGCTTATTGCAAAGTATCCGTGGAAGGACGCCAAAAAGAGAATTGACAGAATGATAGGACCGGGCGAAATCGGCTCATATATGGCGGAAAGAATGCAGAAAGATTTACTTGAAGGCGGCGGAGAGCTTTTGCTTAAGACAAGCGGAAAGAAGCTCCTTACGAATGCTCAAGGCGCGGTTTGCGGAGTTCTTGCCGAAGATGAAGGCGGAGAAATCGAGATTCATGCTAAGGCTGTTATTGTTGCTGCAGGAGCATTCAGCAGAAACAAAGAACTTATGAAAAAATTCGCACCTCTTTTCTACGATGATGAAGGTAAAGAGCCTGTACATATTTTCACGGGAGCCGGCTGTACCGGTGACGGTATTTTAATGTGTGATGAGCTTGGCGCTGATATTGACTATGTTAACAGAAGAGTTAATATGTTCGGACCTATGAGACATCCTTATCCTTGCGCATCAATGGCAATATACCAGGATCAGGACGGATTTGAGGTAGACTGTGACGGAAACGAGTTCCACGGACAGATGGGAATGGAAACAAGCGCACTTACCAAGACCAGCAGGTGGTTTGGATATAAGATTGTAGATGATAAGATTTGCGAGACTGCAATAGAAGAGGCCATGAAAGAGCCGCCGCAGTCGTTTGAAATGGATTTACCGGCCTTCCAGAAAGACTGGAGAGCTCATTTGGAAGAGGAAGGCAAAGATGCTGCCGTAATTATGGCGGATACTCTTGAAGACCTTGCCGACAAGTGTGGCTTTAAGGATAAGGAGGGATTTATAAAACTGGTTGAAAATTATAACGAGTCTACTAAAAAGCCTAGGGTGTTCCCACCGGATTTCCCTGAATTTATGAAGCCGAAGCATGATGCGCTTCCTGTTGAAAACGGACCGTTTTATGCAATAAAGATGAAGATGTTCCATGAAAATTCAATAGGAGGAATGACAATAGACGAGAACGCATCTGTACTTAAAGACGGAAAGCCTATCCCGGGACTTTATGCCTGCGGTGATAATACCAGAGGTATAATGGGACACGGAGATGTCTGCGTGGATTTCCTTGAGGGAATTTTCTCATCTCTTACAATGGCTTATAATGAAGGCTATATTGCCGGAGAAGAAGCCGCAAATTATTGTAAATAAAGCTAAGGGTTGCAGCCATATAAGGGATGCAACCCTTTTTTTGCTATTTTTTATACAATACTTTTTATTATAAGATTTTTCTGTTAAAATAATGGTAGAAATCAAAAAAAGGGAGGTATTTAAGATGCCGGTTATTACAATGTATGCACCGAAGATGTCGGATGATCAGAAAAAGGAGATTGTAAAAGCATTTGCGGAAAACGGAGGAAGAATATTGGGGATTTCTCCTGAAGCATTTAACACAACTATTTTCGAAATAGATCCCCAAAATGTCGGACACGGCACACAGACTCTTGATGAGTTTTTGAAAAACGGTGGAAAATAAAAACCTGAGTTATGAATTTAAACAGCAAAGAGGGGATATGGGATGAAACTTGAAACGGCGCTTAATGAAGTATATCAGAAATTTAAACTGCATTTTTATCAGGAAGCGTTTTCGCACTTTAAAACAAGAGAAGCAACACTTACTACGGTAGAAACGTTTTGCATGGAGATAATTTATGCTTTGGGTAATCCTACCATAAATGAGTTTGCGAGCTTTATAGGAATTTCGTCGCCAAATGCGACATATAAGATTAACAATCTTATAAAAAAAGGCTATGTTAACAAGATCAGAAATGAATCCGACAAGAGAGAATATCATCTTGAGGTTACGCAAAAATATCTCGATTATTATAACATAAGCTATAAATATGTTGAGACTGTTGTAAACAGATTAAAAGAGAGACTTCCTCAGGAAGAACAGGATAATCTTGAAAAGATTCTCAATATAATGTCAAAGGAGCTCATGCCTGAGCTCCCCGGTAATGTACGCTAGTTATTAAGATATAATGTCTCAATGGCTTCTACGATTGCACCTTTGTCCATGAGAGGATAAGCTTTGCCGTTCCACCAGACTGTTGTCTCGTTAACTGACATTTCAAGAGTTGATCCGTCTGTCAGTGTATAGACTATGTCTATTATGCTGCTGCCTTCTGTCGTTCCTATGATTCTGTAATAACAGAGAGGGAATGCTCCGTAAAGGAAGGTGCTTATTTCAGAGGAATCGGTTATTTCGGTTGTCGTATCATTCTCTGAATCATTGTATGAAAGAGTGATTGAAGCTACCTCAGATGCCGATGGCTGGTCCGGAAGAGGAAAGCCCTGCACGAAGGTAAAGAAGCATAGCGCAAAGAATGCGATTGCTAAGATGCTGATTACAAAATATCTTATTATTTCGGATGATTTCATTGTAAGACCCCCTAATTTTTTCTTGCTTTAAGATTATAACATAAAGTGATATAATTAAAAATAATGTTTTTGGTATTGGAGAGTTTTTTAGGAGGAGAGTATGACCACTGAAGAATTTTATAACCAAATCGGAGGCAGCTGGGAAGAGATTTTAAAAAGAATTCCGTTGCCGAGCAAAGTATCCAAATTTGTGAATATGTTTTTAAAGGATACAAATTACAGTGAGCTTAAAGCCGCTATGGAAGCTGAGAATACTGAAGAAGCATTCAAGGCAGCTCATAATTTAAAAGGCGTATCCGGAAACCTCGCCCTTGTTGAGCTTACAAGCGCAGCATCGGATATTACCGAGGCACTTAGGGCCGGAGATATGAGCAAGGCAAAAGAAATAATGCCGACTGTAATTGAAAAATACGAGATTGTGGAGAGGCTTGCAAAGGAGATAGAATAGTTCGCTAAAGAAAGGCGGCCGGGGTATGAAAGAAAAAGTACTGATTGTGGATGACGTCGAGGTTAACAGAGAGATTCTAAAAGATATTTTAGAGGACAGATTTGAGACGATTGAGGCAGCGGACGGAGCGGAAGCAATTGAAAAAATAAAGGAATACAGCCGTGGGTTGTCCCTTGTTTTTTTGGACAGGATAATGCCTGTCAAAAGCGGAACCGAGGTTCTTAAATACATGAATCTTCAGGGGCTTACGGATAAGATACCTGTAATTATGATTACGGGTGATGAAAGCGCTGAAGATGATGTAAGGACATATGACCTTGGAGCCGCAGATATTATATATAAGCCATTTGAACCTGATGTAATAAGAAAGCGTGCCGAAAACCTTATAGAGCTTTTTTATAAGAGAGAAAAGATTGAAGAAGAGCTTGCAAACAGGACAAGAGCACTTGCGGAAAGCCGCAGGCAGGCCGTTAAAACCACAGAATTTTTGCTGAATGCATTGGGTACTATAGTTGAGTTTAGAAGTGCGGAATCGAGTGAGCATCCTCAAAGGATTATAGCTTTTACGAAGATTCTGCTGGATCATATAAGGGTGGATTATCCGGAGTACAATCTGACAAGAGGCCAGGTGGAGACTGCGGCTCAGGCGGCTGCGCTTCATGATATAGGCAAGATTGCGATAGCTGACAGTATTTTGAAAAAGCCCGGAAAACTTACCGAAGAAGAATTCGAGGAGATGAAAAAGCACACCGAGATCGGTTGCGAAATCCTTGAGAAATTTAAAATGGGCGAAAATGAATTTTATCAATATGCCTATGATATCTGCAGATGGCATCATGAAAAGTATGATGGAGGCGGATATCCGGACGGGCTTAAAGGAGATGATATTCCTATATGGGCCCAGGCAGCAGGTGTTGCGGATTGTTTCGATGCTCTTGTGAGTAAAAGAGTATATAAAGAAGCCTATTCGCAGGAAGACGCCTTTAATATGATAATGGATGGAGAATGCGGAGTATTTTCTGAGAAAATGCTGGACTGCTTCTCAAGATCGTATAGAGAAATAACAGACCTTATCAATAATAAATACAAGTATGAAGGAGAATAAACTTTAGAGACCTATGATACGCATGCTTAAAAACTGGATAGCTGAGCATAAATACTCATATGTGATGCTGTATTACATTGTATATCTTGTAGTATTTTTTACACTGGATTTTACAATGCAACCCAAGTATATAATAGACTGCAAGTGGGATGATTATATACCGTTTAATGAATACTTTCTTATACCTTACAGTTTATGGTTTTTGTTTTTTGTGGGAGTACCTGCATTATATATGGTTTTGGACAAATATGATTTTCAGCAGCTTTGGTTTTGCATGTTTACAGGAACCGTTATTTGCTTCATATGTTATATAGTTGTTCCGAACGGGATTAATTTAAGAGTAGATGTGCCGGACAGAAATATATTTTGCTTTTTACTTAATCATTTCCTCTGGAAGGTGGATGCGGCGGTAAATGTTTGCCCGTCTCTTCATGTTTCAACATCTGTGGCAATGGCTCTTATTACTTTTAAATCACACTGGTTTGCCGAAAAGAAAAAATATTTTATCGAAAAAGGGCTTTCGTCAAAAGCAGTGGGGATAACACTTCTTAAGTGGGCAATAATACTTATGATGATACTTATTTGCATATCTACGATGTTTGTAAAACAGCACTCTGTTGTGGATGTGATTTGCGGAACATTGGTATCCGTTGTACTTTACTTTTTTACGTATCACACTAATTGGCGCAGGATTTTTAACCATGGGAAATTGAAGGTTCTGCTATAGCTATGGGAGGAATTTATGAATACCAACGAAATTTTCAAGTCAAAAGGTTTCAGACAGTTGCAGGGAATGATGAGAAAGGTTGACGAGGGTCTTGCTCTTCATTGCTCAAGAACAGCCAACCTTGCTCAAAAGATTGCCGGAGAAATGGGATTTTTTGAAGAAGAGCAAAAGACTCTTTTTGCGGCAGCTCAGGTTTTTGAGGTTGGAAAGGTTTTTGTGCCTGAAAAAATATTAAACATTCACGGGTCTCTTGATGAAACTCAAAAAGCAATCGTAGATACACATTCTTATATAGGATATCAGGCAGCAAAATTTGTGGATATGCCAAGAGGAATGTGTGAAATCATTTTATATCATCATGGAGAGGTTGACAGATTTATTGATTATGAAGAACCGTCCCCTACAATCCTTAAGCTCGCCGGAATCTTAAGAGTTGCAGACGCTTATGATGCGATGACACATGACAGACCGTATCACACAAAGCTTGCGCAGTCTCTTGCCATAAGCAATCTTAGAAGAGACGAGAAGTTTGATAACAGTATTGTTGATATACTTGAAAAGGTTATAAAGACAGACTCAGAGGTGAAGGATCTTTCTGTTGCCAAAATCCAGCTTTACGATCCTATGTATGAAAACAGTGATGTTCTTAAGGGTGCTATTGTAAATATGAGTTCAAATCTTGTCATCACAGGAATTATGATTCATGACAATCCCGAAGAAGGCATTGTTGTAAAATTCCCTCATCAAAAAGAATTTGATGAAGACGGAAATGTCGTATATAACGAGTTTTTCTACGGCTTTTCGGAAGATCTTATTAAAGATATAAAGAACAAAGTCCTTGCAGAATACTTCGATTTGGGGAATCGAGGTTAAATATTAAGGCTATTTTAAGAAAAATGTGTTAAAATCTCCGTATCATCGCGAATGAAACGGAGGTTTTTTTATGAAATCAAAGCGATTAATGGCAGCTTTAATGGTCCTGGCATTGCTTGTTTGCGGCATTCCGGGAATCACTGTTTCAAGTGCTCAGGCTGCAACGGTAAATAAGACAGGATACCGATTAAGCAAATCATCGGGAACATACACAAACAGTGTAAAGGTAAAAATCAGAGCTAAAAGCGGATACAAGGTTTATTATTCGCTAAACGGTACGCTTACAACGGGAAAAGTAGTTACAAGCGGCAATGCCAAGACTCTTAAACTTACCAGCAGTAAAACACTTACAATATATGTAGTTAAGAGTTCCAAAACAGTAACTTCTTCTTATCTTAAAAAGTCATCTGTTTTAAGCAGCGCAGACACATATAAATATGTGGTTGTGTCTTCTTCTACAATTAAGCTTACAAATTCCAAGGTATATATGGCAAGTGATATATCTGACGCTGTAACGACGGAGACGGAAGACGGCGTAAGAACCATTACTATTACTCAGGCCGGTAACTATACCATAACCGGCGGTTCATCAGCTACTTATATTGAAAATACGGTTATAAATGTAGCCGAGGATATTACTGATGAAGTAAACATTACTTTAAAGAAGCTATACATTGATGACAGTGAGATTCAGGATGTTTCGGTTATTTCTGTGGGATCGGGAACAACAGATGTAAATATCGTGACCTATGGCAAGGCGGTTCTTAAAGGACCTTCAAGTTATAGTTCATCACCGGCTTCAGCTATAATATACGCTGCGGATTCTTCTGCAACTCTTACTTTAAGCGGAGCTACATCATCTTCAAAGCTTACTGTGGTTGACAGCATGTCTTCTACCACGGACTTCGGAAGTCTCGATCCTTCCGACGGAATCTTTTGTAAGGGCAGCCTTGTGATTGACAGCGGAGTTTACGTTGTCGTATCAAACGGTGACTGCCTTAAAGCAACAGGCTCATCGGGAGACGGCGGAGTTACTGTTACGGGCGGAACGATTAAAATGCGTTCTTATCTTTCAAACGGAATAAAGACCAAGAACGGATGTGTAAACATCTCGGGCGGTACTGTTAAGATGACATATACGGATGAAGACGGAATTAACGCTAAAAATTACAGCGTAAATATTTCCGGCGGTAAGGTTGTAATGTCAAACTGTTACGGAGACGGTATCCAGGGCGAGTATGTAAACATTTCCGGAGGAACAATAAATATTACAACTCTTTATGAATACGCAGCAGAAAATTATTACGACACATCCAGAAGTACTTATAATACAATAACAAAAACCGAAAGCGAATCGTCAAGCACTAAGGTTGAGACTGTAAATGTCGATACAGGATCTCATAAGGGTATAAAGGCAGGTTCTAAGGCATGCACATACTCATATACATCTGTAGCTTCTACTTCAACTCTTACTGCAGGTACAACATATACGGATGAAGCTTCGGGCGGACTTACAATTACAGGCGGAACAATTACTATAGACACTACGGGTTGCGGTATTAAATATAACAGTGATATGACAGCCGCTATGAACCAGACTACAACCACAAGCGGCGCGGCAACAACTGACGGACAATATATCTACGGCTCTCCGGATGACGGAATTAAGAGTAATAATACAGCCGTAATAAGCGGAGGTACTATTAATATTTATTCCGGCGATGACGGAATATCCGTCGCTGAGACATTGGATATAACAGGCTCGGCTGTTGTAAATATTAAGGAAGCTTATGAAGGAATGGAAGCGGCTGAAGTAAACATCGGAGCAAGCGGTTCTCCTAGCATATATATTTATTCAAATGATGACTGTATAAATGCTTCTGCCAAGACTTTAAGCTATGTATATGCCGATGAGGATGAAGAAACTTATACAAAGACAACTACATCAGATTCGAGCGCAGCTTTAAATGTATACGGCGGAACTCTTACAGCGATTATAGCCGCTGATGTAGACCATACATTCTCAGGATATGATGAAGAAGGAAACAATATTTCCGTATTATTCAGTGCAGACGGTGACGGCCTTGATTCGAACGGAACAATGAATCTGGACGGCGGCTATATTACAGTTCTCGGAACAGCATCCGGAAACAACTCTGCCATAGATTACGTTACTTCATATACAATCGGAAGCGGTGTTACAATTCTTGCGCTCGGAGCAAGCGGTATGAATGAAAGCGTGACAACGGCAAACCAGTCGTATGTGGAATTCGGCGGTATGTCTATGGGAGCGAATATCTTTGGAAGCACAACGGTTACAGGCGAAGGCCCGGAAGACGGAAACTTTACACCGGGAGATAACACAGAAATGCCTTCCGATATGCAAAACGGAAACACTTCATCATTCACTCTTACACTCGGATATGCATATGCAATACTTGATTCGAGCGGAAATACTGTTGTAACGGATACTGCTGATAAAGCTTATACTTATGTATTCTACACATCACCTTCAGTAACAAGCTCGTATACTTACACTCTTACGAGCAATGGCACGGAAGTGGCAAGTGCAACAGCAAATTAAATAAGCGGTTAATAGTGTATATATTAAAGAAAGAGCATTAATTTGCTCTTTCTTTTTGTTTCACAGTTCTTTCACAAAGTTCGCGATTCCTTTAAAGTTATTTTAAAGTAGCTCCTTTAAGATATGTATTGTCGAAAGGCGATAGACGAAAGGAGATATGCGATATGAGCGATCAGACAATTTTTAAAAGATATGAAATAAAATATATGCTTAATAAAGAACAGTATACAGCACTCAGAAAGCTTATGGAAAATTATATGGTTGCTGATGAGCACGGCATGAGCACAAATTGTTCGCTGTATTTCGATACACCTAATTACCTTCTTATAAGAAGATCGATGGACAAACCGATGTATAAGGAGAAATTAAGAGTCCGCAGCTACGGTGTGGCAGATAAGGATTCTAAGGTGTTTATAGAGCTGAAGAAAAAATATGATTCGGTTGTATATAAGAGAAGAATAGGCATGAGCTGTGAAGATATGGAAAGATATCTTATAGACGGTGAGCAGGTTAAAGATACTCAGATAACAAGAGAAATCGACTATGCAATGCAGCAGTACGAAGATCTTAAGCCATCAATAATGCTTTCATATGACAGAGCAGCATTTTACGGAAAGGACGATCATGACTTCAGAATGACATTTGATCAGAACATTCTTTGGAGAAATTATGATCTTTCACTTAGGAAAGGAATTTACGGCACACCAATCCTGGAAGAAGGACAGGTACTGCTTGAAGTTAAAGTGGCACAGGCTTTCCCAATGTGGCTTATTCAGTTCTTCAATGAGAACAAGCTTTACAAGACATCTTTCTCGAAGTACACCCGTGCATACACTTCACTTTTTGAACAGACAGATGATCTGCTTGGAATTAAGAAGGCAATGATAAGAAATAACTACAGATACATTAAGAATACTAATGAACATATAAACGGAGGTTTAGTAAATTATGCATAGTTTGTTTACAGGATTATTTGATACATCAACAACAACTGTAATATCGGTAGAGAATTTTGTTCTCTGTATGGTTGTAGCGCTTATTTTAGGTGCACTTATAGCAGCGGTTTATACATATAAAAGCAGATATACAGCAAGTTTTGTAATGACACTTGCAATGCTTCCTGCAATAGTCTGTATAGTAATTATGATGGTAAACGGTAACGTCGGAGCCGGTGTTGCTGTAGCAGGTGCATTCTCGCTTGTAAGATTCCGTTCCGTACCGGGTACTGCCAAAGATATAGGAACAATCTTTATGGCTATGGCAGCAGGTCTCATCTGTGGAATGGGCTATCTTGGATTTGCTGTACTTTTCACAGTAATTATGGTAGTTGTAATGTTTATACTTGTGGCAGCAGGAGTAGGAACACACCAGAAAGAAAGACCTGAGAAGGTGCTTAAGATTACAGTACCTGAAGATCTTAATTATGATGAAGCCTTTGATGAAGTTTTTGAAAAATATACAAAGAGAATTGAGACAGTTTCAGTTAAGACATCAAACATGGGAAGTCTTTACAAGCTTACATATCATGTTATCTTAAACAATCCTAAGGAAGAAAAAGCATTCCTTGACGATTTAAGATGCAGAAACGGAAACCTCGAAGTTGCAATGAACAGACTTGAGGCAAACAACAGCGAATTATAAAATATTTGCAAATTTAAAATGAGGGTTAATTAATATATCCCGGGACTAAATGTCCCGGGAATTTTTTTACATATTTTTTGATTTTTTAACGCAGGCACGCTGGGCTGAAATAACCGTACTTCTTAATCCGCCCTTTTCAAGCTCTGCCACGGCTTCTATTGTGGTACCGCCCGGTGAGCATACGTTATCTTTAAGTACGCCCGGATGAAGCCCTGTTTCAAGAACCATTTTTGCAGATCCGTAAACCGCCTGAGCTGCAAATTTATAGGCCTGATTTCTCGGCATTCCGTCTGCAACGGCAGCATCTGCCATAGCCTCTATAAACATATATACATATGCAGGAGACGATCCGCTTACTCCGGTTACGGCGTCCATGAGTGATTCGGGAACAATCTCGCATTTTCCGAAGCTTTCGAAAATCTTTTTAATATCTTCTAATTCTTCATCTTCCATATGAGAATTTCCGCAGATGGCGCTCATTGCTTCTCCTACAAGTGCAGGAGTGTTAGGCATGGAGCGGACAAGCTTTAACTCACGGCAAAAAAGCTTTTCTATGGCGCTCATTGTTGTTCCGGCAACAATAGATACAACAACGGCTCCTTTTTTTAAAGATCCGCTGATATCCGGTATAACTTCAGAGAGTTTGTTAGGCTTTACCGCAAGGAATAAAATATCTGCCTCGCGAGCCACATCCCAGTTGTTTGGGCGCGAATTAATGCCGTATTTCTCTTTTAAAACGTCGAGATGCGTATTTGTAGGTGCATATGCAATAATGTGTTCTCCATCCGCAATTTTGGCATTAATGATGCCTCCTATAATTGCACTTCCCATGTTGCCGCATCCGATAAATCCAATTGTCTTCATAATTATCTACCTCGTATTAAATTTTATTCAAACGGGAAGACGAACTGTGAAAGTCCAAGGTCATCCCTTACTTTAATGAACTCTTTTTGTACAGACTCTGTTACGGGTACGCCCTTGTCTTTTCTCTCGAGCCAGACGTCGTGTTCCTTTTCGCCTGCAGTATATATTCTGTCACATCCCGGAGCTTTTTCGGAATTTCTGAGCTCTCTTAAGATTTCGCCGGCTGTCTTTTTGAAGTTATCAAGGCCCATGAAAAATTCAGGGTTAATAACAATAAAGAAATGGCCGAGGTGGTAAGGCCTTATATTGCCGTTTTCGTCCTTGCCTTCGAGGTCTTTTAAAAAGATGCCGTTTTGGAGAGCTGCGGAAAGTATTTCCACAACAACTGCATATCCATAGCCTTTGTAGCCGCCCAAAGCTTCGCCTATACCGCCCAAAGGAGCAAGCGCGGCTTTTTGTGAGCGTATATCTTTAAGAATCTCTTTTGAGTCTGTCATGGCGCTTCCGTCTCTTGCGATAACAACGCCCTCCGGAATATTTTTACCTATGCGGGCATAGTATTCGATCTTTCCGTTTTGCATAATTGATGTTGCACAGTCAATTGTAAACGGAAACTCCTCATCTGTAGGCATACCGAAGGTGAGAGGATTTGTACCGAGCATATTTTCCACACCAAAGGTAGGAGCAATGGAAGGACGGGCATTTGTACCCGAGATACCTATCATTCCTTCTTTTACGGCGAGAGAAGTCCAGTAACCTGCAATGCCGTAGTGGGATGAATTTGTTACGGCTGCCATACCCATTCCGTATTTTTTGGCTTTTTCAATTATCATGTCCATGGCTTTTTTAGAAGCAACCATACCCATTCCGTCATTTGCATCAAGTACAACTGTGGTAGGTGTGTCTTTTAAGATATCTATTTTGGTAACCGGATTGAGGATTCCGGAATTGATTCTGTCTACATAGATTGGCTTAAAGCGATTGCATCCGTGGGATTCTATTCCGCGTCTGTCGCTTTCCAAAAGAACGTCTGCACAAAGCCTTGCTTCGTCCTCGGGAACGCCGAGTTTGTTAAAAGCTGCAGTCATAAAATCATCCAAAAGCTGCCAGCTTACATATGGTCTTGTTTCTTCCATTTTAAATACCTCCCATATAAATAATCTTCATTATAAATATATACCCAATTATAGAATTTGTACAAGGGGACATTTTTTCGCAACAGGGGGTGACAATTTATTTTTGATTTTGTTGAATATAGGGGCAGAAATATGGTATTTTATATACGTAGTATGTTAAGGGTGAAATGATATGGCTATTATCAAAAGGCGTAATATAGTATTTGTTGTACTTATTGTTGCAGCAATTCTTATCATCCTTTATAAAAACAGCAATGCGTATTATATTAATCAAAATGAGAACGTATATACTGTTAGTTCGGGATGGATGATGGAATATGGGGACGTAACGTGTTCTGATATGGACTTCGAAGACATGGCTGATATGATTATGAATACGGATAGTGTTGCCATTAGTTTTGTTATGCCTAAAATGGATGAAAAAATGCTTGCCATGGCATTTCGTACAAATCATGAGGTGGTTCACCTATATGTAAATGATGAAGAGGTGTATTCCTGGGGAAGTAAGTATTATTCTACTCACGAATTTATTCCCAATATGTATCATACAATAAATCTTGGTGAGGTTTCCGCAGGAGATGTTATAAGAATAGAGCTTAAAACAGACCACGGAACACCTGCAATTCCCGATAAAGTTCAGATTGGTAATTTAAATAATTTGGTGGCTGTTTTTATAGCCGAAAGACGCGGTGCTATGTACTGCGGTATCTTTATGTGCGTTTTTGCATTTTTTGTAATTGCGCTTATTCCGGTAATGTTTTTGTTTAAGGAAAAAGATTATTTCCTTTTGCTTTGCGGATTGTTTTCTCTTGTTGTCGGAGCATATATTCTTTCATATTCCGATATTTTGATGTTCTTTACATCAAAGCCGGTATTTAGCGGTATTATTGAATATATCGCCCTATGCGTGGGCTGCGTTATTTTCAACCTGATAATGATGGGAATGGTAGATAAAATACCTGTATTTAGAATGATAAATATTATAATGACTGCTGTAAGTACAACAACTCTTGTCATTATGTCGGGCTTGCATGCCTTAAGAATTAAACTCTTTTATGAGAATCTTATCCCGATTCAGTTAATAATTATGGTGGAATGCATTCTTATTATTATAGAGACCGGAGCAACAATAGGCGGAAGAAGAAAAAACGATACGGGGCTTATGGGATTTTCGGGTGCTTTTGTAAGACTTGTCGGAGTGCTCAGCTTTATGGTATGTACTCTTATGGATGTTGCAAATGCAGTCGTTGTTAATCTTTCCGTGGAGTCCGAAGTGGCTGCAAGAAATAATTATCTGACTATGATGGGCGCTGTGGCGTTTATTGTATGTACTCTTTTGAGTTATGTCTTTAGCTCAATTGACAGCTCAAATGCCGGTAAAATCAAAAAAGAGATGGAAGGCGTTGCTTATACGGATAATCTTACCATGCTTGCAAACAGATCTAAGTGCATGGAAGTTATGAAATGGATAGATGATACAAAACACGAGGATTATTCTATTATTTCCGTGGATATGGACAATTTAAAATACATTAATGATGAATACTCACATGAAGAAGGAGATGTAAAACTTAAGACTCTTTCGGATATTCTCTCGGAAGCATTTAAGGATATAGCCATAACAATAGGCAGACTCGGCGGCGATGAGTTTATGGTTATTATAGAAGGAACAGACAGAGAAGAGATAAAGAGTGCCGTTTTAAATATGATTGACGGTATAAATGAGGAAAACTCGGGATTGCCGGAAGGAGTAGCCAAACTTGAGGTATCTTATGGCATAGCTTACAGCGATGAGTTTGAAGACAAGTACAGTTATGATGTGTATATGAAGGCTGATGGAAAAATGTATGACATGAAAGAAAGACATCATAACAAGAAGAAGGAGGCACTGTATGAAACGTAGATCGGTAATACTTGCTGCAGTGCTTTGCGGCCTTATTATAATAGTGCTCACACTTGCCTTTAACTTTGTCTTTGCAGAAAATCCGGACAGAAATGTGATAGAACTTGAAGAAGGATGGGAAGCCAACTATGACGGAAAGACCTATGAGGATGTGTCAATTATCCAAAACGAAGTTACGGAAATTTTGGAGAATGATGTCTCAAGAGGAAAAATACTTATATTAAGAAGGACATTGCCTGATGTAACAGAGATTGAGTTCCCAACGCTGCAGTTTAAGTCTGAGCACTGCGCATATAAGGTGTATGTGGGAAACGAGCGTATAAAAGAGTATAAGGTAGACGAGTTTTTAAGCGGTGAGAGTATAGGCAGCGCAGATAACTATATTCTTCTTCCGACGGATTGCAGCGGAAAAACACTTACAATAATGATTTATACGGGCGGAGAAGAAACCTATCTTAACCCGTGCCAGCATCCTATGCTCGGAGAAAGAATCGATCTTGAAAAATACATTATCCATAAAAACATTATCATTATATCCATATCGTGCTTTTTGGTTATGTTTGGTATTGTGTTTGCGATTCTTACAATTCTCTTATGGAACCCTACACGTATTCTTGCGGGACAAATATTTGCATCGATACTTATGGTGGATTACGGTATATATATTCTCTATTACAGCGGAGTGACATTTTTGATAATGCCATACAGCAATGCTGTTAACGGTGAGTTTATAAGTATGTTTTTGTATATACCGATAGCGCTTTGTCTGCTCTATACGATAGTAAGTCCGACAAAAAGATATCCGACGTTTATTACAGCTTCTGTAATAGTGTCGGTTATTACGGTATTTATTGTGCTGCATTTGATGGGAATAGTATATCTTGACAGGGTTCAGAGCATATTTTATGCAGCTGCAACCTACCTTGTCGTGAAGATAATATATTATTGCATTTGGCAGATGAAAAGACTTGAGCTTGTTCCGAGGCTTCAGCTTTTGGCACTTCTGGGAATGAGTTTATGTATGGTTTTAAATGGAATAATGCAGCAGCTTATTACAAAGAATATAGTAAGCATGGGAACTTTAAACTATTATCTTCTTGCAGCCGGAGGCACCGTATTTGCGATGCTCTACCTCGTGACCTATCTGTATTATATGACGGAATCATATGCACAGCAGGCAGAATATGACTATCTTGCATATCTTGCTTATGCAGATTCACTTACGGGCTTGTCTAATCGCTTCAGATGTGAGAAAATTATGAGTGATTTTGTATATGAACATCCTGAAGCAGACTTTTGTATAATGTCTATCGATGTAAATGATTTAAAGAAGGTAAACGATACCTTCGGACATCTCGCAGGAGATGAGTATCTTGTAAACTTTGCCCGCATTTTAAAGAGCAGGTTTGGAGAATACGGAGAATGCGGAAGGTTTGGCGGAGATGAGTTTGTAGTATTCTTTAGAAGAATAGAGGAAAATGCCCTAAAAGATCTCATTAAAGACATGGAAACCGAACTTGCTTATCACAATCTTTACGATGATAAGATAAAATACAGCGTATCATACGGCTATGCGTATTCACATGAGGTAAGAATACCGTCGCATAAAAATGTATATATGATGGCTGATTCGAGGATGTATCAACAAAAAAGAGAATATCACAAGTTGGATAAAAAAGAGGATTAGGAGGAATTTAAATGTATATTACGTGTTTGGATATGGAAGGTGTACTTGTACCGGAAATCTGGATTGCTTTTGCTGAGGAGACAGGAATTCCGGAGCTTAAAAAGACAACAAGAGATGAGCCTGATTATAACAAGCTTATGAACTACAGAATTGAGATTTTAAAAGAGCACGGTCTCGGACTTAAAGAGATCCAGGAAACAATCGCAAAGATAGATCCGATGCCGGGCGCAAAGGAGTTTTTGGATGAACTCAGAACATTTTCTCAGGTTATCATCTTAAGCGATACATTTACTCAGTTTGCCACACCGCTTATGAAAAAACTCGGCTGGCCGACAATATTCTGTAATACACTTGAGGTTGCCGATGACGGAACAATTACAGGATTTAAGATGAGACAGGAAAATCAGAAGTACCATGCCGTAAAGGCACTTCAGTCTATCGGATATGATACTATTGCGAGCGGAGACAGCTTTAACGACCTTGCAATGATTAAGCAGAGCCAGGCAGGTTTCCTCTTTAAGACAACAGATAAAATTAAAGCAGACTATCCGGACATCCCGGCTTTCGAAGAGTACAGCGAACTTCTTGCAGCTATTAAAAATGTAATAAAATAGCCAAATGTGAACATTTTGTGTGCGGGTTGACACATATATATGATTGTGGTATTATACCCGTTGTAACAAAATCGTAATATTTGAGTAAAAATTACGAAATAACTAAAAAGAGGTTAGATATGTACAGAAGGATTACCAGAGTATCCGCTGTGATTCTTGCGGCTGCAATGCTCTTTTCAGGGGCAGCAAATGTAGAGACCGTAAGAGCTGATGATACTGATACAACGGAATCATCATTTTCATTTTCGGATACAGCGACAGCGGGAGTTTCAAATGCAATTGCGGTAGCACTTGCGGACATTGATACCGAATCTACAGAGGAAGAAGAAACCGATCCTTATTCGGGAGTTGTGGGAAATACAGATAATTATGACCATGTCGGAGTAGCTGATGTAGAAGACTTTGTTTATGTCAGAGAAGAGCCTGATACCGATTCATCGGTTGTAGGATATTTATATGCGGATAACGCAGCAATAGTTAAAGATTACGAAGACGGCTGGTACAAAATCAAATCAGGCAACGTTGTCGGATATGTAAGTGAAGATTACCTTATAGTAGGTGATGAAGATCTTATCTTAAGCGTGGCAAGAAGAGTTGCCGTTGTTAATACTCAGACACTTCGTGTAAGAGTAAGTGCAGATGAAAATTCGGATGTAATTACACTTGTTGCATACGAGGACAGATATTATGTAACAGATGAGTCCGAAGACGGTTGGGTAGGAATTAAAACCGCAGACGGAGAAGGATATGTTTCGTCTGATTACGTAGTAGTAAAGAACAGATATACTTACGGTGAAACAGTTGAAGAACAGGAAGAGAGAGAGGCTGAAGAAGCCGAAGAAGCTGCAGCAGCTTCATCATCTTCATCAAGCAGCTCATCATCAAGCAGTTCATCAAGTTCATCAAGCTCATCTTATTCAGCACCTTCAAGTTCTACAGGATCTTCCGTAGTAGCTTATGCGTGCCAGTTTGTAGGAAACCCTTATGTTTGGGGTGGTACATCACTTACAAACGGATGTGACTGTTCGGGATTTGTAATGAGCGTATATGCGGCATTCGGTGTCAGCCTTCCGCACAGCTCATATTCATTAAGAAGTGTAGGTACAGCAGTTTCGGTTTCATCAATGGCTGCCGGAGACATTGTTTGCTATGACGGACATGTCGGTATCTATACAGGAAACGGTACTATTGTAAATGCTCTTAATTCAAGATACGGCATTACATATACCAATGTATACTATGACAATATTATTACAGTAAGAAGAATTTTCACGTAAGAATATGCCAAATAATTAGGCGGATACATTTTGTATCCGCCTTTTTTATTCTTTAATAAAGCTTAAAAGCTCATCTTTTTTGGCTTCGAAATCAGACAGGCCCATGGCATAAAGCTTTAGGTTGTTGAACTCGTCCATTGAGTAGGTGCTCATTTTCATCTCACGGCTCATTGCAAAGACAAGAGCCTTTCCTTCTTTTTCAAGCTCAAATGTTTCGGAAAAACATTTTTTATACATTATATGCCTGTTATCGAGAGCTATTATTATCTGAGGATATTTTTTAAGCAGCTTTGTGTATACTGCTTTCATGCCCTCAGGCTTTTTTTCATAGCTGCGAGGCTTGCTGAGAATAACAATCAGCTTGTCGCATCCGTCATCTAAGGCTTTTTGCACCGGGATGGCATCGGATACTCCGCCGTCAAAATACTGCTTTTTGTCTATTTCTATGGGTTTGCATACAACCGGAAGAGCGCAGGATGCTTTTATGCAGGTATAGTCATCCTGATAGAGCTCGTCTTTTGTAAAATAATGAGGAAGTCCGCTTTGGGCTTCTGTTGCAACCATTTTAAATTCGGAAGGATTTCTTTTTATGGCATCAAAATCAAGAGGATCTCGGCCATCCGAGTTTGAAAGGGTTGAATAAATAAAATCAAGGTTGAAAAGACTTCCGGTTTTTGCAAAAGAGATAGGCCCGAAATAAGCTTTGTCGTGCATATGTCTTTCGTAAAATCTAAGGTTTCTTTCTCTTTGTCCGGCTAAAAAAGAGGCAAGGTTGGCAGAACCTGCCGAAACACCTATTGCATAGTCGGGATTAATTTTTAAGTCTAGCATTCTGTCTAAAATGGCGGCACCGTATGCACATTTCATTCCACCGCCTTCTACTACAAGTCCAAGTTTCATTAATGTTACCTCTGTTAAATTTGTTAGACAAATTATATAACGCATAAAAGGAAAATAAAATATACGAATTTATGAATTTGTCATAATTTGTTCGCAATTCGGTGGTATTATAGTTTGAAATCAATAATGTTTGGAGATGATATAATGACCGGACTTACAACGGCCGAAGCGATTAAAAGAGCCAAGGAAGGCTACTCAAATATACAAACCGATAAAAGTGCAAAGACGGCAAAAGATATAGTTAAGGAAAATGTATTTACATATTTCAACCTTATATTTTTAATTCTTGCCATTTTGCTTATTATAGCCGGAGCATTTAAGGAACTCACCTTTTTGCCCATAGTTATTGCCAATGCCCTTATAGGTATTATTCAGGAGCTTCATGCAAAAAAAGTTTTAGATGAGCTTTCGGTATTAAATGAGCCGACAAGCATTGTTATAAGAGACGGCGAAAAAAGAAAGATTTCAATAGAAAAGCTGGTTTTGGGTGATATAGTCGAGCTTTCTGCCGGCAATCAGATTCCGGCGGACGGACAGGTTTGCGCCGGGGAAATCTATGTAAATGAAGCTCTTCTTACAGGAGAGTCGGACGAAATAGTAAAAAGAAGCGGTGATTCCGTTATGTCGGGCAGTTTTGTTGTAAGCGGAAAATGCCTTATTAAGCTTACAAAAGTCGGTGAGGAGGCCTACATTTCAAAGCTTACGGCTAAAGCCAAAACCCTTAAGGGCGGTGAGCGGTCTGAGATGATAAGAGCAATAAACCGCCTTGTTATGATAGCCGGAGTGCTTATTGTTCCTATAGGAATAGGACTTTTTTATCAGAGCTTTAATGTGCAAAGCTTAGGCTTTTCGGAGAGTGTTACGTCAATGGTGGCAGCTCTTATAGGAATGATTCCCGAGGGAATATATCTTCTTGTAAGCATCGCTCTTGCAATAAGCGCAACGAGGCTTGCAAAGAAAAAGATAATGCTTCACGATATGAAAAGCACCGAAACTCTTGCAAGGGTGGATGTGCTTTGCGTGGATAAGACAGGCACAATAACCGATAACAGTATGCTTGTGGCAAAGGTAAAACCTGCCGAAGGCTACAAGGCCGAAGAGGATAAATATAAAAAGCTTGTGGGCGATTATATAAATTCCTTGCCGGACAACAATACATCCATGGATGCTTTAAGAGCGTTTTTTACAGAATATGCGGGAAGGCGCGCAAAAGACATCTTTCCGTTTTCTTCCAAATATAAATACAGCAGCGTCTGCTTTGATGAAGGTATATATGTGCTGGGCGCCCCGGAATTTGTACTTAGAAGCAGTTATGAGAAATATGCGGATATCATAGAAGGTTATGCAAAAAAAGGCTTTAGAGTGATGATATTCGGTAAATATGCAGGGCAGGAAGTCCCTAAAACCGGTCTTAGTGCAGAAGTTGAGCCGATATTTTATCTTTGCCTCCAAAACCCTATAAGAGAAAACGCCGTAAATACCTTTGCATATTTTAGGAGGCAGGGAGTAGAGGTTAAGGTAATTTCGGGAGATAATCCGCTTACCGTATCTGAAGTTGCCAAAGAAGCCAAAATCCCCAATGCGGATAAATATATCGATGCTTCAAGACTTAGAAACGATGCGGATATAGAAGAAGCGGCGGTTAAGTACACCGTTTTTGGAAGAACAACTCCCGAGGTTAAGCAAAAACTTGTAAAAGCCCTTAAAAAAGCCGGACGAACCGTAGCCATGACGGGAGACGGTGTAAACGATATTTTAGCTATGAAGAGCGCTGACTGTTCGATTGCAATGGCCCAGGGCTCAGATGCGGCAGCTCAGGCCTCTCAGGTCGTTCTTCTTGATTCCGACTTTTCGCATATGCCGGAGATTGTGGCGGAAGGAAGAAGGACTATAAACAATATAGAAAGATCTGCGACTCTTTTCCTCGTGAAAAATATTTTTTCACTGCTTTTATCGGTCTTTTCTATTGTAAATGTTTTGGTTTATCCGCTTGTTCCGTCTCAGGTGTCTTTGGTCAGCCTCTTTAACATAGGAATACCTGCGTTTTTCCTGGCGGTTGAGCCAAACAATAAAAGGATAGAGGGACATTTTTTAAAGAGAGTACTTATTAAGGCAATGCCTGCCGCACTGACAGACTTTTTTGCAATAGCGGCAATGGTTGTCTTCGGCAATACCTTCGGAGTGAGCGAAGAGGATATTTCCGTGGCATCAACTTTCCTTCTTGCGATTGTAGGATTTATGATTTTGTGGAGAATAAGTTCTCCTATGAACAAATATCATATGTGGGTAATAGGCGGCTGTATTGTCGGAATTATTGTTAGTGCGCTTTGCTTTAACGATCTGTTTTCGATAAGCTCGGTTTCAACACATTGCATTATGCTCTTTGTGGTATTTGCGATAGCAACCGAACCGTTTATGAGATACTTAAGCAGACTCTTTGAATGGATAGAAGACAAAGGTAGAGAATACTATAAAAAAAGCGAAGCCGTATAGGCTTCGCTTTAATTTACGTTGCTTTAAACTTATATACTCCCTTTCTTACCCAGGTTGAGGAACTGTTGCTCTTTGAAGTGCAAAGAACATAGGTCTTACCGCGGGTAAGCGATTTGGACGGTATAATAGTTACATATTGTCCTATGGTGTTTGCGGTTGCCTTTGCTTTAATGTAAGTACTTCCGCATTTTAAATACATTGTCCAGGTATAAGTCTCTGTGGCCAGAGATGAACGGTTGCCGGCAATATATGATATTCCGCTGGCACCCATTAGCTGAAGAGTTGTCGGCGTTTTTTTGAGCTTCGCCACAACTGTTTTTCCCGAGCCGTAAAGTTTGGTGGTTACAAAGTAACCGCTTCCATTTATATTAAACGGATTTTTATCTTTTATATAAGCCTTGATATGATTAAAATACTTCCACGCGGTTACAAGGCTGTAGCAGTAAACGCAGTGTGAAGATGTTAATCCCTTCGGACTGCCGAGACTTACCATTGAAGATTTAAAGACTCTGGCTGCTTTTGCTATTGTGCTTATGTTGGAGCTGTTAAGTCCTGTTTCGTAAGCAGAGATAAGCTTTGCTGCAGCATTTTCATAATCAGAATATGAAGTAACGCTTGCACGGGCCTCATCATAGCTTCCGGCTGCAACAACATT
>JAILQM010000128.1 GCA_024698965.1 Eubacterium sp. | reverse complement strand
TAATGTATATTGTTTTTATTCGCAGATTCAGTAAAAACACCGCTGTTTTATATCTTAGTCAGATGCTTGTTGTTGTGGGAGTATGGCTTTTAAGTGAGTCGCATCTTAGGCAGCTTATTTTTACAGCTCCGTCTTTTAGTTCGATTTTTTCTTATACATCAATTGAATTAATCGGTTTTTATGTGGCCTGTTATTTTGATGAAGTTCAGAGTAAAAAATATCATTCTGTTTTTACATTTTTAAAAACGGTTATGGTAATACAGATAATTGTAAATGCATATCTGGATTTTGCGAGCATAGCTTCGTTTTATGATACGCTTTGGTTCTCGCATTTATGGATGGTTTTGGGTATTTTTATTTGCTTTGTTACTATTGGTATTGATGCATATAAAAAGCGGGTTAAAAACTATTCTATTACCTGTATAGGAATGATAAGCCTGGTTGTTTCTGCATTTATTGAGATAATATGTTTTTATGTTTTGAGTTTTTATTCTTTGGGAGTTGTGCTCAGTATCGGCCTTATCATTATGCTTATATGCACAATGATTCAGGTTATTTACGATGAACTTAAAGCTACAAAAGAGAGAGCCCTAAGGCAGAGAAAACAGACCATTACCACAATCGAAACCATAGCAAATACAATAGATGCGAAAGATAAATACACCGGAGGACATTCCGAAAGAGTGGGAGAATATGCCGGTATTTTGGCTGAGGCGGTTTCGGGTGAATTCGGATTTACCCCGGACGATGTCAAGAGGATTACATATATTGGTAAAATGCATGACATCGGTAAAATCGGTATTCCTGATAGAATATTAAATAAGGCCGGCAGACTAAGCGATGAAGAATTTGATAAGATGAAAGAACATGTTACGATAGGGCGAGATCTTCTTTCCAACTTAGATGATATTGAAGGGCTTAAAGAAGGCGTTTTATATCACCATGAGAGATTCGACGGCAAAGGTTATCCGAGCGGGCTTGAGGGAGAAAATATCCCTGTAATAGCCAGAATATTATGTATTGCAGACAGTTATGATGCCATGACATCTAACAGAGTTTACAGGGGCAGGCTTTCGGATGAAGAGGTTTTATCCGAACTTAAAGTTTGCAGCGGAACACAGTTTGATCCGGATTTGTGCAGTGCTTTTATAGATCTTATAAACAGCAAAAAAATAGTACCTATTGTTTAGTTTTATTATACCGTTCGGGATTAAGGGAGAAGAGGAGTTATGTTTTATTTTTTACTTGCACCCATAATGATGTACAACGGAATACTTATTGCTGCGGCGGTTATACCTGCTGTAGTTTTAATGGTTAAGGTGTATAAGCTTGACAGGCTCGAAAAGGAGAGCACAGTTTTGCTCAGAAACCTTGTTGTTGCGGGAATTTTATCTTCGCTTTTGGCTCTGGTAGAAGAAAGAGTGCTTTCGATTATTCTAAACGGTTTTGTTTCTGCCGATTCATATCTTTACAATATAATCCTATATTTTGGCATTGTGGCTATATGCGAGGAATCTTCAAAGTATTATTTTCTTAAGAAAAGAACATGGAATAATCCCGAGTTTAACTGCCTCTATGACGGAGTTGTATATGCGGTTTTCGTATCACTCGGGTTTGCTCTTTGGGAGAATATAAGTTATGTAATGATGTACGGCTTTTCGACTGCGATAGTAAGAGCCGTAACCGCGATACCCGGACATGCGTGCTTTGGCGTATTTATGGGCGTGTTTTATTCTTTTGCCAAAAGCGCGGACAATGCCGGATATCATACGGAGGCGGCATCTTACAGACTTTTGAGTGTAATTGTTTCTGTGCTTTTGCACGGAGCTTATGATTATATCGCGTCGATGGAAAATGCAGGCAGCGGATGGTATTTTCTTATATTCATCGCTGTGCTTTTCGTGGTTGCGTTTTATCTTTTGGGAAAGATTTCAAAGGAAGACAGGTTTATTTAGTCTATAATACCTTTGCCCTTTATAGCGGCTATTTCTTTTTCGCTGTATCCCAAAAGGTTTTTCATTATCTTTTCGGTATCCTGACCGAGGGCCGGAGCGCCTCTCCATACATGACCCGGAGTTGTGGACATCTTAGGGTGGAAGCCGTAAGCTGTAAGCTCGCGTCCGAGAGTCTGGTCTTCATAGATAACCCAGTCGCCTCTTAGCTGCCAGTGTGGGCAACCCATAACTTCGTCGCAGTTTCTTACGAGAGATGCTGCGATGTTGTTTTCAAGAAGGAAACTTAAGGCTTCCTTTGCAGTGCGTTCGCGGAAGAACTTGTCAAAAAGCTCGTCGAGCTCGCGGCCGAGAGGGCTTGCAACAGCCTCTTTTGAACCACCTGCAGCTTCGTATGAATATTTTTCAAGATCGAAGCCCATTGCTTTAAGGCATTTTTCGTATGAAGGTTTGCCGTAAGCACCGAGATTGATCCATCTGTTATCTTTGGTCTGGAAAAGTCTGGCCGGCTGATAGTTGGTCTGGGCAATGCCCTGACGTTCTTTTTGAATCTTCATTGTGCTCCAAAGAGTGAAGTTATCATCCATAACTCGCATATAACTTTCGGCTAGAGATGATTCTATTATCTGGCCTTTTCCGGTTTTCTCGCGGTTGATAAGAGCCATAAGTATACCGTTTGCGGCAAAAAGTCCCGTAAGATAATCGCCGATATACTGCTGAGCATAGTAAGGCGGCTTATCAGGGAATCCCTGAAGATAGTTCCAACCGGATTCTGCTTGGGCGATTGGATCGTAGCCTGCTCTTGAAAGCTCTGCATCCATTCCGCCGAAGCGTCTTGTTCCGAATCCGCTTACATGGCAGATAATTAGTCTGGGGTTTACTTCTATAAGCATATCATCCGAAAGTCCGAGCTTTTCAAGCCAAACAATGTTTTCAATCCATACATCCGAAATTTTGATTAATGAAAGGAAAATTTCCTTTGCTTTCGGTGATTTTTTAAAGTTGGTTTCAAGGGTGAAAGAAAGCTTGTTTCTTGCATTCTGGGCCCATGCACCGCTGATGTGCTTGCCGTTGTATTCAATTTGCGGCATCTGAGCACGGGCTACATCTCCTTTGCCCGGACGCTCAAGTGCAATGACCTCCGCACCGAAATCGCTTAACATTGTTGCTGCAAAAGGAGCGGCAACAACCGAACCGTTCAGCAGAACCCTTATACCGCTTAACGGACCGTATTCAGGAACAATTGACTGTACTGAATCAGCACTTAACTTATCCCATCTGTTTGACATATGACACCTCCTGTAAAAAACATACATTATATAAAGTACTTTATAAAACAAAAAAATGGAAGGTGATATATTGCATAACTATTAGTCCTAAATTCTTTTGAGGATTTTTATCACTGCATTCCCTTTTTTGGTTTCGGAAGATTTACATATATAGGTGAACTTTCCGAAGCCCCTTACGGAAATAACATCATTTTCTAAAGCTTGGTAATCGGGATTTATGCAAAGACGCGAGTTTACAAAAACTTTGCCGGCTGAAAAAAGCTCTTTTGCGCCTCCTCTTGAGAGGTTGTATATTTTGGATATTATAGCATCAATCCTTAATGAAGGCACTATTTCTTCGTCTTCTTTATATTTCGGACGTACATCTTCGGGCAGCTCGCTTATTAATTCGGTTTTAATGCTTGTGTGTTTTACTCTTGTTAGATTTTCAGAGATGTAGGTTGTCATATGTTCTAAAACAAAGACGTAGGCTTCATTATCTTTAATAATAATATCGCCGAGCATTTTTCTTTCAATTCCGAGATTCATTAACGCTCCGAGATAGTCTCTGTGGGAGAGAGTATCGGAGAATTTTTTGTTAAGCGGGCTTATTTGCATTAGGGCTATCGGAAAAGGAATTTCATAGCCAAGCTCATCTTTGTTTCCGAATCTTATTACAACTCTTTCGGCGTCGTCAAAGCCACCTGATAAAGTAAATTCATTTTCGTATGCGGCGCGATAGACAAGAGAGCTTTCTTCCGGAGAGAGGAATTCCGTAAATATGAAGCAGTCTCTGCTTTTGTTTCTGAGTTCGGTAAATCTTTTAATAATATCGTTGTCTTTATTCATAAGTCATCCTTTATTCTTTACTTACAAATCCTTCTTCATCTATGGTGACGCCGTAAGAAATGCTTTCCATATAATTTATAATACGGCTTTTTTCGGACTCGTCCGTTACAAGCTTTGTCGTGCAGTTGTTTGCATAGCAGGGTATGAATTGCATTTTTATCTCGTCGTCTTTTATAATGAGTCTTATTAGCCCTGTGTCGCGTTCCATAGAATTAAACCAGAAGTTTCCGAGACTGTAACATACGGGGATATCATTTATATAGCTTATTCCCTGAAGATTATGTGGGTGAGCGCCGATTATCGCATCGGCACCGGCCTTGACAAAATCTTCTGCAAGTTCTATCTGATCGGACTCGAAATAAGCGCTTCCTTCTGTGCCCCAGTGTACATAGACTATTACATAGTCAGCAATTTCGGAAGCTTTTTTTATTTCTTCGCAAAATAGGGTATCGTCTAAACATTTGTTAACTCCGCATCTGTCTTCTGTAGCATACTGGGTCTGGTTGTTTGAGCGCTCTACCTGGGTAGCAGCGCAGATTGCGATTAGTTTGTCGTTTGCCAGAAAATATGCCGGGAGAGAAGCTTCCTCAATATCTTTTCCGGCGCCTATGTAGCAAATTCCGGCATCTTTTAAAGTATTCATCGTATCATAGAGAGCGTCTTCGGTATAATCAAATGCGTGATTGTTTGCAAGTGAGGCAACATCTGCACCTATATCGGTTAATATATGTACTCTTGATGGATTTGCTCTAAAGGTATAGGCTTTTCCTTCTACGGGAGTTCCACGGGTTGAATAGGTAAATTCGTTATTAACCGTTAAAATATCAGCATTTATAAGAACATCCGTAAGCCCGTTTGTAAGACATTTTGATATATCGCCGCCTTCAGCGTCAAGCTTTGATGTAATGGGCATCCCTTCCGACTGGCCGATATCTCCGGTAAAGATGAGGGTAATTTCGTCTTTTGACGCGCATTCTTTTTCGTATAAATTTTCAAGCTCTGATAAATCTCTTTCCTCTACAACAGGCTCAAGATTCCCAAGCAGCTCCGCCCAGCTATCCCTAACAAAGGGGACTTTAACAAAGGGGACGGTTCTCTTTGCACTATTATCTTCATCAACAAAGGGGACGGTTCTCTTTGCACTATTATCTTTATCAGTATCAGCAAAGAGAACCGTCCCCTTTGTTGGAATATCATCATCAGTATCAGCAAAGAGAACCGTCCCCTTTGTTGTTGGAGTCCCCTTTGTTGTGCCGCAGCCGCAAAGAATAAGTGCGGCTATTAATAAATAAAAAACATAATATTTTTTCATCATCTTAATCCTCATATTCTATACTATATATAAAATTAAGAATTTAGTAAATCAAAAAAATAATGTATTACCGTAAGTGTAAAAATGCATTTCCGTTTAAAAATATAAATGTTACAATGAAAATCGAGTGAGTATTCTGTTAAAGGAGATTTTTATATGAATTTTGAACTTAAGGGTAAAACGGTAGTAGTTACCGGAGCTGCCGGTGGAATCGGCAGTGTAGTAGTAAAAACGCTTCTTTGTGATGGGGCGAAGGTTGCCATGATTGGTAACCCGGGGGAAAAGCTTGAAAAGGCTGCGAAAAAAATGTCTGAGTTTGGCGAAGTTAAAGCATATGGTCTTAATCTTGCCAAAGCGGAAGACATAGAAGGAACCGTCGCTGAAATAGTAAAGGATTTCGGAAGTATTGACGGACTTGTTCAGACGGCGGGCATTTTAGCTGCCGACGGAGCTTTCGATATCAGTATTGAAAGATGGGATCAGGTAATGAATGTAAATACCAGGGCCATGTTTTTCATGATGAGAGAGGTTGTTAAGCAGTCGATGCAAAATACAGGCGGAGCCATTGTAAATATTGCATCTATGGCAGGAGTAAGAGGAATGGAAGAACCGCTTTGCAGTGCACATTATTCCGCAAGTAAGGGCGGCGTTGTTGCTCTTTGCCTACAGGGAGCCACAGAGTGGGCTAAATACGGAGTAAGGGTTAATGCTGTTGCGCCCGGCGGTGTGAGAGTAGGAGGCATGGCTGAAATGACACCTCCGCCTCAGGTTACAGATCCTGTACCTTTAAAGAGGCTTTCAGAGCCTGAAGAAGTAGCTGATACAATCTGCTTTCTTTTAAGTAAAGGTGCCGGTATGATTACAGGTCAGACAATTATGGTCGACGGCGGCGCAAGTATCGTCGGACATTAATTATTCTGATAATACTTTGTTTATTGTATTTAAAACATGCTTCTTGTCACCGCTCCAAAGCGGGGCAAGGAGCTCTTTTTTGTTTCCGTCTCCGGTAAATCGGTGTAAAACGGTATCGGGTGGAATAACACCCAGAATATCTTTTAAAAGCCGGGCATAATCATCTAAACTCATGGTTTCAAATAGCCCATTTTCATAGTCTTTGGCCAGGTCTGTGTTTTTTAGCACATGCAAAAGCGAGAGCTTAAGTCCGTTTGAGCCGGTTTTAAGTGCGTGCTTTACGGTTTTAATCATCATACTTTCGCTTTCGCCCGGAAGTCCTAAGATAATATGAGTGATAATCTGGCTTATTCCGATATTTTTTAAGGCATTTACCGCTCGGTTATACACCTTAAGATCGTATCCGCGTCTTATATATTCGGCGGTTTTGGGATGGATTGTCTGGAGACCGAGTTCAACCCAGACCGGCTTAATATTGTTTATCTCTTCAATGAGTTTTAGCACATCATCGGGAAGAACGTCGGGACGGGTGGCGATGGATATTACATCTATGCTGTCATTATTTGCTGCTTCAAGATACAATTCCCTAAGCTTTTCTACGGGAGCGTAAGTTGATGTAAATGCCTGAAAATACGCGATATATCCTACCTTTTTGGTCTTGGGCAGCTTATTTTTGATAAGTTCTTTTTGGCTTTGAATCTGCTTTTTTATGCTAAGGCCGCTTTCCGATGCAAAGTCGCCGCTTCCTGCAGCAGAGCAGAAAATGCAGCCTCCGTATCCTATTTTTCCGTCTCTGTTCGGACATGTAAAGCCGCCGTCTAAAGCTAGGCGGTAAAGTTTTTTTTCATAAATATCGTTTGCGTAGTCGTTTAAAGAATAATACGCAGAGCGAAAGTTTTCTCTTTTTAAACCTGTCAGAATTCTTCTCCAGGAATTTGTTAACTCATCCACCGATTTTGCTGCGTTGGCCGGACTTGTGGATGGAAGAAGAACGGCATTTGCATTTATTATATTTTCTTTACTTAAAGAAGGGTATATGTATTTATTGTAAAGAGAGAATGCTTTGGTTCCGTTGCAATATATAACTTTTATATCGGATTCCTTTATCATGGGCAAAAGGTTATTCGGAGTAACATTTTCTATGCTGCTGTCAGAAGAACCTATTATATCGCAACTGGCAATTACATCCCATAATGCTATTCTGTGCTTTAGGAGCATGTTCTTTTTTTCTTCTACAGTAACAGGGAGATTTTCTCCGAGAACTAAAGAGAGTACCTTCCAGAATCGGTTTTTGGGGTGAGCATAATAAAAGCCCTCTTCCCTGGATTTAACCGAAGGAAAGGAACCGAGTATGAGTATTTTTGATTCTTTGTTATACATTTGTTTTATTGAATGATTTACCATAAACGCACCTTTGTGTATATAATACATCATTTTAAGATGTATTACCATTAAAAAGCAAAATGTGTATAAAAAGGCAAAAATTATTTGCAATTAACAGAAAAGTGTGGTAAATTTAGAAATCATAGCATTATAACTTTTTTTGGAGGAAAGAGTATGAAAAAATCAAAGATTAAGGCCGAGAAAAATGCTATCAAAAGCGAGCATATTAGCATTCAGCTTTTGCGTATTCTGATTCCGGTCGTTATTGTGGCGATGCTTATTATTACTTTAATATTATCGCTTAGAGCTAAGGAAATAATTCAGAATGAAGCGGCAAACGGACTCTATAATGAGTCAAGGGCAAATGCAACTGACATTGCGGAGCTCATTGAGGGAATAACCAATTATTATGACGGCATTGCCGATGTTATAGAAAATGCCGAATTTAAAAACGACACTGAAATCTATAATGTGCTTGCACTTTCTATGGCTGAATATTCAGATGTTGTTACAGACAGTTATATAGGTTTTTCAAACCTTGATTTTATAGATGGATCGGGCTGGGTTCCGGAAGATGATTATGACCCGACAACAAGAGCCTGGTATACGACAGGTGAGGGCGTAAGTGAAATGACACTTGGCTCTCCTTCATATGACCTTACTACGGGAGCAATGGTTGTATGCGCTTCAAGAGCGGTAAATTTAAAAGACGGCAGAAGCGGAGTTCTTTCCGTTGATATTGTTCTTTCGGGAATTTCACAGACCGTCGGAGAATATACTCCTGCAGAAACAGGGGAAAGCATGCTTTTTGACGGAACTTCAATTATAGCTTCGGTAAATTCCGACTATGTGGGAACAGATGTCTCCGAGCATACGGATGATGAGTTTTTACAGGCAGTTTCGACTATTGTTACATCAGGTGAAACAGATCAAATAACAACGGTTAAAGCAGGCGGAAAATACTGTTATGTTTCTTTTAACTCCTGCGAAGGTACAGACTGGACACTTGTTTCATATGTTGAAGTATCAAGCGTTTTGGCTGAGCTTAGAACATTTATTACAATATCTGCCGTTATATCACTTATAATCATCATACTTATGATAATTCTTATGACAAGAACCATAAATGTCCTTATTACCAAACCGGTAAGCAAACTTACCGACAGTATTGTAAGAATTGCTGCAGGCGATTTTACTGTTGATATACCGGAGGGCGGTAAAAATGAAATCGGCGTAATGAACAATAACATGCATGATTATGTCGAGAAGATGCGTGATACTCTTACCGAAATTAAGAGCATGACCGGACAGCTTGCAACAGAAGCGGTTAACAGCAAAAATGTTTCAGGTGACCTTAATGAGAGGGCAGACGATCAGGCCAAAGCAATGCAGCAGATTCAGATTACTATGGATGATATGTCATCTGCGGTTGATGAACTTGCAGGCAACGCCTCATCTCTTGCATCTCAGGTTAGTGATTTGACAGAGTACAGCATGAAGACAAAAGAAACAATGAAAGAGCTTGTTTCAACAGCCAGAGAAGGCCAAAGAGATATGGAAAATGTTCAGAACGGCATGACAGACGTTTCAAAATCCATGGCTGAGATGAACAGAGTTGTAAGCATTGTAGATGAGTCTGCAAAGAAGATTGATTCAATTGTGGAAATGATTAATTCTATTTCGAGCCAGACAAACCTTCTTTCTTTAAATGCTTCGATCGAAGCTGCAAGAGCGGGAGAAGCAGGCAGAGGATTTGCGGTTGTTGCTGATGAAATCGGTGCACTTGCACGAAACAGTGCAGAATCGGCAAGTCAGATTTCTGCCATTATCAGCGAAATCACAATACAGATTTCTGACCTTTCGGATAAGGCTGAAAAGAATATGGCTGAAATTAATTCAAATATGGACTCCGTAAATACTGCGGGTAATACATTTGAGAATATATTCAGAAGCCTTGATGAGACAAGTTTAACTGTTGAGGAAATGATTAGTCAGATAAGTAATGTAAATGAGATTGCAACATCTATGGCAGCAATTTCAGAGGAGCAGTCGGCAAGCTCACAGGAAGTAACTTCTACCGCAACTATGCTTGCTCAGGGAGCGGAGCAGGTTGCAGAAAACTCAAGAGGAGTGGACGAGAGCGCATCTGTTGTATCTGATTCGTCGACAAGAATTGAAGATCTTATAAATGTATTTAAAGTTTAAAAGACACAGCCTAAATATATACATTAAAAAAGCGACCGGATTATTTTAATCCGGTTGCTTTTTGTTTTTCTTTAAGATTCCGAGGATTACGGCTGTAAGAGCGGCACCTGCAAATACCGAGAAAAAGAAGGCAAAAGGATTGCCGATAAGAGGCAGGATGAATATTCCTCCGTGCGGAGCCGGAACAGAACACTTAAATTCAGAAACAAGTATTCCGCTAAACATTGATCCGAAGACGGAAGCTGTTATAACTCTTACAATATCTTTTATTACATACGGAAGTGCGCCTTCCGTTATAAATGAAAGTCCCATAAATAATGTTGTTACGGCGTTGCTTTTCTCATCTTTATCATATTTGTTTTTGAAAAATAATGCGGAAATAGCAATACCTATCGGCGGAACCATTCCGCCGGCCATTACGGCAGCCATAATTACAGATTCGCCCTCTGTTATTGATGCAAGGCCGTAAGTATAGGCCGATTTATTAATAACTCCGCCCATATCTATAGCCATCATGGCAGATGAAAGGGCTGATACCGGTATTTTTCCGTATTGCGAAACATAGTCCAAAAGATTGGTAAATATATAGCTTATGCCGCTTGATACAGGTCCTATAATAAAGACTGAAAGAGCTTTCATAATTAAAAGCGAAAGCATAGGATAAAATATAATCGGAGTAATCTGCTGTAAAAACTTAGGCAGTCTGACAGAAAACTGTTTTAACTGCCTCGTAAGCAATCCGGCGACAATACCTGCAATAATTGCACCTATAAATCCGGAGTTGGTATCGCTTATTAAATAACCTCCGATAAATCCGGAAAGGAAGGCTTCTGTTCCGGCAAGACCGCAGGCCATAAAGGCTGCAAATACCGGAAGCATTAGGTTAAATGAAATATCGCCCAAATCCTTAAGCATTGCAGCGGCAGATGTGATTGAACCAAGCTGCGATTTTTGCTCGAGTGTAAGAGCGGTTAAATCTATGCTTGCAGCATCCAATAAAAATGCAAGAGCAATGAGCATACCTCCGCCGGCAATAAAAGGAGTCATACTTTTTACCGCAAATAATATGCTTTCAATCAGTTTGGTTTTAAAGTTTGTTTTGTTAAAGAAGTCATTTCCGGTTTCTTTGGTCAGAGATATGGTATTTGCTTTAATTGCGGAAGATGCTTTTTCTTCGGAAGCTTTGCTTGAAGAACAAATATCATCGCTGTACATTGTGACAGTATTTTTTCCGAGAGATTTTGAATTGTAAAGAGCTTTATCGGCCTTTTCGTAATGTGAGTAGAGCGAGTCTTTGGAAGATATTTTCACATATCCGACACTGATAGTCATGGATATTTTGCTGCTGACAGTATCTTCGGAGATGTTATTGCAAAGGTTTTCAAGTATTTTCTTGCATTCTTCTGCAGGGCAATTTAAAACACCGATGAATTCATCGCCGCCCCAGCGTCCTACAAATCCGATGTCTTTTGTAACAATTTCATTTAAGTGGTTGGACAAAAGCTTTAAGGCCTCATCACCTGTTATGTGGCCGTAGTTATCGTTTATCTGTTTGAAATAATCTATATCGAGAAGAAAGATACAGCTTTCTTTATCGGCATTGTCAGAGATAAAGTGTTCAAATTCTTTTGTAAAATATTTTCTGTTGGAAAGCCCTGTAAGCTCATCGGTTGTGGCGAGCTTAACTATTTGCTTTCTGTAATTTGTAATGATGTTTGATATTAGAAGGAGAATAAACACCATGAGCACAAGAGCGATAAAGATCATTAGAGAATATTGTTTTCTTTGCAGATCCATAACGCTAAGGGCGTTGTTTACGGTAATAAGATAATATCCGTCAACACAAAGCTTTTTAACCACACAATATTTTTGGCCGCAGAAAAATATATCGTGATAACCTGTCCAAAAGGCTGTGGTATCATTATTTGTTCCTGAAAGCAGGGTATCTTTTATTTCCGAAAACATTGAAAGCTCAAAGATGTTTTTAATATCCCCGGTTGAATCTTTGCTGATTACCTTTCCGGTTTCATCAACGATGTAGACGTTTATATCCTCGATTTCGTTTTTGTAAACAGTTATATTTGCGGCTTTTATAGCAGGTAAAGGTGACGAAGCGTCTTCAATGATTGATGAATAAACCGAGGTAAAAGTCTCTGAATAATCCATTGAGAGATATTCGGTCTCTGTTTCTATGTATGAGTTAAATGCGGCTGTATTTAAATAGGCAAAAAACAATACTATAAATACAAACGCGGATATTATTATAAGATATATGAGATGTACTCTGCGATTCTGTGCTGTATCTTTCATATTCCCCTCCGATAGTCGACAATGCAATAATATCACAGTAATTTATGAAACTCAATAAGACATTGAGAAAATGATTTTTTGGGTTTATTATATATGTACATTTAGATGTAAGAGAGGATTTATGGAAGAATTATTCTTAAAATATGACGAGCTTAAAGGAATCATATCGGATTTAAAAAGTATAGCGGTGGCTTATTCGGGAGGGGTGGATTCCACCTTTCTTTTACATGCGGCTAACGAAGCTCTCGGAGAAAATTCGGTTGCAATAATTGCTGTATCATCCTTAAATCCGGAAAGAGAGACGAAAGAGGCTGTTTCTTTTTGCGAGGAAAACAATATAAAATATGTAACCTTGGATTTTAAAGCATTAGAGACCGAAGGATTTAAAGAAAATCCGCCGAATAAATGTTATTTATGCAAGAAAGAGCTTTTTAAGAATATTGTTAAAGAGGCCGAAAAGCTAGGCATGGAAAATATTATAGAAGGATCGAATAAAGATGATGAGGGCGATTACAGGCCGGGAATGGCGGCATTAAGTGAGCTCGGGATTAAAAGCCCTTTAAGAGAGGCCGGTTTTACTAAGGAAGAGATAAGAATTATCTCTAAAAGCCTCGGACTTTTTTCATGGAATAAGCCTTCTTTTGCCTGTCTTGCGAGCAGAATCCCTTACGGAGAGCTTATTACCGAAGAAAAACTTCTTATGATAGATAAGGCGGAAAATTTGCTTTTATCCCTCGGATTTAATCAGTTTCGCGTAAGGATGCATTCAAATCTTGCAAGGATAGAGGTTATGCCCGAGCAGCTTGGAGACATTCTGAAAGACGATATAAGACTTAAAATATACGAAGAATTAAAAAAACTGGGTTTTGATTATATAACTCTCGATCTAATTGGATATAGGAGCGGTTCGCTTAACGAAACCCTTACAGAAAAGGATATGATGTAATGAAGAAATATTTAATTGGTGTGGATATAGGCGGAATGAGCGTTAAATACGGTCTTTTCGACCTTGAAGGAAATATTGTTTCAAAGTGGAGCACTAAAACCGATATAAGTGACGGCGGGGGAAGTATTCTTCCTGATATAGCTGCGTCTATTATTGAAAACCTTTCAATGCTTTGCATAGATAATTCTGCGGTTTTGGGAATCGGTCTCGGCGTGCCGGGAGCTGTCTGCGAAGGAGGAGTTGCGAAGAACTGTCCAAACATTAACTGGGACTGCGTTGAATGTGAAAAAATTCTCTCACAAATGACGCAGCTTAAGGTTTTTGCGGCAAATGATGCCAATTTAGCAGCTCTTGGTGAATGCTGGAAGGGAGCCGGCGGTAAATATAAAAGCATTGTAACCGTAACTCTCGGAACAGGCATAGGCGGCGGGATTGTAATTGACGGAAAGCTTTTAAGAGGAGCTCACGGCGGCGGCGGTGAGATAGGTCATCTTCCGGTAAATCCTGACGAAACCGAAGAATGCGGTTGCGGAAAAAAGGGCTGCTTTGAGCAGTATGCGTCAGCGAGCGGTATAGTGAGACTGGCTAAAAAAAGATTAAAAGAAGATGATGAAAAAAGCGTTTTAAGGGATATGGAAGTTCTTAGCGCAAAAGATGTAACAGATGCCGCAAAGTCAAATGATAAAGTTGCAAAAGAGGTAATGGAAACGGTATTCGAATACCTTGGCCGCGGACTTGCCATGGTTTCCTGCGCTGCAGATCCCGAGGCTTTTGTAATAGGAGGAGGAGTATCGGGAGCCGGAGATTATCTTTTGGACAATATAAAAAAATACTATTTGAAATACGCTTTTACTCCTCAAAAAGATGCGGAGTTTAAAATAGCCTTACTCGGAAACGATGCGGGAATTATAGGCGGAGCAAAGCTTGTATTGGATAATGTTTCGGAAGTTTCTGAGTCAGAACCTAAAGAGGAAGAAAAGAGTATTTCCGCAGAAGATGTATTAAGCAGAATAGGAAGCCTTAAAAGTGGTAATCATAATACGGAGCTTTCAAAAGCTTTGTATGGACTTGGCTTTTTGCTCGGGAAAGAGGATGAACGCACGGAAGATATTTCGGATATTTATCAAAAGCTTAAAGACCTAAAGCTCAATCCTGTTGTAAACGGAGCTTTAAACGGAGATGTAAATGTCCTTTTAAATGAAGATATTATCTCATTTACAAGGGAAAAATTCGGGCAGTCTTTGGTTGTGGCGGCAAATGTAAACGATATGAAAAAAGAGTTTATGCTGCCGGGGCAAATGCTCTATATTTGGCTTAATTCTCAAAAAAAGGTTGATATTTCAGACAATAAGGTCGCGCTTGAGCCATATCAGCTTGTAGTGCTTGAATTCTACCCGGGAGATGAACTTCCGGGGTAATATACTAATTTACATAAAGTTTTTTATTGCTACAATAAGCGTGAAGTTGTATAATTATTAAAACTATTTAAATATCGTGGGTTAATTTTATACATTTTTGCTTACAAGGGGAATACTTTATGGGAAATGAGTTATTAAAGAGTAGAAGTGAATCTGTAGCCCTTTTTCATGAAGGGGAGAATTACGAAGCCTATAATTTTTTCGGTGTTCACAGAGCCGAAGAAGATGGAGTAAGCGGGGCTTTGTTCAGAGTTTATGCGCCGTCGGCCAAAAGTGTAAGGATTGTCGGCGACTTTAACGGTTGGAACGTTAACAGTAACTATATGCATTGTGAAGATGGCATATGGGAGATTTTTTTGCCTCAAATCGAGGAATTTTCTTTATATAAATATGTAATTGAACATGCGGACGGAAGGCTGGTTTTTAAAGCCGATCCGTATGCTTTTTTTGCGGAAACAGACGGTGCTTCCGCTTCTAAAGTATATTTTATTGATGACGGTTTTGCCTGGGATGATGATGACTGGATGGCAGAGAGGGAAAATGCAATAGCTTATACAAGCCCTGTCAATATTTATGAAGTTCATCTCGGATCATGGAAAAGATATGAAGACGGAAACTGCTTTGATTACAAAAAGCTCGCCGATGAGCTGATACCTTATGTTAAAAGCATGGGTTATACACATATCGAGATAATGCCTGTTACGGAATATCCTTTCGTCGGTTCATGGGGATATCAGGTTACGGGATATTTTGCCGTTACGAGCAGATACGGCACACCTGACGGATTTAAGTATCTGGTAAATAAAGCTCATAAAGCAGGAGTCGGGATTTTGCTTGACTGGGTGCCGGCTCATTTTCCGAAAGATGAGTTTGGCCTTATCGAATTCGACGGAAGTTATCTTTATGAGGATGCGGATCCTTTAAAAATGGAGCATAAGGGCTGGGGAACAAGGTGCTTCGATTTCGGCAAGGGGGAAGTTCAATCATTTCTTGTTTCAAGCGCAATGATGTTTTTAAAAGAATACCATGTCGACGGCTTAAGAGTTGACGCTGTTGCGGCAATGCTTTATTTGGATTACGACAGAGGAGACGGGCAGTGGAGGCCGAATGAAAACGGCGGAACGGAAAATATACAGGCCATAGCTTTTCTTCAAAAGCTGAATCATGCGGTAGGCACACGCGTTAAAGGGGCGGTAATGATAGCCGAGGAGTCGACGGCGTGGCCGATGGTAACGATGCCTCCTTCGGACGGAGGACTCGGCTTTCATTACAAATGGAATATGGGCTGGATGAACGATACATTAAGCTATGTTTCGATGGATCCGTATTTTAGAAAGGATAATCATAATAAGCTAAACTTTCCGCTTGTATATGCATTTTCAGAGAATTTCATACTGCCGATTTCTCATGATGAGGTGGTGCACGGCAAAAAATCTCTGCTTGATAAAATGCCGGGTGAATATGATGCAAAGTTTGATGCGCTGAGAGCGTTTTTGATATTTATGCTTGCAAGTCCGGGCAAAAAGATAATGTTTATGGGGCAGGAGTTCGGGCAGTTTATCGAATGGCGTTATTATGAACAGCTCGAATGGAAGCTTCTGGATTTTGACAAGCATAAAAAAACACTTGAATATTTCAGAGAGGCCAATAATTTCTATCTGAAATATTCTCAGATGTGGGAGCTTGACAGCAGTTGGGACGGTTTTAAATGGATTAATGCAGACGATGCCGAACATAATGTACTTTCTTTCAGAAGAATAAACCAAAAGGGTAAAGAACTCATTTTTATAATAAATTTTTCTCCGGTAAGATGGGAAAACTACTGGGTAGGAGTGCCGGAAAATAAGGAATACAAGGTTTTGTTTAATTCAAATCTTGAAAAATACGGAGGCAGCGGAGAATTTATTTTAGAGAAACTAAAGACGATAGATGGGGACTGCAATGGATTTTCGCAGCATGTGGAATTGGATTTGCCGGGAAATTCGGCAATAGTTTTGGAGTAATATCGGAGGTGGTTTTATGGCAATGGAAAAAAAATGTGTGGCTATGCTTCTTGCGGGCGGACAGGGGTCAAGGCTTGTACCATTTACAAATACAATAGCTAAACCGGCGGTTTATTTCGGAGGAAAATACAGAATTATAGATTTTCCTCTTTCGAACTGTATAAATTCCGGCATTGATACTGTCGGCGTTTTAACTCAGTATCAGCCTTTGGTATTAAATGATTATATCGGAATCGGTCAGCCGTGGGATTTGGACAGAAACTACGGAGGAGCTCATGTTTTACCTCCGTACCAAAGATCAAGGGGAAGTGACTGGTACAAAGGAACTGCGAATGCTATTTATCAGAATCTTAATTTCCTTGAAACTTATAATCCCGAATATGTACTGATTCTTTCGGGTGATCATATTTACAGAATGGATTATAACAGAATGCTTTCTTTCCATAAGGACAATAATGCGGACTGCACGATTGCGGTTTTAAATGTTAGCCTTAAGGAGGCATCCCGTTTCGGCATTATGAATACCGATGAAAACAATAAAATAACAGAATTCGAGGAAAAACCGAAAGAGCCTAAGAGCACAAAGGCATCTATGGGTATATATATCTTTAATTACAAGGTTTTAAAGAAATATCTTGAAATGGATGAGGCGGATGAGAATTCCGACAAGGATTTCGGCAAAAATGTTATTCCGAAAATGCTGGATGATGGCCTCGAAATGTTTGCATATGATTTTGACGGATATTGGAAAGATGTAGGAACTCTTTCTTCTCTTTGGGAAGCCAACATGGATATGCTCGGTGAAGATCCGGCTCTTGATATTAATGATGATGACTGGAAGATATATTACAGACATACCTTTAAAAAGCCTCATTACATAGGCGAAGGTGCAACGGTTTCGAATTCGATAATTGCCGAAGGCTGTGAAGTTGAAGGAAGCGTTGAAAACTCGGTTATTTTTGCCGGAGTTGTAGTTGAAAAGGGAGCAGTTATTAAAGACAGCGTAATTATGCCGAATACTGTTATTAAAAAGAATGCGGTTGTAAATTATGTTATGACAGACGCTGATGTGGTAATAGAAGAAGGAGCTGTCTGCGGAGAAGAGCTTAAAGACAAAAAAAGTAAGCTTACGGTTATAGGACATGGCAGCAGAGTATTAAAAGGACATGTTCTTGAAGCCGGAAGCATTGTTTCAAACGGGGAGGAGGTGTAAGATATGACGACTTTGGGTATTTGTTTTTCAAACATTCACGATCATAATATTCCGGAGCTTACAAAGCTTAGAACTATTGCATCGGTTCCGTTTGGCGGAAGGTACAGGCTTATAGATTTTGCTATTTCGGGAATGGTAAATGCCGGGATTCAAAATATCGGTATTATTACAAGAACGAAGTACAGGTCTTTAATGTCTTACATCGGAAGCGGTAAAGACTGGGATTTGAACCGTAACAACGGAGGAATTACCTTCCTTGCACCGTATTTTGAGGCGGAATCGGGTCCGTTATACAGTAACAGACTTGAGGCTTTGTTTAATTCGCAGAAGTTTATAGAGCAGTCCAATGCTGATTATGTACTTCTTAGCGACTGTGATCTTGTGGCTACATTCCCGTTTAAGGAAGCCATTGAGTTTCATGAAAAAAATAATACCGATGTTACGGTGATTTATACCAAGCATAATTTTGATTATCATATAAACAGGTATTCTCACGTTATTGAAGAAGATGAGGATCATAATGTTACGGGTATTAGAGTTACAAATGAGCTTTACGGAGATTTAAATTTCGGAATGAATGCCTGGATTCTTAAGCGAAGTGTTTTGCTTCAGATGCTTAGGGAAGCCAATGAACTTAATATGAAGAGTTTTTCAAAAGAACTTATTCCTCTTTACATGGGCGGCAGGATTAATTTTAAAGCTTATGAATATAAGGGATTTATAGCGGGGATAGATTCTCTTTACGGATATTACAGAACAAATATGTGGCTTTTAAACAAAGAGAACAGACATAAACTTTTCGACGCCCCGGACAAACCGGTAATTACGAGGGTAAGAGGGTCGGCGCCGACAAAATACGGAAAGAATGCAAAGGTTGTAAATTCGATAATTTGCGACGGCTGCAATATTAAGGGAACGGTAATAAACAGTATTATTTCGAGAGGAGTTACCGTAGGAGAAAACGCAGTGGTTAAAAATTCAATTCTTTTAAAGAAGACCATTGTTGCTCCTAAGGCAGATATTGATTATGTTATTACCGAAAAAAGAGCATTGATTACAAAAGGCAGAGTTTTAAAGGGGTGCGACACACATCCGTTCTTTATAGGATATGGCGAGCAGGTTTAACGGAGGATATGTTTTGAAGAAGGAAAAAACTACTGTAAAAATTTTATTTTGCGCATCGGAAGGGGCACCGTTTTCGGGAACAGGAGGACTTGGCGAAGTTATAGGATCTTTGCCTTCAGCACTTGCAAGAAAGAGAAAATATGAGGTGAGCGTAGTTCTTCCTCTTTATTCTCAGGTTTCGGAAGAGCTTAGGAAAAAGATGAAATTCGTAAAGTATTTCTACGTCAGACTTGCGTGGAGAAATCAGTACTGCGGTGTATTTACGATGAAAAAAGAAGGAGTTACTTATTATTTCATCGATAACGAGTTCTACTTCAGAAGAGACGGCCTTTACGGCTTTTATGATGACGGAGAAAGATATGCTTATTTTTGCAAAGCCATAATGCAGCTTATGAGCGAAATAGAATATTATCCGGATATTGTTCACTGTAATGACTGGCAGACGGCTCTTGTGCCTATTTATAATTACTATGAGTTTCATTATTCGTTTAAGAGCATATTTACAATTCACAATATTGCTTATCAGGGAAAGTTCGGACTTGAGGTTATGGGAGATTTGTTCGGACTTCCGCCGGAGGCAGGTGATGCTTTGGAATATGACGGATGTATCAATCTTTTAAAGGGAGCGATTGAGACGAGTTATATTGCAAATACGGTAAGTGAGACCTATGCATTGGAACTTCAGAGCCCTGAGTTTTCATACGGCCTGGATGAGATAATTAAAAAGAATTCATTTAAAATGAGGGGAATTCTTAACGGAATAAATTATTCGGCTTATAATCCCGAAAAAGATGAGATGATTCAAAGCACATTTTCTGCGGAGAACTTAGAGGGAAAAGCATTATGCAAAGAACATCTTCAGGAAATTTCCGGGCTCGACAAAGATCCGGATGCGCCGATAATCGCACTTGTTTCAAGGCTTGTTGATATGAAGGGTGTAGAGCTTATAAGACAGTGTATAGGCGGCGTTTTGGACAACAGGGTTCAGCTTGTGGTTTTGGGCACCGGAGACAAGTATTATGAGGATTTTTTCAAGTGGCTTGCATGGAAGTATCCGGGAAAGGTTGCGGCTCATATCAGGTTTGATACAAAGCTTTCTCATGAGATTTATGCGGGAGCGGATATGTTTGCAATGCCGTCAATGTCTGAGCCTTGCGGACTTTCTCAGATGATAGCCTGCAGATACGGAACCGTCCCTATTGTAAGGGAAACGGGCGGTCTTAAAGATACGATTAAGGACTGCTCTACCGGAGATGGCAACGGATTTACTTTTGCCACAAAAGATCAGGCGGATTTATACGATGCGATAATGAGGGCACTGGCTCTATACAAAAAAAAGAGACAATGGAATGCGTTAAAGAAATACATTATGGGGCTTGATTTCAGTTGGAAAAAATCAGCCAATGAGTATTCAAAGCTTTATGATGAAGTTATGACAATGTTTTAACTCAGTCTTGATATAAGTGGGGGTTTAAAAGGTGCTTAAAAAAACAAATGTGAAGGAAATAGAGACAAAACTAAAAAAAGCTTTGGCAAAGCTTTATTCTGTTGAGATTGAGGTTGCTACAGATGAACAGCTATATAATGCCATAGCTGCAATTGTTAACGATGAAATGCTTGAACTCAGGCAGCTCGGTGCTCATGCTGTACATAAAGATAAGAAAAAGAGGGTGTATTATCTTTGCATGGAGTTTTTGCTCGGAAGATCGCTGAGAAATAATCTTTATAATCTCGAACTTTTGGAAGACTATAAAAAGGTACTTTCAAATTACGGAAGAGATATGGAAAAGGTATTCTTAAAAGAAGAAGATGCCGGGCTCGGAAACGGAGGTCTCGGCAGACTTGCGGCCTGCTTTATGGATTCTCTTGCTTCTTTGGAGTATCCGGCCATGGGGTATTGTTTAAGATACGAGTATGGGCTTTTCAGACAAAAGATAGTTGAAGGCTGGCAGGTGGAACTTCCGGATATGTGGCTTAAAGGTGGAGAGGCCTGGCTTAATCCGCGTTATGACAGGGTTTTTCAGGTTAAATTCGGCGGAGAGCTTCATGAAAAATGGACGGAAAACGGGCTTACTATTGAGCATACCGGTTATGAATCTGTTAATGCCGTGCCTTACGATCTTTGCATTTCGGGTGCGAACTCAAAGGTTATCAGTATTTTAAGAACCTGGAGACCGAGGGCTGTTGAAAAATTCGACATGAATTCTTTTGCGAGCGGTAATTATTTAAGCGCAATGCAAAAAGGAATTAACGCGGATGTAATAGGCAAGGTGCTTTATCCGGCGGATTATACGATGGAAGGAAAGTCGCTCAGACTTCAGCAGCAGTATCTTCTCGTGTCGGCGTCTGCTCAGGATATGATTAAAAGTCATCTTGACCATTATGATAATTTATCTAATTTTGCCGATAAGGTGGCAATCCATATTAACGATACTCATCCTGCCATGATTATTCCGGAGCTTATGAGAATATTTATGGATGATTACAATATGGAATGGGACGAGGCGTTTAGTATTGTATTTAATTCGGTATCTTACACAAATCATACAGTGCTTTCTGAGGCTCTTGAGGTCTGGCCGGAGGTGCTTATTAAAAGGCTTTTGCCAAGAGTTCACCAGATTATGCAGGAAATTAACAGAAGGTTCTGTGAGCATATATGGAATAAATATCCCGAAGACTGGGGCAGATGTGAGAGGATGTCTGTTATTTCTTATGATACCGTAAGAATGGCTAACCTTAGCATAATCGGCTCACATAAGGTTAACGGCGTATCTAAGATGCACTCTGAGATATTGAAAAACAGAGTGTTTAAGGATTTTTATGAAGATACTCCCGACAAATTTACCAATGTTACAAACGGTATAGCATACAGAAGATGGTTATGCCAGGCAAATCCGGGGCTTACAAAACTGATTGACGAATGCATCGGAACAGGATATAAAAAGCACGGAGAAAAGCTTAAGGACTTTGAAAAATATGCCGGAGATGAAGGTGTTTTACACAGAATAAGCGAGATTAAAAAGGAAAATAAAGTTAATCTTTCAAACTATATTAATTTTAAATCAGGAGTTTTGGTTGACCCGTCATCAATATTTGATGTGCAGGTAAAGAGACTTCATGAGTATAAAAGGCAGCTGCTTAACGTTATAAAAATTTTGACCTATTTTTATGAACTTAAAAATAATCCGTCAAAAGAGTTTACTCCTCAGACGTTTATTTTCGGTGCAAAGGCAGCGGCAGGATATGATATGGCAAAACAGATAATAAAGCTGATCGTATCCCTGGGAAACGAAATAGAAAAAGATCCTAAGCTTGCAGAAAAGATAAGAATAGTGTTTATGGAAAATTATTCGGTTTCTGTTGCAGAAAAGATAATGCCTGCTGCAGATATTTCGGAGCAGATATCTTTGGCCGGAAAAGAGGCATCGGGCACCGGCAATATGAAGCTTATGATAAACGGTGCCGTAACTGTCGGTACTTTAGACGGAGCAAATGTGGAAATTGCCGATGAAGTGGGTAAAGACAATATTTACATTTTCGGTATGAATGAAGACGAAGTAAATGAAAGACTTCGTGACGGATACAATCCTTATAAATACTATCAGGAAAATGAGTTGCTTCATAATGCGCTTGATCTTCTTAACGGAGAAATAGGCGGAAACAATTTTTCGAATATGTATCAGTATCTCCTTTACGGAAACGGAGGAGGGGCGGATCCTTATATGTGTCTGGCGGATTATTCGGATTATATGAGGGTTTGCGAGAATATGGTTAAAGACTATCAAAACAGAAGGACCTGGAATAAGAAATCCGTTATAAATACGGCCGGAGCTGCCGCATTTACATCTGACAGGTCTATAAATACTTATGCAAAAGAGATCTGGAATATTGAAACATTTTAAAATCATTGCAGACAATAAAAGCTTTGGCCAAAAGAGCGGAACAGTCAAAAAAGGAGAGGCCTTTGTTACTCAAATATTAATTCCGAGAACAGAGGCCGCTCTTGAAGTGCGCCTTAATATAAGAAATGATGCAGAAGAGGATTTCTTAAGCATTAAAATGAACCGAAAAACTATGAAAGAGGGTTATGATGTATATGAGGCCAATGTCGATACATCGAAAGTCGGACTGTATTTTTTTAGTATAAGTGTGGAAAAACACCACTGGACGGACTATACACATAGAAGAGGTCCTTTCGTATATTTAAGCGGAGATGAGCATGATATAGGCTATTTTCAGCTGATGGTTTACGAGAGAAAATACAAGGCACCGGAGTTTTTATACGGAGGACTTTTTTATCATATCTTTGTCGACAGATTTTACCGCGGTTCTAAAAATGAGGATTTAAGCTATACTTATTCTCAGATAAAAGGCGATAAGGTTAAATCAAAATACGATGTCAAAAACTTCGGAGAGGATTTTGACAATAGGGAAAAAAGAACAATAATCATAAGAGATAAATGGGGAGCTCAGCCTATCTGGCAGGCCGATATGCACAGGGAGATTTTAAATAACGATTTTTTTGGAGGCACTCTTTTGGGTATAAGAGAAAAACTCGGATATTTAAAAGAACTCGGAGTAAGCTGCCTTTATCTTTCGCCTGTTTTCGAGGCGTATTCTTCCCATAAATATGATACCGGGGATTATAACAAAATAGATGCTATGTTCGGAGACGAGGAAGAGTTTAAGCTATTGTGTAAGGAAGCAAAAGAGGCCGGAATAAACATAATGCTTGACGGAGTGTTTAATCATACGGGCTCTGACAGTATTTATTTTAATGCCTATAATACCTATGATGAAGTTGGAGCATATCAGTCGAAAGAGAGCAGATATATTGACTGGTTTTACTTTGACAACTGGCCGAAGAGTTATAAGAGCTGGTGGGGAATAGGAACTCTTCCTACGGTAAATAAAGAATGCGCATCTCACAGCGACTATCTTTTTGGTAAAAACGGTATAATTCGCAAATATATAAGACTCGGGGCAAGCGGCTGGAGACTTGATGTGGTTGATGAGATTCCGGACAGACTTGTAAAAGAGCTTACTAAAGCGGCAAAAACAGAAAGAGAAGATGCCGTTGTTTTGGGAGAGGTATGGGAAGATGCCTCAAATAAAATAGCCTATTCAGACAGAAGAGAGTACTTTTGGGGCCGGGAGCTTGATTCTGTTATGAATTATCCTTGGAAAGACGGGATAATAGGGTTTATCAGAAACAAAGACGCCTTCTTTTTGGGTAGCCGCGTGGATGAGATAATATCGAATTATCCGCCGGAGGTTATAGACTGTTTAATGAACCCTCTGGGCACTCATGACTCAATGAGAATTCTTACTGCCCTTGCCGCAGAAAATCTCGGACTTGCAACAAGAGAAGATAAGGCGTTCCAACAGCTTACCTTTGAAGAAAAAAAGAGGGGAGTCTGTCTTTTGAAGCTTGCTTCGCTTTTGCAGATGACTCTTCCGGGAGTTCCTTGTATTTATTATGCGGATGAGGCTCAGATGGAAGGTTTTGAAGATCCTTTTAACAGAAGATGTTATCCGTGGGGAGATGAAAACGAGGATCTTTTAATGTGGTATAAACAGCTTGGAAATCTAAGAAAAGACAAACGAGGAGCGTTTTACAAGACTTCATTCAAGCTGCTTTTTGCAGATGAGGGCGTCTTTGGTTTTGAGAGGGAAAACGATGATTATAAGCTTATATGTATAGTAAACAGAAGTGACAAAGCCGTAGATTATAAGACTGATATTAAAACAGAGGCCATACATTTTGACCAGTCTCTAAACAAGACATATTACTACGCCTTGGGGGCATTATCGGATTTTGACGAAGCGGGACTTTATCATATTCCGGAAGAATACGGATATTTGCTTTTAATAAATGAAAAAAGATGATATAATTTATCTTCGGATTTATACTAAAAGCAGGGAGAAAAAATGGAAGAAGCACAGATCAGAGAAAAACTTAAGGATAAAAAACGCGTAATAATAAAAATCGGCTCATCATCGCTTATGCACAGTGAGACCGGAAAGCTCAATCTTTCAAAAGTTGAAAAGCTTATAAGAGAGCTCGTTGATTTAAAGAATACAGGCAAAGACGTTGCACTTGTATCATCAGGAGCCATAGCTGTCGGAAGAACAGCTCTCGGAATGAGCGAAAAACCGGATTCGGTATGTAAGATGCAGGCTTGCGCATCAATAGGTCAGGCACGTCTTATGATGACTTATCAAAAGATATTTGCCGAATACAACCAGATTACAGGTCAGATTCTTATGACAAAATATACTATACTTAATCCGGCGGCCAGAGAGAACGCGAGAAATACATTTGAGGAGCTTTTTTCTCTCGGAATTATTCCGGTAGTAAATGAGAATGATACGGTATCGACCTATGAAATTCATTTTGGTGATAACGATTCTTTATCTGCGCTTGTTACATCTCTTACAGAAGGCGATCTTTTAATACTTTTATCAGATATTGACGGACTTTACACAGACGATCCTCATGTAAACAAAGATGCCAAACTAATTAGCTTTATTCCGGAGGTTACTGATGAGTTTTCGGATATGGCAAAAGAAAGCAGCAGCTCAAATGTCGGAACCGGCGGAATGAGCGCCAAACTTTCGGCAGCCCGAATTGCGACAATGGCAGGAGCGGATATGGTTATAGCAAACGGCGAAGACGTATCTGTAATAAGCCGAATAGTTGCCGGGGAAAACGTTGGAACACTTTTCGCGGGCCGAAGAGACAACCTCTTTAATATTGAGGATTATGTCGCAAGAACAATGGAAGGTCATCTTTCGGCAGAAGACCTTAAGAAGATCGGTCATAATAATTTATAAAATTGTTTGAGGAAATTATATGAATGAAGAGAAGATAAACAGAATTAACGAATTATACAGAAAATCCAAAGCCGAGGGGCTTACAGAGGCCGAGGCTCAGGAGCAGAAGCTTTTAAGACAGGAATACATTATGAATATCAGAGCTTCCATTCAGAGTCAGATGAACAACATTGATGTCGTTCAGGCTGACGGAAGCGTGGTAAATCTCGGAGAGCAGCACAGGAAGAAGAAGTTTAATAACTGATGGATAAGAAAAACCAAAGAAAAGAATTATTAAATAAAAGAGAGGCACTAAGCAAAGACTATGTTTCAGCTGCCTCTTTAAAAATATCCGAAAGTCTCTTTTTGCTTGAAGAATACAGACAAAGCCGCGATATTTTCATCTATTATGCAATGAGAAACGAGGTAATAACTCTTTCTGTTATTGAGAAAGCATGGAAAGACGGCAAAAGAGTATATCTTCCGATAACCGAAAAAGATGACATGGATTTTTTTGAATACTTGCCGGGTGATGAGCTTACCGAAGGAGATTTTGGGGTTATGATTCCTAAGGTAAAAAGAAAGCTTGTGCCTTGTGAAGGGCTTGTTGTAATTCCCGGAGTCGGATTTGATAAAAGAGGTTATCGCATCGGCTACGGAAAGGGATTTTATGACAGATATTTAAGAAAATATCCTGCTCTTAAAAGAGTCGGAATTGCTTTTGACTGTCAACTTACCGATGAAATCGTAAATGATGATTTTGACGAAAAGCTTGAAGCGGTGATAACGGAAAGCAAAATATACAGATTTTAAAAGAAAAAGGGGAGATGTAAATTGAAACTGTTTGATATCGACTACAAAAAATGTAATGACTGCCAGAAATGCATAAGGTCATGCGGTGTTAAGGCGCTTCATTCCAACAACAGAAAGGTTGTTTTAATGCCTAATTTCTGCATAGCCTGCGGACATTGTATAGATGTCTGTCCTCAGCAATGCTTTGAGTTTATAAGCGAAATTGAGAAGGTTAAATCTCATATAGCAGCCGGACACAAGGTGATTGCTTCGGTGGATTCTGTATACAGCGGTATACTTAAATGCGAACACGAGAGTTTTGTGGGCGGACTTAAAAAACTCGGTTTTTCCGAGGTTAGAGAAGTTGGTGAGGCTGCGGCTTATGTTTCGGAAGAATACTATAAATACAGCCAGGATGAGAATATGGATAATGTGCTTACTTCATTTTGCCCGGCCTTTGTTTCTCTCGCGGAAAAGCATTATCCGGAAGTTATATCTCAGCTTGCTCCCGTTGTTAATCCCATGATTGCACACGGAAAGATGATTAAAAAAAGACTCGGCAAAGATGCGATTGTGGTCTATATTTCTCCATGTATTTCATTCAGGGAGCTTTCAAACGAAAGCGATGATGTAAACGCGGTTATTACCTTTGAAGAAGTAAAAGAATGGATGATAGATTCGGGTATTGACATAGATACTGTTGAAAAGGCTTCGTTTGACAATCCTGATCCTATGTCGAGCAGATTATATCCTGTAAGTACAGGCGTTATAAGAGCTATTGAACATCAAATAGGAAGAGAAAAACCTCTTTCTGTTGTAAGACAGAGAATATCCATTAACGGTGTTCATAATGCGCGAGAGGTACTTCACGCCATAAAGAAGGATTATGTGCATAACTGTTTCATAGAGTTTCATGCCTGCGCCGGTGGATGCTGTAACGGATCGTGCGTAGAAAAAGACAGAGGTTTTGCTTTTAAGGCGGGAGTTGATGTGGATCACTATACAAATCTCGGAAAAATGGAACTTAAAGGGGAGCTTGACGAAAAAGATCTTGTCTGTTCGTTTTCTGCGAGAAAAATAGAACAAAAGCTGCCTTCAGAAGAAGAAATAGATGAGCTTATGAAGGTTATAGGTAATATTTCCGGACAGCCTCCTCTTGACTGCGGAGCCTGCGGATACAATACCTGCAGGGCAAAGGCCATAGCCATGTATCAGGGAAAGTCGCCTAAGACAATGTGTCTTATGTATTCTTTTGAAAAAGCAAGGTCAATGTCTAATCTTGTTATGACCAATACTCCGAATATTATTATGATAGTTGATTCGGAGATGAGGATTAAAGAGTTTAATTCCAAAGCCGAGGAAGTGTTTAGAACTTCCAAAAACGAAGCTCTTGATAGATATTTATATGAGTTTATAGATACGGAAATACTTTGTAAAGTATTTACCGAGAGAAAAGATCTTTTAAGATATAAACAGAATTGGGAAAACAGAGGCTTAACCGTTCTTGTAACAGGTAAGTTTATAAAGGAGACAAAGTCACTTCTTATTATCATAGAAGATATTACCGACGAAGAAAAAGCCAGAGAAAGAATCATGGAAAAGAAGCTTGACACTGTAGAGATGGCTCAAAACGTTATTGATAAACAGATGAGAACGGCTCAGGAAATCGCCGGTCTTTTGGGTGAGACAACCGCAGAAACAAAGGCTATTTTAACAAGGCTGAGAGACACTATGTTATTGGATGATTTCAGTGATGAAAGCGGGGATAAATAATGGGTTTATTTATTGATATTTCATACAAAAGTTATCATCATTTCGGAGAGGAGCTTTGCGGTGACAAGGTTGAGATTATAAAGACCGAAGATTCGAAGATTATTATTCTTGCAGATGGAATGCTTAGCGGAGTAAGGGCCAATATATTTTCAACAATGACTTCTAAAATCCTCGGAACACTTCTTAAAAACGGTATATGTATAGATGAAGCCGTTGATACGATTACAAAGACTTTGCCGTCATCGAGTATAAACGGTGAGGCTTACAGCACTTTCAGCATTATTCAAATCTTTGACGACGGCAGAACTTATATCGTGGAATATGATAATCCGCAGTGCGTTTGCATAAGAGACCATGAGCTTTTTAACCTGCCTTTTAAAGAAAGACTCGTGCATGGGAAAAAGATTACCGAATGCGAGTTTGAGGCAAAACCCGGTGATGCTTTTATTTGTATGAGCGACGGCTGTATTTACTGCAGCGGTGACAATACTATGAATCTTAAGTGGAACAGAGACGCTGTTGCGGATTATGCTCTTAAGTGTGAGAAGAAAACTAAGTCTTCGAGCCGACTTGCGGCCATGATAGATGATATGTGTTACGATCTTTATCTGGGAGTTCCCAAAGATGATACGACGGTTGGCGTTGTAAGGATCAGTGATGAAAAGAGGGTGAATATTTTTACCGGACCGCCGCTTAATCCCGAAGATGATGAGAGAATAGTTAAAGACTTTATGGAAGCTGACGGTTTAAAAATTGTAGCCGGAGGAACAAGCTCGCAGATTGCATCGAGAGTTTTGGGCTTTAAGCTTGAAACGGATTATGATACAATTGCAGATGGCATGCCGCCTATGGCAAAGAAAACCTGTCCGGATATAGATATTATCACAGAAGGGGTAATAACTCTGCACAATGTTATTATGCTCCTTGAAAGATATCTTGAAGGTGAAATAGATATTGATTTTTACGACGAGCTTGATAAAAATGTCGGCTCTTCCAAAATCGCCACGGCTCTTATAGACGAAAGCACAAAGGTGGTCTTTTATGTCGGAAAAGCAGCTGGAGTTGGCGAGGGAGGAATGAAGATTTCATATGAGCTTTCTTCGAGAAACAGCATTATTAAAAAACTCGAAGAGCTTTTAATTGCCATGGACAGAGATGTCGAAATAAAATATTATTGAGGAATTTGGTTTGGAGACTTTAAAAGAAAAGGAAGCAGCCCTTCAGAAAAGCTATATGCGTGAAGTGAGAATGCTTGTGGAAGATGCGGAAAAAAGACGCGGTAAAAAACTCACATATCATGTGACGACTTTCGGTTGTCAGATGAATGCCCATGATTCGGAAAAACTTAAAGGAATGCTTGATGAAATGGGCTATAGCGAGATTGAATCGGAGAATGCCGATTTTGTAATCTACAATACCTGCACAGTAAGAGAAAACGCAAATCTTAAAGTATACGGCAGACTCGGCCGGCTTCACAGCTATAAAAAGAAGAATCCCGACATGATAATAGGGCTTTGCGGCTGTATGATGGAAGAAAAAGATGTTGTTGAAAAGATTAAGAGTTCATATAAATTTGTGGACATTATTTTCGGTACTCATAATCTTTTTCAGTTTGCCCAGCTTACCTTAAGAAGGCTTCAGGAAAATAAAATGGTTATCGGCTTTGAAGCCGATGACAACTCAAAGATTATAGAGGATCTGCCGTCGCGCAGAAAATATTCTTTTAAGAGCGGTGTAAATATTATGTACGGCTGTAATAATTTCTGCAGCTACTGCATAGTGCCGTATGTAAGGGGCAGAGAATATTCGAGAGAAGCGGAAGATATTCTTTCCGAAATCAAAGCTCTTGCAGACGACGGAGTTAAGGAAATCATGCTTTTGGGGCAGAATGTAAACTCCTACGGAAAGACCTTGGCAAAGCCTGTGTCTTTTGCTGAACTTTTGAGAAAAACCGAAGAGATTGAAGGCATTGAAAGAATAAGGTTTATGACTTCTCATCCGAAGGATTTATCGGATGAGCTTATAGATGTTATGGCGGAGTCAAAAAAAATCTGCAAACATCTTCATCTGCCCGTGCAGTCCGGAAGCAGTGAGCTTTTGAAAAAGATGAACAGGCATTATACAAAGGAAAGCTATCTTGAGCTTGCGGAAAAAATACAGAAAAGGATTCCGGATATTGCACTAACCACTGATATTATCGTCGGATTCCCGGGTGAAACCGATGAAGATTTCGAGGATACGATGGATGTTGTAAGAAAGGTAAGATATGACAGTGCTTTTACTTTTATTTATTCAAAGAGAACCGGGACTCCTGCGGCAGGATGGGAAAGTGTTCCCGAAGATGTCGTAAAGGAAAGGTTTGACAGGCTTTTAAATGAGGTACAGTCTATTGCTTCCGAAAAGGCTATGGCTTATGAGGGCAAAACTTTAGACGTTCTTGTGGAAGGTATTAACGAACATGATTCTTCTTTGGTAACGGGAAGGCTCAGTAATAATTCTACAGTGCATTTTGCCGGAGATGAGAGTCTTATAGGAAAAATTGTACCTGTTTATTTAAAAGAATGTAAGGGATTTTATTATTTGGGTGAGAGGAAATAATGTACTCATATATTAAAGGCATTTATGCCGGAATGGACGGAAACTCCATAGTAATAGAAAATAACGGAATTGGTTATAATATTAATTATCCGGTTACTTCATACGGTCTGCCGTTTAGTGTGGGTGAAGAGGTTAAAATTTTTACTCATTTTCAGGTCTCTGAAAACGGAATATCTTTATTCGGCTTTATATCCGAAGATGACAGGGAGCTTTTCAGACTGCTTATAGGGGTAAGCGGAATCGGTCCTAAGATTGCAATAGGAATCTTAGGGGCTATACCGTCGGATGATTTAAGGTTTGCGGTATTGGGCGGAGACGTTAAGCTTATTCAAAGTGCTCCGGGCGTCGGGAAAAAGAGCGCCGAGAGGATAATAATGGAGCTTAAGGATAAGTTTTCTCTTGGGGAAACCTTTGAAAGCGTTTATGCTGCAAATACGGCTTCTTCCGATGAATCGGGTTCGTTAAGAAGCGATGTTATATCAGGACTTACATCACTCGGATTTTCATCTGCCGAAGCCATTAATGCATATAAAAAGATTGAGATTACGCCGGAGTCAACTGTTGAAGATGTACTTGGGCGAGCTCTTGAGATATTATCGAATATCTAAAAAATTTTAAACAGGCAAAAATAAACCTGGGAGTCGTGGGAAGATGATTAATACAGAAAGAATTATATCCACTACAATTCAAAAGGAAGATTACGGGCTTGAGAATGTACTTCGCCCGAAGACCTTTAATGACTATGTGGGTCAGGAAAAATTAAAAAACAGCATAAAGGTTTATATAGAGGCCGCTCAAAACAGAGGCGAGCCGCTCGATCACGTACTTTTATACGGTCCTCCCGGACTTGGAAAAACGACACTGTCTAATATTATTGCTTACGAAATGGGCGTTAATATTAAGACAACTTCGGGCCCTGCAATTGCAAAGGCCGGAGAGCTTGCGGCTATACTTCGCACTCTTAAGACCGGAGATGTACTTTTTATAGATGAGATTCACAGACTTGACAGATCTGTAGAGGAAATCCTTTATCCGGCGATGGAAGATTTTTCTCTTGATGTTATGATCGGTTCGGAATCTGCGTCAAGGTCTGTAAGAATCAATCTTCCGAAATTTACTCTTATCGGTGCCACGACAAGAGCCGGACTTTTGACCGCGCCTTTAAGAGACAGATTCGGTATCGTAAGTCATCTGGAATTTTATAATCCAAAAGAGCTTTCTACGATAATACTTGCCTCTGCCGAAAGACTCGGCATTAAAACCGACGAAGAAGGCGCAATGGAGATGGCGCGCCGCTCAAGAGGAACGCCAAGGCTTGCCAACCGCCTTTTAAAAAGGGTAAGAGATTATGCAGAGGTTAAGTTCGACGGCATAATCACAAAAGACGTTGCCTGTTATGCGCTTGATGTGCTTGAGGTTGATAAGATGGGGCTCGACCAGAACGACAGAGATATTATTCTTACTATAATAGAAAAATTCGGCGGAGGACCTGTGGGGCTTGATACTCTTGCAGCCTCGATAGGTGAAGATGCCGGAACGATAGAAGACGTTTATGAGCCTTATCTTGTTATGAACGGGTTTATAAACAGAACTCCGAGAGGGCGTGAGGCAACATCGCTATCATATGAGCATTTCGGGCTCAGTAAATAAGATTTTTGCGATAATTATGCGATAAAGCACAGTTTTTGGTAAGGGAAAAGAGCGGTGGAAATAACCGCTCTTTTGTGTTATCATAATTTTAATAAGCGCAAAAGACAAAAATGTGCTCAGGATGAATAGGGGAAAAATATGTCAGTAAAGAACGAATCGGACGTACTTATCGGCGGAAAGGTATATAAGCTTTCCGGATTTGAAAGTGAAGAATATCTGCAGAAAGTTGCAGGCTATATTAATAATAAAATTTCGGAAATCGAAGGCTCTGAAGGCGCAAGAAATATGACTATGGATATGAAAGCCATAATGATTGAACTAAACATTGCCGACGATTATTTTAAGGCAAAAGAAACTGCCGAAAAACTCGAAGAAGATATTGAAGCCAAAGAAAAAGAAATCTATGATTTAAGACACGAAAACGTGTCTGCACAGATACGCTTTGAGAATCTTGAGAAGACCATTGCAGAGCTTCAAAATGAGAATAAAGAGCTTCTCATAAAGAACGCAAAGCTGGAAGGATAAAATGAGCGATATTAAAAACTGTCGGATGGAGCTTTTGTCTCCCGCGGGTTCTTTTGATACGTTTAAGGCGGTTATTAATGCCGGAGCGGACAGCGTATATGCGGCCGGAAACAAATTCGGTGCGAGAGCTTATGCCGCTAATTTTTCGGAAGAAGAACTCATTAGGGCGATAGATTATACCAATCTTTTGGGTAAAAGATTCTATCTGACTGTAAATACCCTTTTTAAGGAAGACGAACTGAATATTTTATGTGATTATACGGCCCCTTTCTATGAGAGGGGCTTAAGTGGTGTTATAGTGCAGGATATGGGCGCGGCAATGCTTTTAAAGAATACTTTTCCGGGCCTTGAAATTCATGCAAGTACACAGATGGCGATATTTTCCGCTGCGGGTGCCAAAATGCTTGAAAATGCAGGCTTTAGCCAGCTTGTTCTCCCAAGGGAAATGTCTTTGGAGGAGATTAAGACTATTGCCGAAAATACAAAGCTTAGGATAGAGACCTTTGTACACGGTGCGCTTTGCTACTGTGTGTCGGGGCAGTGTCTCTTTAGCAGCATATTGGGCGGACGAAGCGGAAACAGAGGAAGGTGTGCTCAGCCCTGCAGACTTCCTTACGAGGCCAAAGGAAAGAAGTGTTATCCTTTAAGCCCGAAGGATTTATGCGGAATTGATTCTTTGAATGATTTATATAAGGCCGGAGTATATTCTCTTAAAATCGAGGGCAGAATGAAGAGTCCTGAGTATGCGGCAGGCGTTACAAAGCTTTACAGAGAAAAGCTTGACGAAGTCTTGGATACCAATGGAAGCGCCAAACCGCTTTCCGAAAAAATGAAGAGGCAGCTTTTGGACCTCGGCAACAGGAGCGGCTTTACGAACGGATATATTAAGGGCGAGAATGAAAATATGATTGCCATAAACAATCCTTCGCACGAAAAAGCGGACAATACTTTCTTTGTGCCGGATACCGAACTTAAAAAGCTCAAAGTCAATATTTTTGCAAGGTTAAAAAAAGGCGAAAATGCTTATGCTGAGTTTTCTTTGGGAGATAAAAAGGCATCTGCCGAAGGAAGCGTCTGTCAGAAGGCTGAAAAAAGCCCTGTAACAAAGGAAACGGCGAAAGAGAAGCTTACCAAACTCGGCAATACTCCATTTGAGGCAGGTGATGTGATAATCGAAGCGGAAGATGATATTTTCATGCCTGCATCAGAACTTAATAATTTAAGGAGAAGCTGCACTGAGGCTTTAACAGCTATGTTTATGCCTTATGAGCCTAAAAGAAATATTTTTGATATTTCAAAAATGTCTTCTGCTAAAGAGATTAAGAAGCCTATGCTTGAGGTTATGCTTACCAAAAAAGAGCAACTTGAAGAAGCTCTTAAAAATAAATATGTTAAAAAGATAATTTTAGACTGTCATTATTTTTACCCCGCAGATTCTCTTTCTGATTTATGCGAAGATGTTAAAAATGCAGGAAAAGAGGTGTATTATGCTCTTCCTGTGATATTTGACGATAAGACGCTTAAAAAATATACGGAAATAAAGAATATCCTTAAAGGCTGTGGTTTTAACGGATTTATGGCCAGAACTTTTGATGAAATAGGCTTTTTGAATAAGGAATTTGAAGATCCTTTTATTATTGCGGACGAGAGCGTTTACTGTTGGAACAGCGGTGCGCTTAAGTATTATAAAAATACCGGCGTAAAAGAGTTTAGCATACCTTGCGAGCTTAATTTCGGAGAGATTAAAACGCTTGATAATTCAAGCAGTGCTTTTTGCATCTATACGACAACTCCTTTAATGACAAGCAGACAGTGCGTTGTTAAAAACACGGACAAATGCAAAAAGAATCCGGCCGGAAACGATGTTTATTTAAAAGACAGATATAAAAAGGAATTTAAGGTTCACACGTTTTGCGATATTTGCGCAAACAGAATTTATAACAGCCTGCCGACAGCACTTTTTCAGGAAAGCAGAAAAGTGAGCTATTTAAATGCGGCTTTTTACAGGATTGTTTTTACCGATGAGGACAGAAAACAGGCGGCTTATGTTTTTGAAATGTATGAAAAAGCGTTCGTAAATAACGAAAAAGTAAATTTTGACGGAGAGTTTACTTACGGACATTTTAAACGAGGTGTGGAATAAGTGGCTACAATACTTATTGAAATAATTAAATACCTGATGATAATAGTCATGGCACTTTATTGCTACAGGTCAATTTCCGTATTAAGGAGAGGAAAAACCGAAGAAGACAGAAGCTTTTCTTATTTTATGCAAAGAGCGGATATTTTTGCAATTGAGCTTTTGGGATTTTTGGCACTTTATTTATATAACTTTGAAGTAAAATATATTATCATGTTCGGATGCACGCTTGCACTTTATATTTTTGTATGTCTATCTTACGGAGTTATGTATAAAACAGCTCCCAAACTCGTAATTAATCATATGTGCATGCTGCTTTCTATCGGGCTTATTATATTATCAAGGCTTAATTACGAAGCGGCTTTTAAGCAGCTTATTATGGCAGCTATCGGATGCTTTGCGTTTTTGCTGGTTCCGATAATTATTAAAAAGCTGAGATTTTTGGATAAGCTGACATGGGTATATGCACTTGTCGGAATAGGATTTCTGGCAGCGGTTGCTGTCATAGGCTCGGTAAGCTACGGAGCAAAGCTTTCGGTAACAATTGCAGGGATTTCGCTTCAGCCTTCGGAATTTATAAAAATAGTTTTCGTATTTTTTACGGCGTCAATTCTGGCCAAGAGTGTGGAATTTGAAAATGTTGTAAAGGCTACTGTCGTTGCCGCAATTCATGTGCTTATTCTCGTGGCTTCTAAAGACCTCGGAGCGGGACTTATATTTTTCATGGTTTATCTTATTATGCTTTACGCTGCTACCCATAAGGTGTTTTATTTGGCATCCGGTCTTTTGGCGGGATCGGTTGCGGCCGTTGGAGCGTATTTTTTATTCGACCATGTGAAAACAAGGGTTATCGCCTGGCAGGATCCGTTTTCCGTAATAGACGGAGCCGGTTATCAGGTAACTCAGGCGCTTTTTGCGATAGGATCGGGAGGCTGGTTCGGAAGCGGACTATTCGGAGGTTCCCCGACCTCTATTCCTGTAGTTGAGCAAGACTTTATTTTTGCGGCGATATCCGAAGAGATGGGAGGAATTTTTGCCATCTGTTTATTGCTGGTATGTATAAGCTGCTTTGTAATGTTTTTGAATATTGCTATGAGGATAAAGCTAAGGTTTTATAAATACATTGCCCTTGGACTTGGCTGCACATATATTTTCCAGGTGTTTTTAAATGTCGGAGGAGTTACTAAGTTCATTCCTTCCACAGGCGTTACACTTCCTCTTATAAGCTACGGAGGAAGCTCACTATTAAGCACTCTTATAATTTTTAATATAATACTTGGACTTTACATTTATAAGGAAGACGAAGATGAGTATATCGAAAAACGAAAACAAAAAACAAAAAAACGAATCTCCCGTAAGGAAGAAACGGTCTTTACGGACCTCGGATAGAAATACGGAATTTGCCCTTGTTACATATTTTTTTGTAATACTGTTTTTGGCACTTATGGCATATTTTACTTATTTTATGATTTTCAGGGCAGAGTCGGTAATAAATAATTCCTATAATTCGAGAACGGAAACCTTTGCGCAGAAGGTTATAAGGGGAAGCATTCTTTCATCTGACGGAACAGTACTTGCTGAAACCGTAGTATCAGATGACGGCACCGAAACCAGAAGCTATCCTTACGGAAGTGTGTGTGCTCATGTTGTCGGATATACGATTCAGGGCAAGAGCGGAATAGAATCTTTTGCCAATTTTTACATGTTAAGAAGCCATGCGCCTATTTTGGAGAGACTTTTTAATGATATAACCGACAATAAAAACGAGGGCGATAATGTAGTTACAACTATAGATATAGATGTTCAAAAGGCGGCTTATAACGCTCTCGGTTCTTATGACGGAGCGATAGTTGTGATTCAGCCGTCTACGGGTAAAATTTTGGCTATGGTTTCAAAACCTGAATTTGATCCCAATACTTTAGAGGCCGACTGGGACCTGCTTACATCGGACTCAGACAGTTCTGTACTTTTAAACAGGGCAACCCAGGGACTTTATCCGCCGGGATCTATATTTAAGGTGCTTACGACTGTTGAGTATATAAGAGAAAATGACAAGGTTTCGGGATATAGTTTTGACTGCACCGGTTCATTTACCTCGGGCTCGTCTACAATTCACTGCTACGGAAATACGGCTCACGGAAGTGAGGATTTAAAAACATCTTTTGCAAAGTCCTGTAATTCATCTTTTGCCAATATAGGACTTACGCTTAATATATCATCTTTTGTTTCTTTATGTGAAAGTGCGCTTTTTAACTCGGATCTGCCGACTTCGTTTGAATATAAGAAGAGCTCGTTTTCACTTACTTCTGATGCTGATACGGATGAAATAATGCAGACTGCGATAGGGCAGGGGCAGACTCTTGTTACACCTTTCCATATGGCTCTTATTACTGCGGCTATAGCAAATGACGGAGTCCTTATGACTCCTTATATCATCGATCATACCGAGAATAAAAACGGAGTCAGCGTAAAAGAATTTTCTTCATCCGAATACGGAACTATATTTACAGAGCATGAATCGGAGGTCCTTCAAAACTATATGGCTTATACGGTATCAAACGGTACGGCATCGGCTCTTTCGGGCCAGTCTTACGATGCCTACGGAAAGACCGGAAGTGCAGAATATATCGACGGCAGCGATGATACTCATTCCTGGTTTATAGGATATGCATCCAAAGACGGTTATGAGGATATAGCTGTCGCAATAATAGCTGAAGGAGCAGGCAGCGGATCATCTGTAGCGGTACCGATTGCCAAAGAAATATTCGACGAATACTTCAGTAAATAGTTGTATTTCATTTTTTGTATAACATTTTTTAAAAAATAATAAAAAATATCATTTACAAACTCACATAAATTTTATATATTAAGATAAGTTATAAATCTTATAAGGAATAGTTAATAATGACTAACCGGAAAAAGATTAAACGAAACAAAACAGTACGAAACTAATTTATGGAGGGTTAACGAATGGTTAACATTAAAATTAACGGAAGAGATATTTCGGCTCCTGAAGGATCTACTATTCTTGAGGCAGCTCGTTTGGCGGATATCGAAATACCTACACTTTGTTACTTGAAAGAAATAAATGAAATCGGTGCCTGTCGTATTTGTCTTGTAGAAGTAGTCGGAGCAAAGACTCTTGTAGCTGCTTGCGTACATCCAATCAGCGAAGGCATGGAGATTTATACAAATACACCAAGAGTACTTGAAACAAGAAAGGCAAACCTTGAGTTCATCTTATCTACACATGACAAGAAATGCCTTTCATGTGTAAGAAGCGGAAAGTGTGAGCTTCAGACTCTTTGCAGACAGTTCGGTATCGAAGATCAGGATGCTATTACAGGGGAAAATCCTAAATATGAGCTTGATACATCTGCTGCACATATGGTTAGAGATAACAATAAATGTATTCTCTGCAGAAGATGTGTTGCCGCTTGTACAAAAACTCAGGGTATCGGAGTTATCGGTGCTATCCAGAGAGGATTTAACACTCATATCGGATCACCGTTTGATATGCCTTTAGGTGATACAACCTGTGTATCTTGCGGACAGTGTATCGCTGTTTGTCCTACAGGTGCAATTTATGAGAAAGACTTTACCAAGGATGTATTTGCAGATATTGCAGATCCTGATAAATACGTTATCGTTCAGACAGCTCCTGCTGTACGTGCAGCTCTCGGTGAAGCATTCGGTATGCCTGTCGGAACAGACGTTGAAAAGAAGATGGCTGCAGCGTTAAGAAGACTTGGATTTGATAAAGTATTCGATACAAACTTCTCAGCCGATCTTACAATTATGGAAGAAGCTACAGAATTCTTAGACCGTGTACAGAACGGAGGAGTACTTCCTCTTATTACATCATGTTCACCGGGATGGATTAAGTACTGTGAGCACTACTTCCCTGAAATGACAGACAATCTTTCATCATGTAAGTCACCACAGCAGATGTTCGGTGCAATTGCTAAGTCTTACTATGCTGAAAAGATGGGAATTGATAAAGAAAAACTCGTTGTTGTAAGTATCATGCCTTGTACAGCTAAGAAATTCGAGTGCAAGCGTCCTGAAATGAATGCAAACGGTGTTCCGGATGTAGACTATGCTCTTACAACAAGAGAACTTGCAAGAATGATTGAACGTGCCGGAATCAACTTTATGAGTCTTCCGGATGAAGAATTTGATATGCCTCTCGGTTTAGGTACCGGTGCAGCCGTAATCTTCGGTGCTACAGGTGGTGTTATGGAGGCTGCTCTTCGTACAGCTGTTGAAAAACTTACAGGTGAAGATCTCCAAGGCGGAGCACTTAACTTTACTGATGTAAGAGGTATCGAAGGCGTTAAGGAAGCTACTTACAGTGTTGCAGGACTTGATGTTAAGGTAGCGGTAGCTTCAGGTCTCGGAAATGCCAGAAAGCTTTTGGAAGCTGTTAAGAGCGGAGAGAAAGAATATCACTTCATTGAGATCATGGGTTGCCCTGGTGGATGTGTAAACGGTGGTGGACAGCCGCAGCAGCCTGGTAATGTTAGAAACTTTATCGATTTAAGAGCTGAAAGAGCTAAGGTTCTTTACTCTATCGATGAGGCTAATACTATCAGAAAGTCTCATGAAAACCCTGCAATTATCGAGCTCTATGAGACATATCTCGGTCACCCGGGCAGTGAGAAGGCTCATCACTTACTTCATACTACATATACTAAGAGAGGTCTTAACTCATAAGGAGTTCTTGTGAGTTTAGGCATGTGCCATAATAGGTGGAGCACGGATTTATTCCGTGCTCCGTTTTTTATTTTGTTAAAGAGTTTTGCTTCTTATATTTATTTGCATAATTGCATCAAAACCTTTATACTGTATTTAGTAACACCACGTTCGGAGGAAGTATATGAAAGAAGTACACAGTTGTGGTGGTGTGGTAATATTTCGCGGGAAAATATTATTGCTTTATAAGAACTATGCCGGACATTATGATGGTTGGGTATTGCCCAAGGGAACGGTCGAAGAGGGCGAGACCAACGAAGAAACTGCACTTAGAGAAGTGAACGAGGAAGCGGGCGTAAGTCCTAAGCTTATGGGCTACATCGGCGAGACGTCATTTCAGTTTTATGCAGACAATACTCAGATAAAAAAGAATGTCAGCTGGTATCTTATGATGGGGGAGAATTATCACAGTAAACCACAACATGAGGAATATTTTGAGGATTCGGGTTATTATAAGTATCATGAAGCCTATCATTTGCTGAAGTTCGCAAATGAAAAGGATATACTGAGCAAAGCTTATAATCTGTATCAGAAACTGAGAAAACAACATAAATGGAAATGATGGGTATATTATTAACTGTTCTTAAGATTATCGGCATTGTTTTGCTGGTTGTTTTTTGTGCTTTGGTTATTCTTTTGTTTTGTATCTGTTTTGTTCCTGTAAAATATGATATATATGCTGAAAATAACGATGAATTTAGCGCGGGCTTTAAAGTATCATATATGCTTCATCTCATCAGAGCGGGCGGCAGATATGATAAAGATGGGCTTACTTTAAGCGTTAAAGCGTTATGGTTTAGTATAATAGGAAATAATGAAACTTCCAAAAGCACAGAAGAAATTAAACCTTTTGCTGAAGAATTAAAACCAAAAGCCGAAGAGTTTAAACAGGAGAACGTACAAGAGCATGCGAGAACTCAAACAAATATACAGGATGTTAAAAGGCCTGAAGAAGATGAAAAGCATGAAGAAAAAATTCCTGTTAATGAAAAAAAGCCTAAAAAGGATAAAAAACCTAAAAGGGATAAAAAGCCGCTAAAGGACAACATTATCTTTAAAATTAAAAAGGTTTGGGATGACGAATATAATAAAGATGCGATAAAGCATGTGTTTAATGTGGCTGTCAGGCTGTTAAAAAAGGTTTTTCCGGACTCGGCAAGAGGAGATTTACTCTTTTCTCTGGGGTCTCCGGATCTTACGGGGCAGTGCCTGGGAATAATAAGCCTTATACCGATGTTTATGGATAAAAGGCTTCATATCGGCGCTGATTTTGAGTCGGAAGATCCTTATGTTAAAGGAAATATCAGGATAATGGGAAGTATCAGGCTCTATATATTCATTCTTGCCTTTATAGAGCTTATAAGAGATAAAAAGATCAGAAGATTAATTAAAAAGATAAGAGCTTAGGAGGGAAATATGGCTGAAAATAATTTTAAACAGACAGTGCAGACGCTTTTTGAGGGAATGGATTCGTTTATTTCTTCGAAGACTGTAGTAGGCGATCCGATTAGATTCGGAGATACAATAATACTTCCGCTTGTGGACGTTACTTTTGGTATTGCGGCAGGGGCCTTTGCTGATAACAAGAAAAATAACGGCGGCGGAGGAATGGGCGGTAAAATCGTGCCGAGCTGTGCTCTTGTAATTAAGGGAGATAAGATTAAACTTGTAAACATCAGAAATCAGGACGGCCTTACAAAGATATTGGATCTTGTTCCGGATATTGTAGATAAGATTGCCGGAAAACACAGCGGAGAAGAGACTGCAGAGCAGAAAGAGGCAAAAGAGCAGCTTCAGGATATGATTCTTGATGCAACTAATTTTGAAGAAGAGTAAAGCAAAAAAAGGTTATTCGAATGAATCGAATAACCTTTTTTAATCTCATATATAAGGAAAAGCGAAAGACTAAGCTCTTTCAACTTTACCTGATCTTAAACAAGAAGTGCAAACATGCATCTTCTGAGAAGCTCCGTTTACCTTAACTTTTACAGATTTTACATTTGGTTTCCAAATCTTGTTGGATCTTCTATGAGAATGGCTCACTGCATTTCCGAAATGAGCGCTTTTTCCACAAACATCACATTTTGCCATTTTTAGCACCTCCTTGTATTTATTACATTTGTCAAAATCTTTTAGATTCGCAACATTGATAGTTTATCAGAGACAGCGCCAAAATGCAAGAGATTTTTTCATTTATGAAAAAAGATATTTATTTTTTGTATGATTAAGGTTATAATCTATTTATCTTTGAAAAAAAACAATGACACAACTTAAGATAATGTTTCTGTGGATTTGGAGGTAGATTAATGAAAGGACATATGGATAATGCAATGGGCAAAGTTGTTATAAGCCCAGAAGTCATTTCTACATACGCAGGAAGTGTTGCGGTTGAGTGCTTCGGTATTGTCGGTTTCGGTGCTATAAGCATGACAGACGGTATTGTTAAGTTACTTAAGAAAGAGAAAATTACACGAGGTATAAACGTTACTGTTAAAAACGGTGAGATTACCCTTGATTTTCATATTATTATTGCCTACGGTGTTAACGTTAATACCGTGACCGATAATCTTATTGAGACTGTTAAATATAAGGTGGAAGAGTTCACCGGTCTCAAACTCGACAAAATAAATATATATGTCGAAGGCGTTAGAGTCATCGACTAATTAAGGAGGATATTCTCTTGGAATTAAAAAGTATTGATGCTTCGTTGCTTTCTAAAATGTTTTTGGCCGGAGCTAAAAATCTTGAGTCTCAAAAGGAATATATAAACGAGCTTAACGTGTTCCCTGTCCCTGACGGAGACACAGGAACAAATATGACAATGACAATAATTTCGGCAGCCGGAGAGGTTTCATCTCTTGATAACCCTTCAATGGCTACCCTTGCAAAAGCAATTTCTTCAGGTTCACTCAGAGGCGCCAGAGGTAATTCGGGTGTTATTCTTTCCCAGCTTTTAAGAGGTTTTTCAAAGACTATAGCCGAATATGATGAGCTTAATGTTAGTATTGTGGCAGACAGCTTTGAAAGAGCTGTGGAAACTGCATACAAGGCTGTTATGAAGCCTAAAGAAGGTACTATTCTTACAGTAGCAAGACGTACCTATGAAAAAGCTGCAGCTATGGCTCTTGAAACAGATGACTTTACTGTTTTCGGAGAGGCTGTTTTAGAAGAAGCGCAGGCGGCGCTTGATGAAACACCGGAGCTTTTACCGGTATTAAAAGAAGCCGGAGTTGTAGACTCGGGCGGAACCGGTCTTCTTGAATTTTTAAGAGGATGTTATGATGTAGTTTTAGGAAAAGAAATAGATTATTCTTCGATAGCTCCTAAGTCTTCGGGCAAGCCTATGAAAATTACGGCAGAGACCGAAGCTGAGATTAAATTCGGCTATTGTACAGAGTTTATCGTTGTTTTAAACGAGCCTGTACCTTCTGACGAACAGATGTCTTTCAGAGATTATCTTGAAACTCTCGGTGATTCTATTGTGTTTGTGGCAGATGATGAAATCATCAAGGTTCACGTTCATACAAACGATCCGGGTCTTGCTATTCAGAGAGCTCTTACTTACGGCTCGTTAAGCAAGATTAAGATTGATAACATGAGAGAAGAACATCAGGAGAAGCTCTTTAAGGACTCATTAAAGCTTGCTGAGCAGCAGGCAGCTGAAAAAGAAGCTGAAAAAGAAGAAAAGAGCGAAGAGAAGGCAGACTTTAAAGACTTCGGTTTTGTTACCGTATCTATCGGCGACGGACTTAACTCTATATTTAAAGACCTCGGAGCAGATGAGGTTATTGCCGGCGGTCAGACAATGAATCCAAGTACGGATGACATTCTTCAGGCGGTTAATAAGATAAACGCGGGCACTGTATTTATTCTTCCTAACAATAAAAACATTGTTATGGCTGCAAATCAGGTAGTAGATCTTGCTGAAGGTAAGGAAGTCATAGTAATTCCGACAAGCACTGTTCCTCAGGGAATAGCAGCCCTTATCGGCTTTATTCCGGAAGCTTCAGCTGAAGAAAATAAAGAAGCAATGCTTGAAGCTATAAGCGTTGTAAAGACAGGACAGCTTACTTATGCTGTCAGAAATACAACTATCGACGGCATGGAAATCAACGAAGGTGATTACATGGCAGTCGGCGACAAGAGTATTCTTGCCGTTGGTAAGGATATCAGACAGGTTATTTGTGATATGATGGATGAAATGGTGGATGATGATTCCGAAATTATTTCAATCTATTACGGTGATGAAGTAAACGAAGACGATGCTTCATCTGTAGAAAAGATGATCAGTGAAAAATATCCTGAATGTGAGGTAGAGCTTCACGAAGGCGGACAGCCTATCTATTATTACGTAATTTCTGTAGAGTAGAATTCGGAGGCAAAATGGAACTTTATTCTTCGATTCGCTATTTGAAGGGGATCGGTGACAAAACAGAAAAAATGTTTAACAAATTAGGAGTATATTCATGCCTGGATATGCTCCTTTATTTTCCGAGGGCTTTTGCGGAATATCCCGATATTGTAAATCCTATTGACATTACGGTTAACAAGGTATTTGCCGTTAAAGGTAGAATAGTCGGAAGACCTGTGCTTAAAAAAACCGCAAGAATGGATATTGTTCTTGCGAAGATGACGGACGGGCTAAACGAGTTTAGCCTTACGTTTTTTAGACAGGGTTATCTGGCTAAGACTTTAAACACATCACAGGAGTTTATTTTTTACGGGAAAGTTTATGCCAAGGGGCAGTTTTTTCAGATGGATCAGCCCCGTGTATTTACTGTGGAAAAATATAGGGAAATGCAGACTTCTATGCAGCCGGTTTATCCTCTTACAACAGGGCTTAAAAATCAGACTGTGGTAAAGGGTGTGGAAGCCGCTTTATCGGAAGGACTTTATCCGGAGGAAATAATTCCCGGGTATATTATGGAGGAGTATGATTTTCCGCCGGCAAAAACTGCTGTTAGAGACATGCATTTTCCTATAAGCGCAAATGATTATTTGAAGGCTAAAAGTAAGTTTGCATATGAAGAGTTTTTGCTTTTTGTCTTGGGAATTAAATATCAGAAGATGAGTCTTGAAAAAACTCCGAATAATTTTTGCATAGAAAACACCGATGAAATGGAAACGGTTAAAAATAATTTGGGCTTTGAGCTTACACCGTCTCAAAAGGATGCGCTTTTTGATATTTTATCGGATGTTTCGGGAAAAAGTTGTATGCAAAGGCTTCTTCAGGGTGATGTGGGTTCCGGAAAAACCATAGTTGCATTTTTATCGATGATAGTATTTGCGCAGAACGGGTACAAATCAGCTCTAATGGCGCCGACCGAAGTTTTGGCGGTTCAGCATTATGAGGCCATGACAAAGCTTATTAATAAGAATAAACTAAATTACGAGGTTTTGCTTCTAACGGGCTCTGTAAAAGAAAAGGATAAGAAGATAATAAGGGAAAAGCTTAAAGGTGATGCCCCTTTATTTGTAATAGGTACGCATGCGCTTATTCAGGAAAAGGTAGAATACAGCAATCTTGGCCTTGTTATTACCGATGAGCAGCATAGATTCGGCGTAAATCAAAGAGATGCGTTTTCAAATAAAGGTCTTCATCCTCATGTGCTTGTTATGAGTGCGACTCCGATACCGAGAACATTGTCAATCATCCTTTACGGAGATCTTGATATATCGGTAATGGAAGGAATGCCGGCAAAAAGACTCCCTATTAAAAATGCTGTGGTTAAAGAAAAATCTCATCCTGCCTGCTATAAAAAAATACTTGAACAGCTTAATATGGGACATCAGGCTTATGTTATCTGTCCTCTTGCCGAAGAGTCGGAAGATATTAATGCCAAAGATGTTATATCATACTGTGAGGAGCTGAGAAATATTTTTCCTAAAACAATAAGGATAGAATATCTTCACGGCAAGATGAAGAGCGATAAAAAGCAGGAGATTATGGATGATTTTTCGTCCAATAAGATAAAGATTCTGGTATCGACTACAGTAATTGAAGTCGGCATAGATGTTGCAAATGCGACGATTATTATGATTGAAAACGCTGAAAGATTCGGACTTGCTCAGCTTCATCAGTTGAGAGGCCGAGTCGGAAGAAGCGATAAGCAGTCATACTGCATATTGGTAAACGGCTCCGATAAAGATGAAGCTTCGGAGCGTCTTGAAATTTTAAACGGATCAAATGACGGATTTTATATAGCTGAGCAGGATTTAAAACTGAGAGGTCCGGGTGAATATTTCGGATACAGACAGAGCGGAGATGTGTCTTTTAAAATAGGTGATATTTACGAGGATCAGATGATGCTTAAAAAAGCCGCCCGGGATGCAGCCCGAATAATAGAAAAAGATCCCGAACTCTCATTGCCGGAAAATGCGGCAATTTCCGCCCGTGTTCTTTCGTATATGAAAGAGAGGGCGCAGAGTACGGGAATCTGATTAATCTGCAAGTGTAAGGCCTGAAATATCTGTCGAAGCGTTGAGGGAGTAGTTGGTATAATATATAACAAAGCCCGGTTTTGCTCCGCTTGGCTTTTTGACATTCTTGCGCTGGAGATAGTCGATTTCAACCTTGTCGGAGTTTCTTCCGTTCGAATAATATGCCGCAAGTGAGCCTGCTTCTTCAAAGGCCTTGTCGGTCATTTCTCTGCCCCCGGTTTTTACGATTACGTGAGAGCCGGGCATTTTTTTGGCGTGAAACCACCAGTCGCCTCCGTTTGCAACCTTAAATGTAAGCTCGTCGTTTTGTAGGTTGTTTTTGCCGACATACATATCGAATCCGTCGGAAGATATGTAGTGGAAAGGTTTACTTTTCGCTGTTTTTGCGCCTTTTTTCCCCGAAGAAGTTTTTTTAATGTAGCCGCATTGTGTAAGCTCTTCTTTGATCTGCGAAAGATCGGCTTCCGAGACTGCGATAAGAAGAGAGGTCTCAATGGTTTCGAGGTGCTCTAATTCTTCTTTTGAGGATTGGCTTTGAATGCTTAAAGCGTCAAAGGTTCTTTTCAGTTTATTGTATTTCTCAAAGTATTTTTGAGAGTTTTCCTGGGCGGAGAGAGTTTCGTCGAGCGGGATTTTAATCATTTCGTTATTGTAGTAGTTTAAAGCTTCGTAGGATTTTGCCCCGCTTTCTATACTGTAGCCGTAAGCATTTAAAAGTTCGCCGTAGAGCTTGTATTTATCTCTTTTTTCGGTATCTTTAAGCTGTTTGAGCTGAAGATCGTATTTTCTTGCGGCTCTGTCTTTGGCGGTTGAAACAACCTTTCTAAGGTCCGAAGATTTTTGGCGTATTCTCGAATAAACTTCCTTGTCTTTGTAATAGGTTTGAATAACCTCGGATATAGAAGAGAAATTTTTCACATCTTTTCCTTCGAACATCTTAAGTTCTAAAGAAGAAAACTCTATAGGTTCTTTTCCGTTATATATAATGCATGGCGAAAATCTGCCTTCTTTAACATCTTCCATAAGCCATGAAAAATGATTGTAGAGATGTTTTAAAATATCATTGGAAAGGCAGTTTGCCGCACTCTCTGAATCTATTGCGCTTCTTAAGCAAATCTCGGATGCAATAAGAGGAGAGAGGCCGTTATAGGACTGATAAATCGCTTTTTGTACATCTGTGGGTTTAGATGAGATGAGCGAAATAAATTCTTCTTCTGTTGTGTTTAAAGGATCCTTTTTGTCCGCTGTTTTGGGATAAAAATAATCTCTTCCCGGAAGAACTTCTCTTAAAGAACTCATATTTGAAGAGATATGCTTGATTGAGTCGAGAATCATATCATTTTCGTCGCAGAAAATAATATTGGATCTTTTGCCCATGAGTTCAACATAAAGATGCTTTGTGCATAAATCTCCGAGTTCGTTATAATGCTCGATTTCGAATTTGATTATTCTTTCGTTTTCGGGCTGGATTATTTTGGTAATTCTTCCGTTTGCGATATGCTTTCTTAAGAGCATACAAAAATTCGGAGCCGTAAGAGGCGCCGGTTTATTTGTCTGTGTTATATAGATTAGCGGAAGAGAAGCGTTTGCGGAAATAACCACCCTGGTCTGCCCGCCTCCTCTTTTACTTACGGTAAAAAGAATCTCGTCGCTTTCGGGCTGAGAGATTTTTGCTATTCTTCCGTCGCTTATATTTTCTTTTAAATCGCGTACAACATTTGCGATTAAAGTACCGTCAAAAGCCAATTTAAAGCTTCCTTTCTATGTTTTATTTCACGGGTTTTATAATAACTTAAAAAATACAAACTTGCAATGTAGCATTTGACATAAAATTATGATAAAATTTAGATACTCTTTTTACAGGGGGAGTTTTTATATATGAATAACTTTAACGAGTATGAAAGGGAGACCATATCGCATATCGCATATTTAGCCGTGCTGACTTTGCTTGGCCTTCTTTTGATGATTGTTTCTTATATTTCCGGGTGGCAGTCTTACAGCATTCCTCTTACAATCGTCCTTCTTATTTTTTGCTGGATTGCGCATCTGTTTAATATCGGAGATCAAAGCCAAAGACTTATATTTTATACAATAGGAACCGGCATTATGCTGTTTTTCTACGGTTCGCATCCGATGGCGCTTACGGATGTACCTATTGTAATATGTCTTATTGTTATTTCGCTTTCAGCCAAAAACGATATGAAGCTTGCATATTTTGCGATTATTCCGTATCCGCTTTTGATTATCTATCATATCTTCACGGGTTATATAGGTTTTGATACGGAGCAGGTTGTAATATCGAGACTTTTCCTCGGAATTGTTGCCATAATTGCATCAGCCATTCTTGCGAATTCCATTTTTTTAAACAGAATAAATTCGGAAAAAGAATATATGGAGCTTAAAGGTGAACTTGACAATGCAATGAGTAATACCGAGGCTTTTCTTGCCAATGTTTCTCATGAGCTTAGAACTCCGATTAACGCAATTAACGGTATTAGTGAAATTATGCTTTCTAATCCGCTTCCCGACGACCTTAAACAGGATGCCGAATCAATTCATTACGCGGGTAAAAGAATATATAATCAGATTTCGAATATTCTTGATTTTTCTGAGGTTACAACAGGCAATATAAATGTTGTGCCTCACGAATATGAGATTACTTCCGTTGTAAATGATGCCTATGAAAACATTGTTTGGGGAGATTACGGCAAGAATCTGGAAATTATTCTTGATATTCAGCCCGATATACCTATTACTCTTTTCGGAGATGACCTTAAGATTAAAAAGATTATTTCCGAACTTTTGGATAATGCCATTAAGTTTACGACTTCCGGAGGCGTTTATCTTTATGTGAGTAAAAGAGATGAAAAATACGGTATCAATTTAAATGTTGATGTAAAAGATACCGGTGTCGGTATGAGCCGAAAAGAAATTGAGGCAATTTATAAAGGCTATTATAAAAAAGATACATCCGCAGACCGTACAAACGGTGGTATGGGAATAGGTCTTAACATCGTTCATGCGCTCACATCGTCGATGGACGGATTTATGAGTATTGTTTCAAATGTGGGAGAGGGCACTCATGTACATGTTTCCGTTCCTCAGAGAATCAGAAACAGACAGCCGTCTATTTACATTCAGGAAACCGACAAATACAATATCGGTTGCTATTTTAATTCGGATAAGTATTCGAGAAAAGAAGTGGCCGAGTATTACAGAGAGTTTATTAAGCATGTTAAATACGGCCTTAACCTTAAGATGGCTTCGGCATCATCTCTTATAGAGTTTAAGGAGATAATAAAATACAACGCTCTAACACATGTGTTCATCTCCGAATGGGAGTATGAGATGGACAGAAGGTATTTTGACGAGCTTTCAAAAACAACAAAGATATATATTTTCGTAGCCAGAGGAAAGTCAAACAGTTACAAAAATGAAAATATAATAATGATTCAAAAGCCTGTGTTTATCATAAATGCACTTGCTATTTTACATGAAGATTTCAGCGGCTTTGATGGAAGGTTTGCAAATCATTCTCTGCCTGACTACAGCAGGCTAAAAGTTCTTGTTGTAGATGACGATTCAATGAATATCATGGTAGCAAAGGGCCTTTTGTCTATGTACGGAATAGATGCTTTCTCGGCCTCAAGCGGCAGAATGGCTATTGATAAATGTATGGTTGAAAACTACGATCTCATATTTATGGATCATATGATGCCGGGTATGGACGGAGTCGAAGCGATGAAGAAAATCAGAAAGATTCGTAACGGCATTTATAACGATGTTCCTATTATTGCACTTTCCGCAAATGCCGGAAGCGGTGCGAGAAATATGTTTGCCCAGCAGGGATTTGATGACTTTATAGCTAAACCGATAGAAACCTCTGCTATGACAAGAGTTTTGAAAAAGATTTCGGGAGATTTAGGCTGATGAGTGAAAAAGTACATATTCTTATTTCGGTTGACAGCATTAGTGATCTGCCGAAAAGAATATTGAAAAATTATAATATTAAAAGCATTCCTTATTATGTGAATACCGCAAATGCTCATTTGATTGACGGAGTTGAAGTCGATTCCGAAGATCTTATGGTTTATTTGAGAAATACAAATAACAAGGCTCAAAGTGCTGCTCCCGAAGTTAATGAATACAGTGCTTATTTTAGGGATTTACTTTTAAAGGCCGAGTATGTTATTCATATTTCTCCGGGAAAGTTTGTCGGCGAAGGTTATAGTCGTGCCGTAGAAGCTTCTAAGGGTATACAAAATATTTGTGTAATAGACAGCGGGCTTATTTCCAGCGGAATCGGTCTTTTGGCAGTAAAAGCCGCCGAATATGTTGATGAAGGACTTGAGTTTGAAGAGATAATACATGAAATCAATCTCGACAAAACCTTTATTCCGGTCTCTTTTTATACTGCATCGGGCGATACTCTCGCAGAAAACGGCATGCTTTCAGAAAGGGTGAACAGTTTTACCAAAAGAATGGTAAGCCATCCTGTATTATCCATGAAAAAGTCCAAGATTCAGCTTGATACTCTTGTTTTCGGAAGTGAAAAGAAAGCTGTTTCGTCATATGTTAAACATGTTATGAAAAATCTTTGGCGTGTTGACGATGAGGCTGTTTTTATTACTTATTCGGGTGTTGATGAGTCGATTCTTTCGTTTGTTGCCGAAGAAATAGGGAAATATATAGAGTTTAAAAATGTTATTTTCCAAAAGGCTTCGGCTGCAATATCGGTAAACTGCGGAAGCGGAACCGTCGGTGTTATTTTTACATATAAGAGAAAAAGGCAGGACTTATCCAATGTGTCCAAGAAAAAGGAAAATTCCGGTATAACAGAAAGCATAAGAAGTTTTGTTACAAAGCTTGTTATTAACGATAAGCTTGAAGTAAGAAAAATAAGGGTAAACGGAGTTTTGCTTGCTCTGTTTATATCCGGCATTGTGCTTCTTAGGCTTTTTAAAATCGGTATCTTATCCATGATACTTTTTGGGCTTATATTTGCTGTTTTCTGGGCTATCTTCATGGCGCTTAACACAGCATATGAAAGACAGAGGAAGAAGCTTATAGAGCATGAAGAGGAGCTCCTTTTTGCAAATAATGCAAAAAATTCTTTCCTTGCGAATATGTCTCATGAGATAAGAACGCCTATTAACGGTATTATCGGAATGGACACGATGCTCCTTAGAGAGTGCGAAGATGATACAATCAGAGAGTATGCACAAAATATTAAACAGGCATCAGGTCAGCTCCTTGCAATTGTAAACGATATTCTCGATATCTCTAAAATAGAATCAGGAAAGCTTGAGATTATAAATTCCGATTACGAGATATTTAACGTTATAAGAGATTGCTGCAATATCAATGAGCAGAGAATGGTTACCAAGGGACTTAGGTTTGTTACAAAGATAGACCCTGCAATACCTTCTGTATTATCGGGAGATGATACAAGAATAAAACAGGTTATAAATAATCTTTTGTCGAATGCCGCAAAATACACCGAAACCGGAAGTGTAATTTTTGAGGTTAGCTGTAAGTTTGTAAATGATGCAAAAATTAATCTTATTATAAGTGTTAAAGATACGGGTATCGGCATTAAAAAAGAAGACATGGGAGCTTTGTTTGAGAGTTTTAAGAGACTTGAAGAAGGCAGGAATAAGTCTATTGAAGGTACAGGACTTGGACTTAATCTTACAAAGGCCGTGGTTGAACTCATGGGCGGAAATATCACCGTTGAAAGTGTATACGGACAGGGATCTGTTTTTAAAGTTGTTTTTCCTCAGCTTATTAAGAGCAGTATACCTCTCGGAGATTTCGAAAAACGGATAAAAGAAAACGATATCAGCGATACAAGCGACAGGGCATATGTATATGCGCCGTCATGCAGATTCCTTGTTGTGGATGATGTAGATATGAATCTTCTTGTCGCCAAGGGACTGCTTAAGTATACGGGTGCAACTGTTGATACTGCCGCGAGCGGAGCTGAGGCGCTTGAATATGTTGCAAAGAACAGTTACGATATGATTTTCCTCGATCATCTCATGCCTAAGATGGACGGAATAGAAACTCTAAGAAGAATGGTCGAATATGATAACAGTTTAAATTTAAACACACCTGTAATTATGATGACGGCAAATGCTGTTTTGGGCGCGAAAGATGAGTATATAAACGCCGGATTTACCGATTATATTGCTAAACCGATTGTAAATAATGAGTTTCAGGATATTCTCAAAAAATATCTTCCGGGCGACAAATACAGCATAGTAAATTCAAAGAAAACCGATGCTGAAAAGGGCGAAGAGAAAAAAGAAGAGAATAACCCTGATTATACGGAGTTTGGCGATGATTACGTTATTGAGTTTGACGCAATGGATGAAAAGGGCAGATTAGAGCAGCTTTCAAAAAGAACCGATTCTGCAGAAGCGTTTAAAAATCTGGACTTTTTGGATACTGAGACGGGACTTAAATTCTGTCTGTCGGATGAAGAGTTTTATACCCAGATTCTAAACGAATATGTAAATGCCGATAAGTCTCTTGTTTTAAATGCTGCATATGTTTCGGAAAACTGGGCGGATTATAAAATATACATACACTCTTTAAAGAGCACCTCTTTAAATATAGGTGCAATAGATTTGAGCAATGCAGCATTTAGGCTTGAAGAGGAGTGCAGAGCAAATAATATTGACTATATTAAAGCTAATCATGATAAGGTCATGAAGATGTATACAGATATTCTTAACAAACTTAAACATACGCTTTAAAGGCCCGGTATAATGTCAAAATACCGAAGATAAGGAAAATTACCGCAGCAACTATGTTTATTGTTTTTTCGGGAACTTTAGAGCTTATGATTTTGCCGAAGAAAAGCCCGAGCATATCGGCGGCAAAAAGGCCGAGTGAACAGGCAAGCCATACGACAAGAGCATTCGAAAGACCGGCATTTGCACCGAAGGTGATTGCGGTAAGTTGAGTCTTGTCTCCGAGTTCGGCTATGAAAAAAGTAAAAAATACAGCTAAAGGCGCAAAGGAAATTTTACTTTCTTTTGCGTCTTCTTCATTGTCTTTTGACGGGAAAAGGTAGGTTATAGCAAATATGACAAATACGATTCCTGCAACCAGTTTAATAATATATTCAGGGATTACCGAGCCTATAAAGCTTCCTGCGAGAACTCCTATTGCGTTTAATACAAGAATCGCAACGAATGTACCTAAAATAATATCTTTAAGCTTATATTTTGTACTTAATGCGATGAGCATAATCTGGGTTTTGTCGCCCATTTCTGCGATGAACTGTGCGGCGAAAATTGATAAAAAGGTTAACATTTTATGGCCTCCGTAGGATTATCTTATTATTATATATGCTGTGTATGCGGCATAGAGCACAAGCATTAATATACCGTTTATTCTTGTGAGTTTTTTCTTTTTATAGACTATTATCCAGATTATTATCGTAAATGCAATAAGGATTGCAAAGTCTATCGCATTTTCGGTAAGGAAGGTAATAGGCGTAATTACCGATGATATTCCGAGCACGAGTAAAATATTGAAAATATTTGAGCCGATGGCATTTCCGAGAGCCATGTCGATTTCACCTTTTTTGGCGGCGATAAATGAGGTGCAAAGCTCCGGCAAGGATGTGCCGATTGAAACAATCGTAAGGCCAACAAGAGTCTGGCTCATACCGAACTCTATGGCAATGCGGCTTGCGGCTTTAACGCTGAGCTGTCCGCCCAGAGCTATTGCGGCAGCACCGGCGAGAATAAATACAATACTGAGAATAGGAGATATGAGTTTTATTTCTTCTTCGTTTTCCGAAACCGATTCGCGGTTTTCTTTGGCTCTTTTAAGAAGTTTATAAAGAAAATATACAAAAAGCGCTAAAAGAAGAGCTCCTTCGTATCGGCCGATTGTTTTTGAACCGAGGCTTCCGAATATGAATAAAAGTCCTGCACAGATCAGAGAAAAAGGGATGTCCCACTTTATTGTCATGTCATCAACGAGAATAGGCATTAAAACACAACAGACTCCTATAACAACCATTAGATTAAAAATATTTGAGCCGACAACATTTGAGATTGCGAGCTCATTGTTTTTACTGACGGCTGCAACAACACTTACGGCAGTTTCCGGAAGGGAAGTGCCCATGGCTACGATTGTAAGGCCGATAATAATAGATGGCACATTAAATCTTTTTGCGATAGATGACGAACCTTCTACAAAATAATCGGCTCCTTTTATTAAACAGACGAAGCCCAAAACCAGTAAAATGACTACTATGAAAATTGGTGCTTTTTGAATATATTCTGCCATAAATTCTCCTCCGAAAAAACTAAAAACCCATGTATAAACTCATCAAAGATGTTTGAAAAGTTTATACATGAGTCTCATTCTTTAAGATTTGCCAGGAATAAATTCCGGGACTGTTGACAAATCACGCTGTGCGCGAACTACTCCCTCATGGAATATTCATTTGAGAAATAATATACAAAAACTTTATTGACTTGTCAACCTGATTTAAAGCATTTTATGCTCTAAATATTATTGACTATTTTTGCTAATTTAACTATAATAATTTCGTATGCATACATTGTGTGTCAGGTTAGCTATGCATACAGATAGGAGACAATATGTTATATAGTATGACCGGCTTCGGCAGATACGAAGCGTTGGGTGAAAATCGTAAGGTTTCGGTTGAAATTAAGGCTGTTAATCACAGATACCTGGATTTAAATATCAAGATTCCGAGAAGACTTACTTCTTATGAGGCCGAAATCAGAGATTATCTTAAGGAAAACATTGCCAGAGGAAAGGTCGATGTTTTTATTTCGTTTGAAGACTATTCCATAGGTGAGAGTACTTTGCACTATAATAAAGATCTTGCCGCAAAGTATATGGAATATCTTTCACAGATGGCTGAGGACTTTGATATCAAAAACGATATTATGGTTTCACAGCTTTCAAGATATCCGGAAGTAATAACAATGGAAAATGCATCCGGCGAGGATGAGGTTTTGGAGAATCTTCTCATGGAGGCTGTTAAAGGCGCAACCGTTAACTTTAACAGGGCCAGAGAAAAAGAAGGTGAAAGCCTTAAAACAGATCTTATCGGCAAGCTTGATGATATGCTTGGTTTTGTGGATAAGATAGAGATCAGATATCCGGATGTTATCAATGAATACAGACAAAAGCTTCACGATAAGGTTAATGAGATTTTAAATGACAGAACCTTAGACGAGTCAAGACTTGCAACGGAAATTGTTTTATATGCCGATAAGATTTGCGTGGATGAAGAGACCGTAAGACTCAGAACGCATATTAAATCCATGAAGGATACTCTTCTTAAGGGCGGCAGCATAGGCAGAAAGCTTGATTTCATTGCTCAGGAAATGAACAGGGAATCAAATACAATTTTGTCTAAGTCTACGGACGCAGAGATTTCCGATGTTGCTATTGAACTTAAGACCGACGTTGAAAAAGTACGTGAACAGATTCAGAATATAGAGTAAAAGGAAGTATATAATGAAGACAGGTAAACTTATTATATTTTCCGGTTTTTCCGGCACGGGTAAGGGCACAATAATGAATGAGCTTTTAACCAGGTATCCGGATGAGTTTTGCCTTTCCGTATCGGCTACTACAAGAAGCCCGAGAGAAGGCGAAAAAGAAGGCGTTGCTTATTTTTTTAAAAACAGAGACGAATTCGAAAAGATGATTTCGCAGGATGCGTTTTTGGAATATGCCGAGTATGTGGGCAATTACTACGGCACGCCTAAAGAATATGTTGAGCAAAAATTAAATTCCGGAAAAAATGTATTTTTGGAAATTGAAATGCAGGGAGCGATGAAGGTTAAAGAAAAACTGCCGCAGACGGTTTTGGTATTCATTCTTCCGCCATCTGTAAAGACGCTTGTTCAAAGACTTCGTGACAGAGGGACAAATTCTGAAGACAATATCAGGCAAAGAATGCTTCAGGCCAAAAGCGAAGCCGAAAACATGGATAAATACGATTACTTTGTAATAAATGACAGCCTTGATAAATGTATTGAGGATGTCAGGGGCATTGTAGACGGAAATATACCGGGTGATTTACCGGATAAGAATTTTTTGGATAATATCAGAACTGAACTTGAAGGTTTGTTGAAAGGAGATTTATAAAATGTTACATCCATCATACACAGATTTAATGCAGGTAGTAAACAAAGATGTTGAGCCGGGAGAAGAGCCGGTTGTAAACAGCAGATATTCAATCGTTATGGCTACTGCAAAAAGAGCCCGTCAGATTATAGACGGAGACGATCCTCTTGCAGTTGCAAAATGCCAGAAGCCTTTCTCGATTGCTGTTGAAGAGCTTTACGAAGGAAAGGTAAAGGTCATCGGAGACGGCGAAGAAGATCTCGAATTTGATGACGAGGTTGTAACCGATGAGGTTTCAGAAGAAGCTGAAGTAGAAGAATAGGATTCACTTGGGCGCATGAATATGCGCCTTTTGTGTTTTAGAATATTTTATGAATGTATTTTTTGTATCGCTCGGATGCGATAAAAATCTGGTTGATTCGGAAGTCATGCTCGGACTTTTACGTGATAACGGATATACTATTACGGATAATGAAGATGAAGCCGACATTATCGTAGTAAATACCTGCAGTTTTATTTTGGATGCTCAGGATGAGAGTGTAGAAAGTATTCTGCAGATGGCCGAAAAGAAAAAAGGAAGATGCAAAGCACTTATAGTTACGGGATGTCTTGCTCAAAGGTATGAGAAGGACATTAAAGCCGAGATTCCCGAAGTTGACGCGGTTCTCGGTACAAACTCTTACGATAAGATAGTTGAAGCGGTAAATGAGGCTTTAAAAGGCTCTTTTTACGACTGCTGTGCGCCGCTTAAAGATTTGCCTAATACCGATACAAGGAGAGTTGTTTCGACTCCTTCGCATTATGCTTATCTTAAGATTTCGGAAGGATGTAACAAAGTCTGTTCGTACTGCATTATTCCTTCTCTAAGAGGCAGATACAGAAGTTTTCCTATGGAAAAACTTGTTTCGGAGGCCGAATATCTTGCATCTTTGGGCGTAAAAGAGCTAATTCTTGTTGCACAGGAGACGACGGTTTACGGCGTGGATATTTACGGCAAAAAGTCGCTTTGTGTATTGCTTCGCAAGCTATCCGAAGTTGAAGGAATCGAGTGGATCAGAATTTTATATTGTTATCCTGAAGAGATAACGGATGAACTTATAGAAGAGATGAGGACAAACAAAAAGGTCTGTCATTATCTTGATTTGCCCATTCAGCACGCAAATGACGAAGTGCTGAAAATGATGGGAAGAAGAACGACTAATAAAGAACTTCGTTCTCTTATTAAAAAACTTAAAGAAAATATTCCCGATATTGCTTTAAGAACAACTCTTATTGCAGGATTTCCGGGTGAAACAGAAGAAGCTCACGAAGATGTAATGTATTTCATCAACGAGATGGAATTCGACAGGCTCGGCTGTTTTGCGTATTCTAGAGAAGAAGGTACTAAAGCGGCGAATATGCCCTGTCAGATTGACGATGAAACAAAAAACAGATGGCGCGATGAAATAATGGAGCTTCAGAGTGAGATTTGTGCAGATATTAATGAGAGTCTCATCGGAAACGAATACACTGTTATAATCGACGGCTATATCGCCGAAGAAGGCACCTATGTTGCAAGAAGTTTTCGTGATGCACCCGATGTTGACGGCTATGTATTTATAGAAACCGACAGAAAGAGCCTTATGTCCGGCGATATGGTTAAGGTAAAAATTACCGGTGCGCACGAATATGATTTGATAGGAGTAATTACAGATGAACCTGCCTAATAAACTTACAGTCTTAAGAGTAATACTTATTCCGTTTTTTGTAGTACTTTTGCTTTTTGATCTGCCTGTTGCAAACAAAGATATATGGGCCCTTGCGATATTTATTGTTGCATCCCTTACGGATCTTTTGGACGGCAAAATCGCAAGAAAGTATAACCTTGTAACAAATTTCGGAAAGTTCATGGATCCTTTGGCTGACAAGCTTCTTGTTTGCAGCGCAATGATTTGTCTTGTTAAGATGGACAGACTTTCAGCCTGGATAGTAATTATTATTATTTGCAGAGAATTTATAATAAGCGGTTTTCGACTCATTGCCGCAGAAAACAATATTGTTATAGCTGCAGGCTGGTGGGGAAAATTTAAAACAACCTTCCAGATGATAATGATAATAATGCTGATACTTAATTTTGAAAATGTTTATTTTCAGCTTGCGGCACAAATTGTTACCTATATCGCACTGGCGCTTACAATAATTTCGCTGGTGGATTATATTGTGAAGAATAAAGAGGTACTTAAAGAACAGTCATGAGAGTAATTGCGGGATCGAAAAGGCACTTCGGATTAAAGACGGTGCCCGGAAAAAATACCAGACCTACCCAGGACAGGATTAAAGAAACGCTTTTTAATATATTGCAGACGCGTATTTACGGCACGAGATTTTTGGATCTTTTTGCCGGCAGCGGAGGAATAGGCATTGAGGCATTAAGCCGAGGTGCCGAGTTTGCCGTGTTTGTCGACAATTCCAAAGAAGCCGTTAAAACAATTGAAGAAAATCTGGCACATACTGAGTTTACCGAGCAGTCACTGGTATTTTCCAAAGATATCAAAGCTTCTTTAAGGGCTATAGAAAAGCTTGAGCCTTTTGATATTATTTTCATAGATCCTCCGTATTTTGAAGGATATGAAAGGGAAGTGCTTGAATACCTTGCATCATCTTCGATTGTAAAAGAAGATACTCTTATAATTATGGAAGCGGATTTACATACGAAGTTTGACTTCCTCGAGGAAATCGGCCTTAAGGCGGTAAGAGTCAAAGAATATAAAACAAATATGCATGTATTCATAGAGAAAATGTAATTAAGAATGGAGACTTAAATAATGAAAAGAGCAATTTATCCCGGCAGCTTTGATCCATGTACGCTCGGGCATCTCGATATCATTAAAAGAGCGGCAAATATGGTGGATGAACTCGTTGTCGGAGTGCTGATTAACAAGGCAAAAACACCATTGTTTTCGCCCGAATATCGTGTTAGTATGTTAAAAGAGGTTACAAAAGACATACCAAATGTAAAGGTTGAATCTTTTGAAGGGCTTCTTGCTGATTTTGCAAGGCAGAAGGATGCGAATATTATTGTAAGAGGCCTTAGAATTGTTACGGATTTTGAATTTGAGCTTCAGGTTGCGCAGACAAACAGAATGCTCAACAGCGATCTTGAGACAATATTTTTGACGACCAGTCTTGAGTATTCATATCTTAGCTCTACAACAGTAAGAGAGACGGCGGCTTTTGGCGGAGATATTTCCAAGTTTGTTCCGCCGGAGCTTGTGGATACCATAAATGAAAAGGTTGCAGCAAAATTTAAGGAGGATAAGAATGAGTAGCAGAATCGAACAACTCATTGAGGAGATTGAGGATTACATTGCCGACTGTAAATATCAGCATTTTTCACAGTCTAAGATTATAGTTGATAAAGATGAACTTGAAGAACTTCTTGATGAACTTAAGAGTAAAACACCTGAAGAAATCAAGAGATATCAGAAGATAATTTCCAACAAGGATGCGATTCTTTCCGACGCACAAAAGCAGGCTGATGCTATCATTGCTCAGGCTCAGATTCAGACAAATGAGCTTGTATCGGAGCACGAGATTATGCAGAGAGCTTTTGCTCAGGGAAATGAAGTCGTTGTAAATGCTTCTAATCAGGCTCAGCAAATTCTTGATAAAGCAACAGCAGATGCCAATGAAATCAGAACAAGTGCTATTGCCTATGTTGACAATATGCTTATGAATATCGAAAAGCTTCTGACGGCAACTATTGAGATATCAAATCAAAGGCAGGAGTCTTTCGTTAAAAATCTTCAGAGCAGTCTTGATATTGTTACTGCTAACAGAATTGAGCTTAATCCTCCGGTAGAAGAGCCTGAAGCTTTGATTCAGCCTGAAGCTGCAGCTGCGGTACAGAACGGAGAAAATACAGTAGAAGAGAAGGCGCAATAAAATGAGAAAGCTTGATGGACTAAAGCCGGAAAGAGTATTTTATTATTTCGAAGAAATAGCGGGAATACCCCACGGTTCTAAAAACACAGATGAAATAAGTAAATATTTATGTGATTTTGCACAAAATCATTCATTGAAATTTTATAGAGACAGTGCAGACAATGTCGTAATATACAAAGCTGCTTCGGCCGGTTACGAAAATGCCGATCCGGTTATGCTCCAGGGACATATGGACATGGTTTGCGAAAAAGAAGACGGAGCAGATTTTGATTTTGAAAAAGACGGACTCCGTCTTTTGGTTGACGGAGACAATGTTACCGCCGACGGTACTACTTTGGGCGGAGATGACGGAATTGCTGTTGCTATGATACTTGCAATTCTTGAAGATGAAAGCTTAAAGCATCCTGCAATAGAAGCTGTAATTACCTCCGATGAAGAGATAGGACTTTTGGGCGCTAAGGCTTTTGACGCTTCAAAGGTTTCATCCAAACTCCTTATAAATATTGACTCTGAAGGTGAGGGCGTTTTTCTTACTTCATGTGCAGGCGGCGCAGATGTGGAAAGTGTTATTCCTTTGGAATACAAGAAAAATGATAAGGAATGTTTTGAAATCTGCGTAAAAGGTTTGGAAGGCGGACATTCCGGAAGTGAGATAGACAAGGAAAGAGGAAATGCCATTAGCCTTTTGGGAAGAGTTTTGGGAATGCTTTCTGACGAGGTTTCTTTTGACCTTTGCAATCTTTTCGGCGGACAAAAGACAAATGCAATTCCGAGAAAAGCTTTGGCTTATGTTGCCGTATTTAACGAAGACGAAGATGCTTTATGCAAAAAGATAGACGAAATAGACGCTGTTTTAAGGAATGAGTTTAAAACTGCCGACGGTGGTATAAGAGTTTGTGTTTCGGCTGCTGATATGTGTGAGAAAGCATTTTCTCCGGCTTCTAAAGCCAGGGTTTTATCGTTCCTTAGACTTTTGCCTCAGGGCGTTGTAAATTACAGCAAAGACATTGAAGGCCTTGTAGAAACATCTCTTAATCCGGGCATTATGACCTGCGATGAGGAAAGCTTTGTTATGAAGACCTCAGTAAGAAGTTCGGTTGAATCGAGAAAGAAAGAAATATGCGATAAGATTAAGGTGCTTACTGTTCTTCTCGGCGGTCAGACGAGGCTTTACGGAGAGTATCCCGGATGGGAGTATAACCCGGACTCAAAGCTTAGAGGAATATTCGGAGACGCTTATAAAGAATTATTCCAAAAGGAAGCGAGGTTTGAAGCTATACATGCAGGTCTTGAATGCGGACTTTTTGCCGGTATGATAGACGGACTTGATGCAATAGCTTTAGGCCCGGATTTATGGGACATACATACTCCGGGTGAGACTTTAAGTGTTTCGTCTACCGAAAGAACCTACAATTTGGTTTGCTCAGTTCTTGAAAAATTGAAATAATATGAAAGAAATTACAATAGGTGTAAATGAAGCCGGACAGAGGATGGATAAGCTTTTGTTTAAATATCTTCCTTCGGCTCCGAAAAGCTTCGTTTATAAGATGCTAAGAAAAAAGAATATTACCCTCAACAAAAAGAAGGCTGAGGGAAAAGAAAAGTTAAAAGAGGGAGATATTATTTCCCTCTTTTTTTCTGATGAAACTTATTCAAAATTTGCCGGAGATGAAAAATCATCTTTCGGAGGACATTCACATATAGATATAGTTTATGAGGATGAAAATATTCTTCTTTTAAACAAACCGGCAGGAATACTTTCTCAAAAATCAAAGCCTGAAGATGTATCAATTAACGAAGAAATGCTTTCTTATCTTTACGATAAAGGAGAAATAAACGCTCAAAGCTTAAAGACTTTTAAACCCGCAGTCGTAAACAGACTTGACAGAAATACGGCGGGTATAGTTATTTGCGGCAAAACGCTTTATTCTCTTCAAATCCTTTCACAAATAATAAGAGAAAGAGAAATAAAAAAATATTACAGGTGCATTGTTAAAGGGGAAATAGATAAAGAAGCTGAAATAGAAGGCTATCTGCTTAAAGATGAGAAGACCAATAAGGTGAAAATATTTAAAGAGAATAAAAAAGGTGCGTCCTATATTAAGACTGCTTATATTCCACTTGAAAAAAGAAACGGCTTTACTTACCTTAAAGTAGATCTTATAACCGGTAAAAGTCATCAAATCAGAGCCCATCTTGCTTCGATCGGTCATCCGATTATCGGAGATATAAAGTACGGAGATAATACAAAAGGCTACGGAAAGCTTACTCATCAGATGCTTTATGCTGCCGAGATTGTTTTCCCGGAGATGGAAAATGAACTGTCGTACCTGTCAAATAAAAGCTTTTCAGTAGTGGAACCTGCCGAATTTTCGACCTTAAAAACACAGATTTTTAGTACAGTTAAATAAAAATCTAATACCAACATTGGGTTATTGTCACAAAATTTTAGTGATAATAACCCATTTCTTTTTGTACAAAAATCCGAACAATTTATACAAAAATCCTTGTTTTTTAGGCAATTTTTCACAAATAAAAAAATTTTTTTAGTGAAAATGTACAAAAAAACCAAAAAATCATTGCCTTGTTTCGCCAAAAATACTATAATTATGTCAGTTTGCAAAACACAATATATTTGTATAGGAGGATAATATAATGAAACAGATGGAAGCAGATGTTGTAGTAGTAGCCTGCGGTATGTCAGGTCTTGCTGCTTTGACACAGGCTCAGGAAAGTCTTAATGCTACTGGTGGTGGAAAGGCCATCGCATTCGAGAAATCAGGAACTTCAGGTGGATCGGCTAACATGGGTATGGCTCTCCTTGCTTTTGAATCACAGATGCAGAAAGAGCAGATGTACAACGACTTTACTAAGGACGATGCATTTAACTTCTTCATGGAGTATGTTCACTGGCGTTCAGATGCTAAGCTCGTTCGTCGTTGGTTCAACCAGTCATCGGAGACAATCGAATGGCTTCAGAACATGGGTGTTGAATTCCTTGGTGTTTACAAATACTTCAAGAACTCACACGCTACACAGCATATCGTAAAGACTCCTGGTTCAAACAAACCATGCGAGAGATGTGCATCTATCATGAATAAGACAATTACATCTTATGCACAGGAAATCGGTGCAGAGATTGTATTCAATACACCTGTTAAGAAAATTCTTACAGGATCTAAGGGACAGGTTAGAGGCGTTATCGCTGTTGATGAAAACGGTGAAGAGATCGAGTGCCTTTGTAACGCAGTAATCGTTGCTACAGGTGGTATCGGTAACAACGTTGACATGATCGAGCAGTACATGGGATGGAAATGGGGCGTTGATATGTTCACATTCCGTATTCCTGGTATTGACGGTGACGGTCTTAACATGGTTTGGGATATCGGCGGAAAGAAAGCCAAAGTTAACATGGAGGTTACATACAATACTCCTGGTACAACAGATATCTTCAAGACACTTTCAGAGACAATGAGACAGCCTAACCTCATGGTTAACCTTCAGGGTAAGAGATTTATCAATGAGGAAATCATGGATAATACAACATTTACAGGTAACTCACTTCTTCTTCAGAAAGGTCATCAGGGATTCACAATCATCGATCAGAACATCGTTGATTACTATAAAGAGCACGGCCTTGACTATATTACATATCACCATGGTATTACACACATGGATAAGTGGGATGAAGAGCTTGAGCTTTACTTAAACGGTGGTACAATCGAAGCTTCAGGTCTTTCAGATCTTCATGACGGTAAAGATGATGTATCAAGCGGTCAGGTTAACTTCTGGAAGTTCGATTCTATCGAAGAGCTTTGCGCTACAACAGGAATCGATGAGAAGAACCTTAAGGCTACAATTGCTGAGTACAATGAAATGTGCAACGGCAACATGAGAGGTTATGACTGGCAGTTTACTAAGGATCACAGATTCCTTAAGCCTATTACAACAGCTCCGTTCTATGTAGCTCGCCACTTACCTGGTGGATATGGCTCACTCGGCGGACTTGAAGTAGATGAGAACATGGCTTGCCTTGACAACGATTACAAGCCGATTCCTGGACTTTATGCTTGCGGTAACGATACTGCATCAGTATTCGCTGATTCATACTGCTTCTACAATCCTGGTTCAACAATGTCATACGCTGTTAACTCAGGACGTATCGCAGGTATGGAAGCTGTTAAGTACATGGATTCAGATGACTTCATCGATCCTGAAGACTAAAATGTTATTAAATCTCATATAAAGTAATAAGTGTTATGGGGGTAATAAATATTACTGGGAGATTTTAAATTACTTACGGGGATGAGGTAGATTGGGATTTTTTCTTAATCTGCCTCATTTCTTGTGAGTGTGAAAGGGTATTATGCAGAAGAATACAAAGAATATAACCGAATATGTTGTTGACAGAGACTGGTCTTTATGGGTAGTTTGTGAAGCAGATACAGAAATATTCTTATTTAACAAAAAAAGCAGAAACGCTAAGTTTATTTTAAAAGAAAAGGGAAGCCTTGAAAATCCGGATGAATATATTCTTGAAGTTATCAGAAACATGGATAGTTTTAAGGATGATATTGTATTTGATAAAGATGTCGATCCCAGACATATTGTCGAAGAAATATCCAAGCTTTACAAGACCTGTCGCAGTGAGAATGAGTACAGAACAAATCTTGCTTATATGATTCTCGGCGCAATAAGCAAAAGCTATAATGATATGAAAGAAGCCGGAGACGGATTTTATACTGAAGAAGCAGATATGCATGTTAATATAATGAAATCTGCGCACAGAGTAGGGGAAATGCTCGAAAGTGTAGAAAGCAATAATGGGTTGGTAAATGCTGTTGCCAAGAACAAAACCAGTCCGTTCTGATAAAAATTATCGTTTTCAATCAGTTGGAACGGTTAGTCTTGAGTAACATGTATTTTATATGATACACTCAATTTATTGAAAAGGTAGATTATTTATAAATGGCACATTTTAAAAGCATTTGGTAATATCTGTGATATTACAGAAGGAGGCAATTGTGGCGAAAGTAAAAATTTTCGTTGACGGAGTTGAAATCGAAGCTGAAGAGGGACAGAACGTCTTAAGAGCAGCCCTCGCAGCAGGTATTTATATTCCACATTTATGTTCACATCCGGACCTCGAGAGCCGTGGCGGATGTAAGTTATGTGTTGTTAATGTTGAAGGCATGGAAGGTGCTCAGACATCATGTACAACCATTGTTAAAGAAGGCATGAAAATCACAACAAAGGGTGCTCGTTTAGAGCAGATCCGCCGTGTTGCGATGGAACTTATGCTTGCCGGTCATCCTCATGATTGTACATCATGTAAGATGTATCTTAAGTGTGAGCTTCAGGCTATGATGCAGGTAACAAATGCCGTTGCCGGTCGTATGCGTGAGGTTACAAAAACAACAACACGTATTAATACCAACAACCCTCTCAATGTACGTGAGATGGAAAGATGTATCGCTTGCGGAAGATGTATCAGAGTATGTCAGGATGTCCGTGGCGTTGGTATTTACCAGCTTAATAAGACATCGACAAATTATGAAGTATATGTCGGAACAGAAGGAGATAAGTCTCTTATGGATGCTGATTGCGCATTCTGCGGAGCTTGTATCGAAGTCTGTCCTACAGGTGCTCTTCAGGATATGGAAGGTGTATTCAGAACAGATATCCCAAGACAGGAAGCTCTTATTCCTTGTAGTGCACAGTGTCCTGCACACATTGATATTCCTGAATATATCAGACTTGTTAAAGAAGGAAAACCAACGGAAGCTCTTGCTGTTATCCGTGAGAAAGTTCCGTTCCCACATTCACTCGGTAAGGTTTGTGTAAGAAGCTGTGAAGGTGCATGTAAGAGAACTACATTAAACGATCCGCTTTCAATCAGAAACCTTAAGAGATATGCTGCTGAGCACGGTGATGCAATGCTTTGGCAGAAAAATTCCGTACAGAAGCCTGACACAGGTAAAAAGGTAGTTGTTGTCGGAGCAGGCCCTACAGGTCTTACAGCGGCATTCTACTTAAGAAAGCAGGGACATGACGTTACTGTTTATGACAGAAACGAATATGCCGGCGGATATATGGAATACGGTATTCCGATGTATCGTCTTTCACATGATGATGTACAGAATGAAGTAAAATATATTACAGATACAGGCGTTAATCTTGTTACAAATCACAAAGTAAACAATATTGAAGAGCTTAAGAAAGAAGGCTTTGACGCTATCGTTCTTGCAATGGGAACAATAGCAGGTAAAGATGCCGTTATCCCGGGTAGAGAAAACGGACATACTACAAGAGCCGTTGAGTTCTTACATAAGATTGCTGCCGGTGATAAGGATGAGAATGTATGCGAAGGCGCTAAGGTTATCGTTCTTGGCGGTGGTAACGTTGCATTCGATGCAGCAAGAACATCTGCCAAACTCGGCGCACATGTTGAACTTTTCTGTCTTGAGCAGAGAAAAGACATGCTTGCTGATGATGAAGAAATCGAGCAGGCACAGGAAGAGGGAGTTGTAGTACATGACGGTACAACAAACCTTGAACTTGTCGGAACACCTGAAAAGCTCGAAGGACTTCGTTATGCTAAGATTAACAGCTTTAAGTTCGGACCAAACGGACTTGAAGTAGATATGGTTGAAGGTTCTGAGGCAGTTTGCGAAGGTGATTACATTATCTTTGCCATGGGCCAGAAGGCTGACTTTGAAGGCTTCGGAATTGAAACAAATAAATTCGGCTTCCCTGTTATGGAAGGCACACATACACTTCCTATCGAAGGTGTATTTGCCGCAGGTGACTGTATTACAGGTACAAAGTCTGTAATTCAGGGTATTGCAGGTGGTAGAGAAACTGCAATCGAAGTTGATAAATATCTCGGAGGAGACGGAGACATTTCCGAAACATTATACGAGAGAGAGCCTCATAATCCATATCTCGGAAAGAGAGAAGGATTTAACAAGATTCCGAGAGAAGAACTTACGGTTACACCGCTCGCTGAAAGAGCACGTACCTTTAACGCAGTTGAACAAGGCTTTACTGAAGAACAGGCACACTGTGAATCAGGCAGATGTCTGCAGTGTGATTTAAGATGTGATCTTCAGAGAGTTAAGATGTGGACTGAATATTAAGATAAGGAGGTGCGTATATAATGGAAAGAATTTGTAGTGTAACTGATGAAGCTTTAAAAGATTTAATTGAGCTTGCAAAAAAAGCCGGAAGTGATACCGGTGTTTGTCCTGTAGAAACAGCCTTCCTTATTGCAGAAGAGTCTATCAAGATGTCCTGCGGTAAAGGTGTAATGTGTAGAGACGGTTTAAGACAGTTTTATCTTATACTTGAAGACATTACCAACGGTAGAGGTAAGAATGAAGATATAGAGCTTCTTTTGGAGCTTTGCTCAATTATCAAAGAATGTGCGGATTGTGATCTTTCATATACCTGCGCAAGTGAAATTGAGAAACTTATTAACGATCATATGGAGGACTTTGAACTTCATATCAAGAGAAAGAGCTGTAAGAACCTCATTTGTCCGGGATGCCATACAGTACATATCGATGCATCGAAGTGTACAGGCTCAGGCGAGTGTATCAAGGTTTGCCCTGCAGACGCAATCAAGGGCGGAGCAGGACTCTTCAGTGTTATCGTTCAGTCTAAGTGTACAGCCTGCAACAAGTGTATTGAAGTTTGCGGTGCCGGAGCTATCAAGGGAGCCGGTGCGGTTAAACCTCAGGGACCTACAGAGCCTGCAGCAGTTGGCTCATGGGGTGCCGGAGCAGGTGGCGAAGGCGGCGGAAGACGTAGAAGAAGAGGCTAGTTTTAATTCGCTCAAAAAACTATACAAATATATTTTTGACACCCATAGTTGTCTTTTGGCAATTATGGGTGTTTTTGTGCTATAATACACCTATGAAAAGAAAGTCCAGAGGTCTGAGAGGAAGTCTCTTAGAAGCAATTATCAACGAATCAAATAATGAATACCGTGAGAATTCACTTGCCCTCATCCAAAAAGTTCCTACACCTATAACACCAATTGAAATAGATGAGTCTACAAGACATATAACCCTGGCTTATTTTGACAGCAAATCTACGGTCGATTATATAGGGGTTGTACAGGGGATACCTGTGGCTTTCGATGCCAAGGAGTGTAAAAGCGATACCTTCCCTCTGCAAAATATTCATGAGCATCAGATGAAGTTCATGGGAGATTTTGAGAATCAGGACGGAATTGCGTTTTTTATTATTTATTTTACTCATAAGGATATTTACTATTATCTCAAATATGACAAGGCACTATATTTTTGGAACAGAATGCTTGAAGGCGGCAGGAAGAGTTTTAAAACAGAAGAGCTTGACGAGGAGTTTTTCTTTAGAGCTGAAAACGGTTATTTTCTGCCGTATCTTAATATGATTCAAAAAGATCTTGAACAGAGAAAAGGCACTTGACTTTAGTACGCTACTATGCTACCATACCGAAGTGACTTATTTTAAAGAGGAGAAATATTATGAAAGACCGACTTTTACATACACCCGAAGGTGTAAGGGATATATATGGAAATGAATTTGAAAAGAAGCTTATTCTCGAAGAGAGACTGCATACCATTATAAGAATGTACGGCTATAAGCCGATTCAGACCCCTTCGTTTGAATTTTTTGATGTGTTCGGAACAGAAATTGGTACAACTCCGTCCAAAGATCTATACAAATTCTTTGACAGAGAAGGCAATACTCTTGTACTGCGACCGGATATAACTCCGTCAATTGCCAGAGCCGCAGCAAAATATTTCATGGAAGAAACAAGGCCTCTTAGATTTTCGTATGTCGGAAATACATTTATAAATAATTCTTCATACCAGGGAAGACTTAAAGAAACCACTCAAATCGGAGCCGAATTTATTAACGATAACAGCGTTGATGCGGATGCCGAAATGATTGCTATTACCTGTGAGTGTTTCTTAAAGGCGGGACTTACCGATTTCCAGATCAGTGTAGGCCATGTCGGATTTTTACGCGCAGTATGCGAGATGGGAAATATCAGCAAAGCAGACGGCGAAGTTATAAGGGATTTAATCTCCATAAAAAATTATTTCGGAGCCGAAGAATACGTAACTTCTCTTAATGTATCAGAAGAGACGATTGCCGTATTTAAATCACTTCCGCAGTTTAACGGCGGTACGGAAATGCTTAAAAAAGCCCGTGAATTTGTCACAAATAACGATAAGGCGGTTAAGGCAATAGAAAGACTCGAAGCTTTATACAATGTTTTAAGCTACTATGGCTGCGAAAAGTACGTTACTTTTGATCTCAGCTATTTAAGTCCTTACGATTATTATTCGGGAATTATATTTGACGGATATACCTTCGGCAGCGGAGAGCCTATAGCCAAGGGAGGAAGATATGACGATCTTGTCGGATATTTCGGAAAGAATGCTCCTGCGGTCGGTTTTGTAATCATGATTGATGCACTTATGACTGCGGCTGCAAGACAAAAGATAGATATACCGGTTAACGAAAAGAAGGTTCTTCTTTTATACAGCGATTCTTCCAAGAAAGCTGCTGTTGAAAGAGCTAAGAACTTAAGGGATTTCGGAAGCTATGTTGAAATGATGAAAATAGACAAATCTATTTCAAAAGAAGAATACGATAATTATGCCAATAGTCACGCCATAAGCGAAATTATTGCGATGGAAGATTAAAAGGAGTTATATAATGCGATATTTAACATTTGCTCTTACAAAGGGCAGACTTGCTGACAAAACAATGGAACTTCTCACAAAGGCCGGAATCACCTGCGAGGAGATGGAAGATAAGAAGACCAGAAAACTTATTTTTGTAAATGAAGAGTTAAAGATGAAATTCTTCCTTGCAAAAGGACCCGATGTTCCGACTTATGTGGAATACGGTGCGGCCGATATAGGTATTGTCGGTAAAGATACCATAATGGAAGAAGGCCGAAATATATATGAAGTTTTAGATCTCGGATTCGGAAAATGCAGAATGTGTGTCTGCGGCCCCAAAGAAGCCGAGGATTGTTTAAAGCATCATGAGCTTATAAGAGTTGCAACGAAATATCCTCATATTGCCAAGGATTATTTCTACAATAAAAAGAATCAGACGGTTGAGATTATAAAACTTAACGGCTCGATTGAGCTTGCTCCTATTGTGGGACTTTCGGAGGTTATAGTAGATATTGTTGAGACCGGTTCTACTCTTAGAGAAAACGGACTTTCGGTGCTTGAAGAGGTTTGCCCGCTTTCGGCAAGAATGGTTGTTAACCGCGTAAGTATGAGAATGGAAAACGAGAGAATAACTCAGCTTATTACTGACTTAAATAAAGTGCTCAGAGAAGAAAGGGATGTTATTTAATGAGAATAGTTAAACTTGATAAAAACAGCAAAAAAGATCTTTTGGACAAGCTTTTAAAGCGCAGTCCTTCAAGCTACGGTGAATTTGAAGACAGGGTTTACGATATTGTAAGCAACATAAGAAAAAAAGGTGATGAGGCGCTTTTTGATTATACAAAGCAGTTTGACGGCGCAGATATTTCACCTGAAAACATTTTGGTTACCGAAGAAGAGATCAAAGAAGCTTACGATAAAATTGATGATGAGCTTTTAGCTGTTATGAGAAGGGCTCTTAAAAACATAAGAGAGTTCCATGAAAAACAGAAGATAAACAGCTGGTTTGATGCAAAGCCTGACGGAAGCATTTTGGGACAAAAGGTTACGGCGCTTGGAAGAGTCGGCGTTTATGTGCCGGGCGGAAAAGCAGTTTATCCGTCATCCGTTCTTATGAATGTGCTTCCTGCAAAAGTTGCCGGAGTTGACGAAATTATTATGACCACACCTCCGGGAAAAGACGGAAAAATTTGCGAGACAACTCTTGTTGCGGCAAAAGAGGCCGGCGCCGATAAGATTTATAAAGTTGGCGGAGCTCAGGCTGTAGCGGCTATGGCATTTGGAACAGAGTCGGTTCCTAAGGTTGATAAGATAGTGGGACCGGGAAACATATATGTAGCGCTTGCGAAAAAGGCTGTTTACGGACATGTAAGCATTGATTCTATTGCAGGGCCGAGTGAAATTCTTGTACTTGCCGATGAAAGTGCCAATCCGCGTTTCGTTGCGGCAGATTTGCTTTCTCAGGCTGAACATGATGAAATGGCATCTGCAATTTTAATTACTACAAGTAAAGAGATTGCGGAAAAGGTTTCCGAAGAAATAGACGGATTCTTAAAGGTATTATCGAGAAGAGATATTATTTCAAAGTCGATTGAAAATTACGGATATATTCTTCTTGCCGATAATATGGAAGATGCTATAGATGCTGTAAATGAAATAGCTTCAGAGCATCTTGAAATTGTAACAAAAGATCCTTGGCTTACAATGACAAAGGTTAAAAATGCCGGAGCTATGTTCCTCGGAACATATTCGAGTGAGCCTTTGGGAGATTATTTTGCAGGTCCGAACCACGTTCTTCCGACAAACGGAACGGCAAAATTTTTCTCTGCGCTTTCGGTTGATGATTTCATTAAGAAATCAAGTGTGATATCATATTCAGAGGAAGCACTTAGAAATGTACATAAAGATATAATCAAATTTGCGGAATCGGAGCAGCTTACGGCACACGCCAATTCCATTAAGGTCAGATTTGAGTAATGGGAGGAAATAATGGCTACAAGAATAGGAGATGTCCAGAGAAACACATCTGAGACCAGAATAACATGCAGTTTAAATATTGACGGATCGGGAACATCCAATATTGATACGGGTATAGGATTTTTTGATCACATGCTTATTAGCTTTGCAAAACACGGTCTCTTTGACCTTGATTTAAAGGCGGACGGAGATCTTATTGTTGATTGCCATCACACTGTAGAAGATACAGGTATTGTTTTGGGCACTGCCATTAAGCGTGCGATAGGAGACAAAAACGGTATTAAAAGATATGGAAATGCCATGATTCCCATGGACGAATCGCTTGCTCTTTGTGCAATTGACTTGTCCGGCAGACCTTATCTTGTTTTTGATGCGGATTTTCCTATGGAAAGAGTGGGCTATCTTGATACTGAGATGGTTAAGGAATTCTTTTATGCGGTAAGCTATGCCTGCGGTATGAATCTGCATATTAAAATGATTAACAGCGGCAATACTCACCACATGATAGAAGCTATATTTAAGGCTTTTGCCAAGGCTCTTGACGAGGCAACAATCTTTGATGAGAGAATTAAAGGAGCGCTTTCTACCAAAGGAACTTTATAGAGGTATGAAAAATGAAATTTAAGAACTTGATTTCCTGCGTTTATTTAAAAAACGGAAAGGCTTTTGTGGCTCTTGACAATAAAGAGCCTTCAGGCCCGAGGGATATTACTTATATAACCAATTATATTAACGATTCGGGAATAGATCAGCTCGTGGTTTTTAACCTGGCAAATAACGAAAGCGAGCACCAGATTCACCTTGGGATGCTTAAAAGTATTTGTGAGCACAGCGAAGTTCCCGTATCCTGCGGAGGCTATATTTCATCTGCTGAGCAGGCGAAAAAGATTCTTCATGCCGGAGCAATGCAGGTTATTTTCAACGGATCTAAGCCAAATGTAGGTGATGCTATTAAAGAAGCGGCCGAAAGATTCGGTAAGGAAAGAATAGTTATATCACTTGCTGATGTTGATATTCTTTTTAAGAAAAAAGATATTATTGAAAGCTGCGTTTCATATATTATTGTTTGTAACGAAAAGCAGATAAGCGCAATAGAAAATATTGTCAGCATACCTATGATTCCGGTTATGCTTGATGTAGACTTTGACAAGGCATATGATTATCTGCAAAAGGATAATATAATAGGTATTGGCGGAGCCATGATTAGTTCTTTTAAAACCGAGATAATGGATTTTAAAGCCGAGCTTGTTAAAAAACGTATTGAAATGAATACATTTGTTCCGTCTTTTGAATGGTCTGAACTTAAGAAAAATTCAGATGGACTTATTCCGGCCATTGTCCAGGATTATGTTACGGGCGAAGTCCTTATGCTCGCCTATATGAACGAAGAATCTTACTATAATACCATGAAGACAGGTAAGATGACTTATTGGAGCAGATCGAGAAATGAGCTTTGGCTAAAAGGAGATACCTCAGGACATTATCAGTATGTAAAAGCTTTGTATACCGACTGTGATTACGATACAATCCTTGCCAAGGTTTCCCAGATCGGTGCAGCCTGCCATACGGGCGCAAGAAGCTGCTTTTTCAATGAAATTTTAAAGAAAAATTACATGGACAGAAATCCTTTGATGGTTCTTACCGATGTAATGGAAATGATTAAAAATCGTAAAGAGAATCCGGTCGAAGGCTCTTATACGAATCAGATTTTGGCTGAAGGAACAGATGCCAATATAAATGAGCTTAACAAAGAATTTATGCATGTGGTTTTGGCAGCAAAAAATAATGATAAAACAAATCTCAGACATGAGATTTCAGACTTCCTTTATCAGCTGATGATTCTTATGGAGGAAAATGACATCAATTGGCTTGACGTGGCTCGTGAAATCGCTAACCGGGAGTAACCCTAAAATATGAAAAGACTTATTCTTACAAGACTTAAAAACAATATCGTCTGCGGACTCTTTGACGGAAACGTTCCGGTAGAAATGAATATTGAAAGCGGAGATAAGCCTTCGCTTCTCGGTAATATTTACATAGGAAAGGTTAAAGATATAAAGAAAAATATTAACGCGGCGTTTATTGACATAGGACTCGAAAAAAACTGTTATTATTCTTTGGAAGATAACAGTTTTCCTTATTATGCGCACGGCTTAGAAAAAGAAGTGCCGTCTGTGGGCGATGATATTATTGTTCAGATTTCAAAAGAAGCGGTAAAAACCAAGCCGCCTACCTTAAGCTCTCATCTTAAATTTTCGGGCAGATATGTCCTTGTCGAAACCGGGAAAAACGAATTCGGAATTTCTCATAAAATTAATATTGAAAGAAAAGAAGAGCTTTACAATCTGCTCTTTGAAAAAAGACCGGATAATATTTCCGTTATTGTCAGGACGAATGCACAAAACGCGGCTGATGAAGATATTCTTGCCGAACTGTGCGAATATAAAGACATTATAGAAAATGAAGTTCCGAAGTGGAAGATGAGGACGGCATTTACCTGCGTTAAAAAAAATGAGCCTTATTATATAAAACTTCTAAAAGAAACCCCGCTTGAAGACTTTGATGAGATAATTACGGACGATACGGATATTTTATGCGAAGCCGAAAATTTCTTACTCGAATACTGTCCTTTGGAAAAAGACAAGCTTAAGTTTTACTCTGATAAATCCTACTCACTTTCTAAGGTCTACAGCATTGAAAAATGTTTAAGTGACGCACTTTATAAAAAGGTTTGGCTTAAGTCGGGAGCGTATATTGTTATAGAACCGACCGAAGCTTTATGCGTAATTGACGTAAATTCGGGTAAAAAAATAACCGGAAAAGACAAAGAAAGCTCATCTTTGGCGGTTAATAAAGAGGCGGCTTATGAGATTATGCGCCAGCTCAGACTCAGAAATATTTCGGGGATTATTATAGCCGACTTTATTGATATGAAAAATGATGAAAACAGACTTGAACTTTTTTCCTACATTAAAGCGATTGCGGAAGATGATAAAATAGGAGTAAAAGTTCATGGACTTACACATCTTGGCCTTGTGGAGATTACCCGAAAAAAAGTAAGAATGTCTCTTTACGAACAGTATAAAAATGCTTATAATGAATGTAACTAATAAGAGCGGATTGGCCGCTTAAGGACGTCATATTATAAAGGAGGGTATTAACATGGTGCAATTAATTGTTGGGGAAAAAGGCAAAGGAAAAACAAAAGAACTTCTCAGTATGGTTGATGAGACACTTGAAAAAGTTGACGGACACATAGTATTTGTGGATAAGACTCACAAACATATGTATTCGTTAAACAACAGTATCAGAATGATAGATTCTTCTGAGTATAATCTTTTGGATTCCCATGAATTTATAGGTTTCTTATGTGGCATTTTATCTGAGGACAGTGATATCGAATTTATTTTCCTCGACAGTTTTTTAAATATTGCTAATACCGACTTAGAAAACGTAACTACGGTTGTTTTGAGACTTAATGATATAAGCTCAATGTTCGATGTTAATTTTGTAGCCTGCATTGAAGCGAACGAAAAAGACATTGATGATGAGATCAAGGGCTATATTAAAGTTGCTTTATAAAATTTAAAATATGTATTTTTCATCTGCTGCATATATTGTGCAGCAGATGTCTATGTTAAGAGGTACCCGTGGCAGATAATTCCAATATTGTAAAATTTAAAAAGCATTCGTTTTTAAACATAGGGGTGGTGGTTTTTCTCATCATCCTTATTTATACGTTATACTTTGTTGCCCGTTTTTTTGTTACCGAACATATTGCGGCGTATGAAGTATTATCCGGATCCATTGTTCAGGACAACAGCTATACCGCTCTTGCTTTAAGAGATGAGTCTGTTGTATATGCGTCAGGCAGCGGAATTATTAATTATTATGCAAGTGAAGGTGACAGGGTGAGCGTAAAAACTCCTGTATATTCTCTTGATGAAAGCGGGAAAATTAACACTGTTCTTTCTTCTGCATCGGGTGATGCGACAGAATATCTTACAGCCGATAATTTAAAGGATATATCGGCGACTTCAAGAGACTTTGCTTTAAATTACAATTCTGTTGATTTTTATAAGATTTATGATTTTATAGACTCTACAAATTCCATGGTTAGAGAGTTTATGAATACAAATGCTTTAGAGAGCTTAAAGGCGGAAAATAACGACGACGGGCTTACGCTTTATTACGGCGAAATTCCGGGCATAATCTGTTATTATACCGACGGCTACGAATCCCTCACAAAAGACACGGTAACTGCGGAAAACCTTGATTCGGCTTCTTATACGCCCGTAGTTCTTGAAAATAATATTAATATCAAGCCGAATTATCCCGTATATAAGATAATTACCGACGAAAGCTGGGAAATAGTATTTGAGGTTTCCGACGATGTGGCCGAACAGCTTACGGAAGATGGATCCGCAAAGGTTACATTTTCCGATGACGGAAACTCTGCGACAGGAACCGTTGAAATTATAGATGATTCGGGTAAAAATCTTGCAGTTGTTACATTTACAAATTCAATGGAAAGATATGCCGACAAAAGATATCTCGATATAAAACTAACTCTTGATAATGTTACGGGACTTAAGATTCCAAACTCAGCCATAGCTCAAAACACCTTTAATCTTATTCCTAAAGAATATGCAACTGTTGTTGAAAGCAGCACTGTTGGATTTTTTGTAGAAAACGAAGATACAGGAAATACAACTGTTGAGACTCCTTCGATTTATTATGAAAGCGACAACTATTATTACGTAGATGAAGAGGATCTTCCTGCGGGAAGCATTATTATTATGCCGGATTCTTCTGTGGAATATGTTGTTTCTCAGACAGATACCTTGACCGGTGTTTATAATATAAATAAAGGCTATGCGATTTTTACGGAGATTAATATATTATTCAAAAACTCGGATTATTCAATAGTAGAATCAAATACTACCTATGGTCTTTCTCAGTTCGACTATATTGTTCTTGATGCCGATACTGTAAAAGACGGTGAAATATTAAAATAGTTTTTGTGAAATTTTCTATATAATTGCC
>JAILQM010000110.1 GCA_024698965.1 Eubacterium sp. | reverse complement strand
TGTATTTTTAATGGAATTCGTTTTCTCCGTGGTCTTTACCGAAGCTTTCAAAAGCATCACAGAATATCGGAGTTACAGGATTCATATTGTCCTTTCTCCAGATGATATTGAGCTTGATGCTGCTGTCTGCATCGGATATAGGAAGAACCTTCATATCTTTGTTTGATACCATATGTGTAAGATGAGCCGGTATTATGAAAGCTCCAAGGTTAATAGATGCGAAAAACAGTGCTGTGTCAATATTTGGAACATATCTTGTCACATTCATTGTCGAATTGTGGTTTAAAAAAAGATTTTCTGTGAATCTGTGAGTTGCCGGATGCTCGTTTTTTGAAAGGCATACAATCGGTACATTGGAGAGCTCTTCGATACTTAAAGTGTCTTTTTCTGAAAGCTCATTTTCTGTTGATACCGCAAGGCAAAGCCCGTCGGTAAGTACCTGGTGTACGTGGAACGGCTTGGCAACATCTCCTGATACATGGGTGGCAAAACCTATATCAACACGATTTGAATTAAGAGCTCTTATAAGCTCGTCCAAATCCATGGCCTCGAAGTCAAGCTGAATTGAAGGCTGTTCTTTTCTGAATTTAAGTACGAAATCTCTTAAAAACGGCTCAACCGCGGCACTCATAAATCCGATTTTAAGGTATCCTATTGTACCGTGTGCCGTATCTGCAACTTTTTTTAATGCTTTCTCATAGTCGCTAACTATTACGAGAGCTTCGTCGTAGAATAACTTGCCGATCGGTGTAAGCTCAACGCTGTGAGTATCTCTTACGAGAAGCTGAGTACCGACATGTACTTCCAAATCATGGATGTGTCGGCTCAGAACCGGCTGTGTAATATAGAGCTGCTGGGCAGCCTTGCTGTAGTTGAGACATTCTGCGAGTGTAATGTATTCGTAAAGTCTTCCTATGTCCATATCAAACCCCTTGTCTGTTATTGAAAAATTGTATAGTTGTAATTCATTTCCGATTTATAATATCTCACACATTTTGACGAAAGTCAAATGAGATGTTGCAAAGTCTGAGATGAAACGATATAATTATGGATGTGAGTGATGATAGGATGCTCACAAAAATAATCAGCATTATTTTTCGGGTATAATTACCCGGAAATAGCGGAATAATTACATTTTCGTTAAAACAATAAAGTTATGGAGGTAGAATGAAAATGGGTAAATTAGATGGTAAGATTGCTATCGTAACAGGTGGTAACTCAGGTATCGGTAAAGCTACAGCAAAGAGATTCTTAAATGAAGGTGCTACAGTTGTTATCGCTTGCAGAAGAGCAGACGAGAACAAGAAGACAGTAGATGAATTCTCAAGCCTTGGCGAGATTTCAGCTATCGAGGCTGATCTTACAAAGCAGGAAGACTGCAAGATGGTTGTAGAAGAAGTTATCAAAAAATACGGACGTATCGACGTACTTGTAAACAACGCTGGTATCGCTGATAAGCATAAACCAATCAACAAGTGTGAAGAAGAATGGTATGACTATGTTTGTAAAATCGACCAGTATTCAATCTACTGGATGTGCAAATATGCACTCGTTCATATGGAGAAGGTTGGTAAAGGACACATCATCAACATTTCTTCAATCGGATCACAGGGTGTAGCAGGTATCTCTTACTCAGCTGCAAAGGCTGCTGTAAACGGTATGACAAAGAATATCGCTATTCTTTACGCTAAGACAGATATCACATGTAACGCTGTTGCTCCCGGACCAACACCTACACCGCTTAACGCTCCTGAAGCTGCTGCAACATTCGATGCAGAGTTCGCTGCAGAGTGCGGAAAGCACATCGATATCACTCTTCCTGAAGCTCAGGATTACGATCAGGCTGCAACAATTTGCTTCCTTGCTTCTGAAGATGCAAGAGCAATCACAGGTCAGATCATCTATGTTGATCACGGTACATCACTTTACTAAGATTAACTTAAAAATGCTTTTAAAGAACCGGATTTTTCCGGTTCTTTTTTTGCGCAGAAATATGAAGTATAATTAAAGAAAAAACAAGGTGAGAACAGATGGACAATAATAACTACGAAATCGAAAGAAAATATCTTATAGAGTATCCCGACACTGAGATGTTATCAAAACTTGAAGGGACCGAGATTGCAGAGATTACCCAGGACTATCTTACAAAGGGTAAAAACAATGAGAACAGAAGAGTAAGAATGTGGAATGCGGGCGGATGTATTCATTATATCTATACCGAAAAAAAGAAAATCACAAATATCAGAAGAATTGAAAACGAATGTGAGATAACCAAAGAAGAGTACGACATTCTAATAAAAGAAAAGGACCCTGCATGCATGACTGTTAAAAAGACAAGATACAGGGTACCGTATAGTGGACTCTTATATGAAATTGATGTATTTGACGGTGTTTTGGATTCGGCTTTAATGGAAGCCGAAATCGAATCGGAAGACACCGAAATACCTGTACCTCCCTTTGCAAATATAATAAGAGAGGTAACAAACGAATCCGGATTTACGAATTATTCAATAGCCAAAAACGGTTACCAGCGTTTCTGACCGCTGCCGTCTGAGCGGTTAAACTTGTTTTTGAATTTATCCTGACCACTCTTAAATGAAGCTCTGGTCTTATTGGATGATTCTTTTGCAAGCCTTTTTTTGCGGGATTCCGCAACATTTGTTCTTATTTCCGATAATTGCTCACGAAATTTGGTTGAGTCAAAATCTGCGGCTTTTTTAAATGCCATATGTATTTCCCCTTTCTACATAAGGTGTTCTTTAATGTTGTTTATAAAGTCTGCAGCATTTGCATTTTCCAGGATGTACAACGACGGTGAGAGATATCTGATTTTTTCGAAATCATAGGATGATATCTGCGGACCGTAAATAATAACATTGGATCCTGAGTTTTTGTTGCCTATGTCATAGGCCTCAAAGAGTTCTTTGGTTGCGTCATTTAATGAGTGATATGCGATAAGAAGATTTGGCGGGATACTGCTTTCTATTGTTCTTGTTGCATCGCCTAAAGATCTTAATTTTATAATGTTAAAATCGCTTGAAAGTAAATCCTCCACATCGCTTATCGACTGGCTTATTGTGTCAAAAACATAAAGCGTAGCTTTTTCCGGCTTTTTCGGAGCATTTTTTATAAGTAAATATTCGAGTTCTTTTATAAGATTTATTGACTGTGACTGAATATCCAAAGTAAGCTCCACGGGATAGGTCAGAGTTTTTTTAACATTGTTGTTACTGATTTTGTCACCGATAACGACAACGGGTAAATAAGTTGTTGGGAAAATGGTAATAAAAGTATTAATTACGTCAAGATCATCGGCTTCAAGTCCCGTACTGTAAATTACGATGCATTCAACTCCGTTTATCTCTTTGTAAAGTCCTTTGGAAGAGATGGCCGGTCTTTCGCTATCATATTTGTTTTTTATTATCTTATAATAGTTATCGGACAAAGTACTCTTTTGCCCAAGATATAATATTTTTTTGTTCATAATACTTATCCGTAAAGCGCTCCTTTTTTCACTAACAGTATAGCATTTTATTATTAATATCTGCAACCGAAATGATGATTAAAATGTTGTTCAAAAAAAATATATCTTATGATATACTTATTAGGTATTTAAGCGAGGTTTTTTTATGAATTTGGATTGCAAACGTATATTTAAAGATAATGGTATAGATGTATATGAAAGCATAGACAACCTCATGGGTATGGAGGAGCTTTATGACGATCTTTTATTGGAGTTTTTAAATGACGAAAATTTTGAAATTATAAAAAATCAGCTTGATTCGGGCAATATAAGAGCGGCTTTTGAGGCATCGCATGCGCTCAAAGGAGTGGCAGGCAATCTGGGTATGAGCCGTTTTTACCGTAAACTTCATCCTGTGGTTGAAAAGCTTAGGAATGATGACATAGCAGACATAGAGCCTATGCTTGAAACGGTGGAAGAAGAATACAGAACAATAAAGAATCTTATTGAAGAAAACATAAAGAAAGAGGTTTAATATGGCATTATTACAGCAGTGGAGAGATGTTGCGTATGATACAAGCGCAAATCAGGGAGAACTTACAAAGTTTTGGGAAAGATATTTCGAAAAAGAAAAATCGGTATATGAGAAACTTCTTGCAAATCCTGACGAAGAAGTTAAAGGTACGGTAAAAGAGCTTGCTGAAAAATACGGTATTGAGCTTATGGCAATGGTCGGATTCCTTGACGGAATCAACGATTCATTAAAAGAGCCTAATCCTATCGAAGAGATGGAAGAAGATACTGTAGTTTCGCTCGCGTTTGATAAAGAAAAATTATATAAAAACATGGTAGCGGCTCAGGCGGACTGGCTTTACAACTTAGAGCAGTGGAATGACATCTATGATGAAGAGACCAGACAGAAGCTTTACAAAGAGCAGAAGAATTCCACAACAGTCAGAAAGCCGAAAAAAATCGGCAGAAACGATCCGTGTCCATGCGGAAGCGGTAAAAAGTATAAGAAATGTTGCGGCGCAAACCTTTAGGATGCGTTTTGCTTAGGAGGTAATTTATGGGTGTTTCGGCAATTGAGGCAATTTCATCGGTTTTAAACGCTCAAAGTACATCAGCTGTGTCACAGACCGAGGATACGGATTTTGAAAGTGTATACAATGCTACCGTATCAAAGTCAAAGTCTCTTAGTGAGATTTTTGAAGAGGCTGCGGATAAATATGATGTTGATGTAAATCTTTTAATGGCGGTGGCAAAGGCAGAATCAAACTTTAACCCCGACGATACTTCATCTTCGGGAGCTATGGGAATTATGCAGCTAATGCCCGATACTGCAAAAGAGCTTGGAGTAACCGACGCTTATGATGCCGAACAAAATATTATGGGAGGCGCCAAATATCTGAGCCGGATGCTTGAGCGATATGACGGAGACGTTTCACTTGCTCTTGCCGCGTATAACGCAGGTCCGGGTAATGTGGATAAATACGGCGGAATTCCGCCATTTACAGAAACTCAGAACTATGTAAAAAAGGTCCTTTCATATATGCAGGAGGGAGTTACGGCTCCGGATACCGAATACACATCAACCTACTATTTATCAGAGGCTGATAACGAATCTTCGGTTTCGGAAGGGAAAGAGTCGACATTCAGATATAAGAATTCGGATAATGTGGTAAATATTATCCATGTTAATTCTTCGGATTCTTCATCTGCGGTTTCTTCGGCGACAAGTGCGTCTGAAACTTCGGAGAGCACATCTGAGCTGGAATCGTATTATACACAGATGATCAATCTTAAGATGATGGACAGCGTTCTCTCACTTATGAACGGATCGGATGACGATGATGATTCGGACAGTACGCTTACAGAGCTTTTGCTTTCAAATGTAACGGGAACAGAGCTTACGGATGCGACAACTTCTGATATTAGCAGTCTTTCTGCGCTTCAGGGGTTTACCTACAATGACACAATAGTAAAATTGCTTTTGGGGAACTAACAGAGAACGAGGATAAATAAATGAGTAAAACACCGTTTGTAACCAAAGAGAAACTTGAGGAGATAATTAAGGATTATCCGACACCTTTTCACATCTATGACGAAAAGGGCATTAGGGAAAACGCACAGGCAGTTAAAGAGGCGTTCTCCTGGAATAAAGGATTCAGAGAGTATTTCGCCGTAAAGGCTACTCCGAATCCGTTTCTTATTAAAATTTTGCAGGAATACGGATGCGGCACAGACTGTTCATCTATGACAGAGCTTATGCTTTCGGAGGCTATGGGCTTTAAGGGCGAGGAGATAATGTTTTCATCTAACGACACTCCTCCCGAAGAGTTTGCCTACGCCAACAAGATAGGCGCAACAATAAACCTTGATGACTTTACCCATATTGAGTGTCTTGAGGAGACTTTGGGATTTATTCCTGAGACAATCAGCTGCAGATACAATCCGGGCGGAGTTTTCAGTATTTCAAACAGCATTATGGATAACCCGGGAGATGCTAAGTACGGATTTACAAAAGAACAGCTTTTCGAAGGCTTTAAGATTTTAAAGGCCAAAGGTGCAAAAAGATTCGGAATTCATTCTTTCCTTGCAAGTAATACCGTAACAAACGATTATTATCCTACACTTGCAAAACAGCTCTTTGAGCTTGTTGTTGAGCTTAAAAATGAGACCGGATGCGATATTAAGTTTATCAACTTATCCGGCGGTGTGGGTATACCTTACAGACCGGATCAGGAAGGCAATGATATCAGAGTAATCGGAGAGGGTGTAAGAAAGGTTTACGAAGAAGTTCTTGTACCTGAAGGACTCGGAGATATTGCGATTTATACAGAAATGGGACGCTTTATGATGGGACCTTATGGCGGACTTGTCACAACAGCGATTCATGAGAAACATACATACAAAGAATATATTGGTGTGGATGCCTGCGCAGTAAACCTTATGCGTCCTGCAATGTATGGAGCATATCACCATATTACAGTAATGGGTAAGGAGAATGCTCCGCTTGAGATGACCTATGATGTAACAGGTTCTCTTTGCGAAAACAACGATAAGTTTGCGATTGACAGAGAGCTTCCTAAGATTGACATGGGAGATATTCTTTTCATACATGATGCAGGTGCTCACGGCTTTGCCATGGGATACAATTATAACGGTAAACTCAAATCAGCCGAGATCCTTTTAAAAGAGGACGGAAGCTACGAGCTTATAAGAAGAGCAGAGACTCCTAAGGACTATTTTGCAACCTTTGATTGCTTCGACATTTTTAATAAAATTCCTTTTGATAAGGCATAAAATTATTGAAAATGGTCCTGCTTTATGGTAGTATATCACTTGTGTGATTTAAGGGCTTTATAAAAGCCCTTTGCGCCGGCTTGTCGGAATTGGCAGACGAGGCAGACTCAAAATCTGTTGGTGGCAACACCGTGTGGGTTCAAGTCCCACAGCCGGCACTTTATAACCCTTGATTTTACAAGGGTTATTTTTTTTTCCAAAGAGGGGGTAAAAAGTATCCGATAGTTACTTTTATTTTGGATAAATTTTAGTATAATAATACAGAGTAGACTCGGTAGCACTATGTGATGTTGATTTATGTGGGTTTAGAAGGATATGATAACACTTAATACATTTGGAAATTTTCAGATGCAGAGGGATGGCAAAATGCTGAATGATTTGAGCATTAAATCAGAGATGCTCACCAAGCTTTTGATGTTCCTCATTATGAAAAGATTTGACATTGTTTCAAAGGAAGAAATCGCTAATAATCTTTGGGAAGAGGATGAGTCGGACGATCCTATGGGCGCACTTAAGAACCTGACATACAGGCTTAGAAAAGTGCTTAATTCCCAGCTTGGGGAAGATGATTATATTATTACCGCAAGAGGCGTTTTGAAGTGGAACGAAAATATTGATATAATCACGGATTTTGAAGAGTTTTTGACTGCTTTTTCGGACGGAAACAATGAAAACGCTGAGGACCTTTCAAAAATTGAGAGTCTTGAGAAATGCATTCTTATCTACAGCGGGGATTTTATGACAAAGATAAGCGATCTCCACTGGGTTGCAACTCAGCTTTCGTACTTTAGGTCAAAGTATATTGAGGCTGCGATTGCGCTTGCAAAGCTTTATGACAAGCACGAGATGTATTCGGATTTGGAAAGAATGTGCATACATGTGCTTTCGGTTTATCATGCGGATGAGACAATATATTATTATCTTATTAAAGCAAGAGCAAAGGTCGGTAAGAAAAGGCTTGCAATTGAGACTTACGAGACTGCGATAAAGCAGATTAAAAAAGAGCTCGGTATTTCCGGCTCCGAGATTTTGACGGATATCTATAAGGCCATACTTTCCGCTGACGGAGACAGTATGCTTAAAGACATAGAGGAAGCCAAGGAAGAGATGGGAGAGTTTGATCCGGGCGGAGTCTTTATGTGCGGATATGAGGTATTTAAGATTATTTACCAGCTTGAGGCGAGGAGAATGTCGAGACTCGGCATTTCGGAATTCGTTCTTTTGCTCTCACTTTTGCCGCAGAATTATAAAGAAGGCGAGTTTAACCAGATACAAAAGGCCATGGTTAAAAATGCCATGCCTAAGATGGAGAAGATAATTATGAAGGCGCTAAGAACAGGAGACGTTGTTGCTAAGTATTCTGAGAGCCAGTATATTATGCTTCTGCCGAGCTGCGATTTTGAAAGCGGAATGATAGTGGCGAACAGACTTTCCGGTGAATTTTACCAAAACACCCGAAATATAAGGGTTGATTGCAAGCTTCAGGACGTAAGTTCGGACAGCATTTAAGGTAAAATCCGGGTGATAGGGACAAAAATTTGTGCAAAATAACCAATTTATTTTTTTAAAAGACAGTCTTATAATGAGACTGTCTTTTTTAGTTTTGTTCAAAACAAAAACCGTCGTATATTTTTAGAAAAAATTGAAGAAAGTTATTGGAATTTGCGGATTTATGCAGGAGGACATAAGCATATATTTGTCTTCCGTCTTAAGTAACCTCGGAATGGGCGTTCTGGTGTGTGATCTGACCTGGGATAAAAAGATAATATCATGCACCAAAAGACCGAAAGAAGCCATAGATGTGGTTTCCTACAGAGGTGTGGATTTTTCGGAAAGCTTTAAAAGTGAATATATGGATGATGTAAATCACAGCATCGTTATTTTGGTTATGGATGTTTATACGGACATAAGCTTTTTAAATATCTGTGATGATATCTACTTTGTAACGGGATGCGAGAGAATGTTTTTGGAGACCGCCAAAAACTACATGAGAGAGCATAAGGTACCTATGAACCTTGTACTTAAAGACGTGTCTCCGCCGGAGATGAGAAAAAAATATCTGGAAAGAATAAGTGATGAGAATGCATTTATTTTGGACAAGTATTTTTTGCCTACTGATGTAATAGACGAAGGGTATAGGATAGCCATGCAGTATGATTCTTTCGGCAGCTTCAGTGAGCTTTCGCCTGAATACGGCAAGCTTATAACGGCTATATGCAAGAAGATAAGCGGAGCTCAAAAGACTGATGTCAAAAGAGCCTATGCTTTGGCCAAAAAGGGGGTCAGTATATGCGCATAGTCTTTATAAACGGGGGCTGCAGCGGAGAGAATATTGTAAAGGCCGTATCAAAGCTTGCCTGCGAGTTTGCGATTAAAGATAAAGAGACCACTCTTGTTATGGAGTGCGGGCAGGAGGATATAAGCATAAGAGAGGCATTTTCCTTTGAGGCCGCAGGCAATCTTTTCAGGGAGGAGCTTAGGTATTTTTCGCTTACGGGCTTTGACTATCTTGCGGAAAGCATAAGGCTCGGAAAACTAAGCGCTCAGGATATACTTTGCAACAGTGACAGTATTTTAAAGGACAGGCTATATATTCTTCCGGCAGAAAATACCAAAAGATATCAAAACGGAATAAATGAATATGTAAATCTTATTGCGGATGAAGCCGGAGTGGAAAATGTGCTTATAGCGGCAGGGGATATCTATGATGAGAGAATGCTTTCTTCGGCGGATCTAATCGTTGTATGCATGGGAGAGGAGAATCTGAAAATAGAAGATATTTTTGCCGAGAATGCAAAACATATCGATTCTGCTAAGGTATTCTACCTTATTTGTGAAGAGGGAACTGTATATAACAAGGCAAATCTTAAGAGAATATACAGGATTAAGGACGAGAAAATAGCGCAGATAAGCTTTGGAGAGGGATTTGATAAGTATTATAAAAAAGGGAAGGTAAAAAGCTTTAGCCTCCGGTCTGTTAAATTCCCGGGACTTACAAGAGAAGATGCGGTCAGAAAAAATATGTTTCAAAATGCCGCAGGACTTATAAGGGAGGCGGCAAATTATGGATAGGGGCACACCTTTTACTTTGGAGGAGATGGCGGAAGAGATTAAAAAGAGAATGAATTCCCTGTTAAGATCAAACCTCTATGATATGAACCTTTCACAAAGGGAAAGGGAAAAGTTTGCCGGACATAAAAAGCTTTTGAGAGAACATATAAGGCTTTCGGGAATGGGAAACGGGGCATCAAAGGAGGCTCTTAGAGAGTTTATAAAAGAAGGCATTATAAAAACCTACGGCAAAGATGAGAGTCTTTTGGACAGATGCGATTATTTTTCACCGGTAAATAAAAAAAGAGCAAGATATAAATTCGAGATTCTTTTGTATGTATATACGAAAAGATATGAAAAAGATGCGGCGGATATGCTGTTTAAGGAAGAAGAGGCAGCGGAATCTGCCGCAAAAGACAATACGATTTCGCAAGAATGCATAGAGAAAATATATGAGAGAATTAATCCTTCTTTGGAATATAGGGATAAGCTTGAAGTTATTGCGCTTAGGATATACGAAAACATCTGGGGGCTCGGCAGCATCGATGCACTCAGAGATATGAAAATAGACGGAATAAGCGGAGGAGTATCGGGAGACGGCTGCGTATGGGTGTTTTACAGGGGAGTATCTGTGGCACTTCCTTTTATGGAGATAAAAAAAGATGAGCTTGAGAGGATATGCAGGGTGCTTTCGAGGTGTTGTGAGATGGGGCAGCTTTCCGAGGCAAAAGGATACCTTGTCGGGGACATGAAAGACCACGCGAGAGTTGTTGTGGCTCGTCCTCCTTTTGCCGAGATGTGGACATTCTTTATAAGAAAATTCGATACCGCAAAGGCAAAGACTCTTGAAGAGCTTTTAAGCGGAGAAGGAGCGAAGATACCGCAAAAGATGCTTAAGTTTTTTATGAAGGGCGCGGTTACTCTTGCGGTAACGGGAATACAGGGATCGGGCAAGACTACTCTTCTAAGCGCGATGATAGGTGAGATTCCAAAAGAATATACTTTAAGAGTTTTGGAGATGGCCTTTGAGTTGCATTTAAGAGATGTATACCCTAAAAGAAATATAGTTACACTAAGGGAGACTGCGGAAATTGCAGGCCGGGAAGGACTTGACCTTCTCAAAAAAACCGATGGAAACGTAAGTATTATAGGAGAGGTGGCAAGTGCACCGGTGGCGGCACTTATGATAGAGTCCGGACAGGTCGGAACGCTTTTTACTCTTTTTACACATCACGCTAAAACAGCAGAGGCCCTTATATCGTCGCTTAGGAACTGCCTTTTAAAAGAGGGAAGCTTTTCTGTGGAAGAGATAGCAGAGCAGCAGGTGGTATCGGTTGTAAGGGTGGACGTGCATCTTCACAAAGACAGAAACGGCCACAGATATATTGAAAGAATATCCGAAATTGTTCCCGAAAGATGCGGCAGCAGGTTTTTTAGAGAAAACGTTCTTATGTCTTACGAAGACGGAAGATATGTATATAAAAACCCCATATCAAATGAGCTGAGGAGCGATATGAAAAAATGGATGACAGGTGAGGAGAGGAGGGAGTTTGATGAGAGTATGGCTTTATGGGCTCTGGAAAAGACGGGGACTGATGAGTGATCTTAGAGAGAGAATGTATTCTCACTACTCGGTAATCTATCCTCTTAGGGAAGAGACGGTAAGGAAAAAGGTTATGAACTGCGTTTTCATATCGGCGGCGGTGTTTATTTTGGGAGGAGGGTTTTTACTTTCTTTTGGGGGCAGAGATGTATCTTATCTTATGTTCTGCCTTTTTATACTCATTCTTTTGCAGAGGTTTGTTATCTACGGGATATTCTCGCGTGACGAGGAGAAGCTTAAAGAAGAGCTTTTAGAATACCTATCTCACCTAACCGGAAGCTATGCTTCGGATAAAAGCCTTGAAGAGGCTGTAATAAAGGCCGTAAACGAAAAGCATACAAAGATGGCAACTCATGGAAATATGCTAAACGAGCTCATGGATAAAAACGCGCTTTCGGGCGAGAGGGAAGAATATCTTTCAAGATATGTAAAGAGCATAGCGACAACCCACCTTGCCCAGCTTTATATGGTTTGCGAGATGACGGATAAATACGGGGATACGTCTATGGGAAGTTTTTCGGGTTTTGTTACGAATATAAACTATATTAAAGAGAATGTCAGAGGCGAGCTTTTGATGATGAAGAAGAGAAAGAATGAATTTGCGATGCTCGGTTTTATCTCGTTTTTGCCGTTTTTTCTTATGAGGCCTATGGAGATGTGGGCAAGGAGCGTGTCGGATTCTCTGATCCCTTATTACGATGGCAGGATAGGGATTATGGGGAGCGCTATAGTATTTGTCTTTACGGCGGTATGTTTTTATCTTGTGCAGTCTTTTGAATATCCCTCGGAGTTTAATGTATCTAAAAGAGCGGGAGAAAGGCATTTGCCCAAATGGCTTGAGATTTTGGATGAAAAGTTTTCGAGGTTTATGCAAAGAATAATTTACGGGAACTATGAAAGGAGTTTAAAGAAGGCGCGTTTTATTGAAGAAGGCACAGGGAAAAGCCTTATGGAATATTATAAAAGCAGGCTTTTTAGCGCGGTAACGGGAGCATTTTTTGCGGGGATAATTCTTTCCCAGGCCAGTAGCGGTATATGGAAAGGGACTCTTATAATTCTTGCCGCAGGAGCAACATTTTCATTTTTGCCTTATGCCTCGGCAATAATAAAGCACAATAATTTTACCGAAAGGAAAAAGACAGAGGTGCTTATGCTTCAGACAGTCATACTCATTCTTACCCAAATAAAGCAGATGAGCGTAGAGGTTTTGCTTAAAAACATGGAGGATTTTTCATTTTGCTATAAGACGATGATTGAAAAGGCTTCGGACCTTTATATGGAGTGCGGGGCAAAGGGGCTTACAGATGTGGCTTTAGATAAGAGTGAAAGAGAGTTGAGCCATATTTTTGAGGGAATTATATCATGCGATAAGGTGAGCGTTGATAAGGCATTCTCAGATTTAAAAGAAGAGAGGGCTTATTATGCGGCGACTCTTATAGAAGAGAAGAGTCATATTATGAGAAATGAAGCCGCACTTTCCAAAATGCTTTCGTTTTTGCCGTTTTCGGTGGTGGTAATTATAAAACTGGTAGTACCGTTTGTTATGGACGGACTTTCAAAGATTGGAACTTTTTAAGGAGGAAATAATGGAGAACAGTTTAAAGGGATTGATTTTGGCTGCGGGAATTATTATTACCTGCATTATAATAAGCCTCGGGTTTTATATAGCAAGAGAGGCGTCTGATACGGCTTCAACGGGGGCCGGACAGATTAATGAGCTTACGGCGGAGTTTGCGGATGCATCTCTTACAATGTATGACGGGACAAGCGTATCGGGCTCGGAGGTGCTTAACGTGCTTAGAAAATACGATGGGGAAGAGATAGGAATACTTGTCAAAAACTCGAGTAACTCATCGGGGACTGCCTATAACTATGTGATTAATTTTGAAAGCGGGTCTACCACAAAAGGAGAGCTCGGCTCAAGGACTACATCAAACAGCTATACTGATGCAAGGGATGTGACAAATACATCTTCTTACATTAACCCGACAGGGAAATTTGCAGGGAATGTGGTAAGGAATGCAAACGGAAGCGTGGTCGGGCTCGTATTTGCCCAGGAAGAGGTGTGATGGATAATTTAGCGGAGATAATACCTTTAGGGGCGAGGGCTGTTTTATTTTCTGTTGCGGCAGCAGTCTTATTTATGTATTTGGCGGAGATAGAGAGATTATATGATGCAGTTTACATAAATTATGTAAATGAGCATTCAATAGAAGAGGAAGATTATTATGAATAATGCATTTTCTCAGATTGTATCAATCATTATTGCCGCTTTAATTCTTTTTCTTATGCCGCTTTCTTTTTTATACGGCAGAACGGATAATCTAAGGCAGATGTATGTAATGACTCAGACGGAGTATTTTGTGGACTCGGTTTGCAATACCGGGTTTTTGTCAAAAGAGATGTATGAACAGTACCTGAGAAGTATATCTGATAAAGGCGCGGTATATACGGTCGAGATAACAAGAGAGACTCCGGTTTATACATATACTTCGGAAGGATATGAAAAAAGCTATGAGTATTATGATACAGACGAGATAGTGGCGGCACTTGAATGCGGAGAGAGGTATTATTTTTTTAAAGGTGACTTTATAAGGGCTGAGGTAATAAAGGTATCGGACATAAACGTTTTTACAAGGAAATTTTCCAAGGGGACGGAATGTTATTGCGGAGGGCAGATTAAATATGAAACTTACTGATTTTTGCCTTTTATTTGTGATTATTTTTATTCCGGCGTTTTTATATACGGGACTTAAAGAGTATGCCCTTTCGGAAGTTGTGTTTTCGCGGCAGCAGGAAAACTTTGTGATAGACAGGGCTGTTGAAGACGGACTTTTTAGCGCGGTTACAAAAGAAGACTATTCGGGCAACGGAGAGTATGACTGGGAAAGAACAGTAAAAGATATTTTTGAGGAAATGTATTTTTTGTTTGATTTAAAAACTGAAGGCGAAAGGCAGACCTTTAACACCTATGTGCCTGTTATTATGGCACTTGAGTATGACGGCTACAGGATGATTGAGTTTTCGGGAGAAAAAATTGTATCGGGCGAGAAAAAATCATATCCCGAAGATGAGGAGAAGTTTACAGAGGTGTTAAGAGAAGAGCTTCAGGCGGCTTTTGATGAAAAACGGCCAAACAGCGGCATTACATTCTCTCTTCCTTATACCGATAATGATGACTGGTATCAGAATTTAAAGACTCCCGGTATGATAATGATTTTTTACGGAAAGCCTGTGGGAAAAGGGGACGAAACCTACAGCCGAATATTTTTATCCGGCGCCGGAATAGAAAAGAGCGAAGATATATGATACAATCTAATGTGATTATATTTTCGGAGGGTTTATTTTGGACATAGGACTTTTAATCGGCATTATATGCCTTATAATACTTCTTTTTCTTTCGGCGTTTTTTTCATCGGCAGAGACGGCTTTTACAACGGCAAACAAAATCAGAATAAGGACGCTTGCGGAGGAAGAGGATAATGCAAGAGCCAAAAAGGTTTTGGAGATTTTGGAGAATCCCTCAAAGATGCTCAGTGCGATTCTTGTAGGAAACAATATTGTGAATCTGTCGGCATCTTCTCTTGCAACAACCATTGCGGTCAAGGTGTTCGGAAGTATAGGAGCCGGACTTGCGACATTTGTGCTTACATTCCTTGTGCTCATATTCGGAGAAATCTCTCCGAAAACCATGGCAACTTTAAATGCGGAAAAGCTTTCTTTAAGATACTGCAATGTTATTGCGGCGCTTATGTGGGCCTTTACTCCTATAATATTTCTCGTAAACAAGCTTTCTCACGGCTTTATAAGACTTATCGGAGTAAATATTGACGAAGAAAAGCCGCTGATAACGGAAGGTGAGCTTAGAAAAATCGTGGATGTAAGTCACGAGGGCGGAGTTATAGAATCTGATGAAAAGGAGATAATATATAACCTTTTCGATTTCAGCGACTCTATGGCTAAAGAGATTATGATTCCGAGAATCGATATGATAATGATTGACGATGAAGCGGGATATGAGGAACTTATGGAACTTTACAGACAGTATAAGCTCACAAGAATTCCGGTTTATCACGAGTCAAACGATAATGTCATCGGTTTTGTGAATATGAAAGATGTGCTTCTTATCGAAAATACAAAACATTTTTCGATAAGACAGATAATAAGGCAGCCGTATTTTACTCATGAGCATAAAAAGACGACGGAACTTTTTGTTGAGATGAAAAGCTACAGGGTAAATATTGCAATTATTTTGGATGAATACGGCGGAGCGGCCGGAATGCTTACATTAGAAGATCTCCTTGAAGAAATAGTCGGAGAGATAAGAGATGAATATGATGACGATGAAGAAGACGATATCAGCAGGATTTCAGATAATGAGTTTATACTAAACGGTATGGCTGATATAGATGATGTAAATCAGGCTCTCGGTTTTGATTTTGACTCCGAGGATTATGAGACAATCGGAGGATATATTATAGGGCTTTCGGATACGCTGCCAAAAAACGGTCAGGTCATAAGACTTGACGACGGAACCTATATAAGAATTGAGAGAATAAGGAACAATCGCATCGAAAAAATATATCTCAGAAAAGCGGCTGAAGAATAAAGCAAATAACCCCTTTTCAATAAGCTGCAGATGTGATATAATATATCAAGTTTTTAGAGAAAGTAGGAGGAATCCGATATGAAACATATTAAGACATTAAACACAAAGAAGCTTACAGATACAGTTAAGAAGGGCGGCTGCGGCGAGTGCCAGACATCATGTCAGTCAGCTTGCAAGACTTCTTGTACAGTAGGAAATCAGAGCTGCGAGCAGAAATAATTTCCACACAGTTTAAGCTAAGATAATTATGGGCAGCGACTTTTTTTAAAGTCGCTGTTTTAATGTGTAAAGGGTGCGGGCGGTTTTGCCGGTCGTACTTATTTTTGTTTGAAAGGGTTAAAATGATACATCAGTATAAAAACAACGGATATAACATCGTGCTCGATGTCAACAGCGGAGCCGTTCATGTAGTGGATGATCTTGTCTATGATGCTATTGCGTTATATGAAGATCATTCAAAGCAGGAGATAGTAAGTGCTCTTAAAGACAGGTATGATGAGGCTGAAATAAGTGAGGCTGTAGATGAGATTACAGAGCTTAAAGAAGAAGGCATGCTTTTTACCGAAGATATTTACGAAAAATATATTTCGGATTTTGCCGAAAACAGAGAAACTGTTGTAAAGGCTCTTTGCCTTCATATTGCTCATGACTGTAATTTGGCCTGTCGCTACTGCTTTGCTGAAGAAGGTGAGTATCACGGAAGACGTGCACTTATGAGCTTTGAGGTCGGCAAGGCAGCGCTTGATTTCCTTATTGCCAACAGCGGCTCGAGAAGAAATCTTGAGGTTGACTTTTTCGGCGGCGAACCGCTTATGAATTTCGATGTTGTAAAACAGCTTGTTAAATACGGCAGAGAGCAGGAAAAAATACATAATAAAAACTTTAGATTTACACTTACCACAAACGGTGTGCTTTTAGATGAGGATATACTTGAATTTGCAAACAGCGAAATGGGCAACCTTGTTTTAAGTATTGACGGTAGAAAAGAAGTTAACGACAAGATGAGACCTTTTAGGGGCGGTCAGGGTTCTTATGACCTAATAGTTCCTAAGTTTAAAAAGGCAGCAGAGTCAAGAAACCAGGAAAATTATTATGTGAGAGGAACATTTACACATAATAATACGGATTTTTGCGAGGACGTTATGCATCTTGCAAATCTTGGCTTTAAGCAGATATCGGTAGAGCCGGTTGTAGCCCTTCCCGAAGAAGAATATGCTATCAAAGAAAGCGACATTGAAACAATATTTGAACAATATGACAAGCTCGCTAAGGAAATTATTAAAAGAAATAAAGAAGGAAACTCTTTTAATTTCTTCCATTTTATGATAGATTTAGAGGGTGGCCCTTGCGTAGCAAAAAGATTATCAGGCTGCGGTTCGGGCACAGAGTACCTTGCGGTTACTCCGTGGGGAGACTTTTATCCATGCCATCAGTTCGTCGGAAACGAAGAATTTTTGATGGGAAATGTATGGGAAGGCATTAAAAGGGAGGACATACGCAAGGATTTCCTTAAATGTAATGTGTATTCCAAAGAAAAATGCCGTGATTGTTTTGCCAGATTCTATTGCAGCGGAGGATGTGCCGCCAATTCATATAACTTCACCGGAGACGTTAACGGTGCGTATGACATAGGTTGCGAACTTCAGAAAAAACGTATAGAATGTGCAATAATGATTAAGGCAGCTATGGCTGATGATCAGTCAGATGAGCAGAGTGCTTAATAAAAATCAGAAATGAGAGGAAGATTAAAATGAAGAAAAGTAAAGCGTCAGTCATCTTGGTACTTTTCCTTGTGGCTATGCTTGCGGTTGGTTATTTCGGCGTAGATATAATCAATTCGACAATTAAGGGAGAGGGTAGAAACATTTCCCTCGGACTTGACCTTGCAGGTGGTGCAAGTATTACTTATCAGGTAGAAGAAGGTACATCACAGGAAGATATTGATGATACCATCTACAAACTCCAGAAGCGTCTTGAAAGCTTAACCGAAAGTACCGAAATTTCGGTATATCAGGTAGGAGATGACAGAATCGCAGTTGAAATTCCGGGTGTTACGGATGCAAACGAAATTCTCGAAGAGCTTGGTGAGCCGGGTTCACTTTCAATTCAGGATTCTGACGGAAATGAAGTTATCAGCGGTAGTGATATCACAAGCGCACAGGCTAAGAGTACTTCTGATGATTACGGCAATACAGAGTATGTCGTAGCTATCACTCTTACAGATGAGGCTGCTGAGACATTTGCTACTTATACAGAAGAGCATGTCGGTGATTATCTCCCGATTTATTATGACGGTGAGATGGTAAGTAACCCTACTATCGAAAGTGCAATTACAGACGGAAGCTGTATTATTAACGGTATGTCTTCATACGAAGAGGCTGAGCAGCTTGCTTCATACCTCCGTATAGGTTCACTTTCAGTAGAGCTTACAGAACTCCAGTCAAATATAGTAGGAGCTCAGCTTGGTGAAGAAGCTATTGAGTCTTCTGTAAAGGCTGCCGGAATCGGTCTTATCGTAATCATGATCTTTATGATCTTTGTATATTGGGTACCGGGATTTGCTGCAGCACTTGCCCTCATTCTTTATACGGGAATGGTTATTTGCGCGATGTATCTGTTTGATATTACACTTACCCTTCCGGGTATCGCCGGTGTAATTCTTTCAATCGGTATGGCGGTCGATGCAAACGTTATTATATTCGCCCGTATTCGTGAGGAAATTGCAAACGAAAAAACAGTTAAAGTTGCTATAGAGACAGGTTTCCAGAAAGCAAGAAGCGCTATTTTGGACGGTAACATTACAACATTTATCGCAGCCGTAGTGCTTATCATTATGGGTTCAGGTACAGTTAAGGGCTTTGCTTATACACTTGCTATAGGTATTGTGCTTTCTATGTTTACCGCTCTTGTAATTACTCATCTTTTGGTTAAGGCTTTATTTACACTCGGATTTAAGGATGAGAAATTCTACGGAAGAAAGAAGAAGAGAGAGCCTATTCAGTTCCTTAAGAGAAGAGTTATCTTCTTTGCTATTTCGATTGTACTTGCATGCAGCGGATTTGTTGCAATGGGTGTATACTCAAGCAACGGTTCAAACGTGCTTAACTTCTCGCTTGACTTCATCGGCGGTACATCTACACAGGCTACATTCGACAAGGAATACACTCTTTCAGAGATTGATTCCGAAATTAAGCCGGTAGTTGCCGAAATTACAGGCGATAACAATATTCAGGTACAGAAGGTTGCTGACAGCACAGACATTATCATCAAGACAAGAGAGCTTGAGCTTGAAGAAAGAGAAGAGCTTGCAGCAGCACTTGAAGAGAACTTCGGTGTTGATACTTCAACAATTTCAACTCAGAGTATTTCTTCAACAATTTCATCTGAGATGAGAACTTCTACAATCCAGGCTATTTTGGTTGCGGTTATCTGCATGCTTATCTACATCTGGCTCAGATTTAGGGACTTCAGATTCGGTACTGCAGCAGTTGCAGCCCTTGTACATGACGTACTTGTTGTACTTGCATTCTACGCAATTGCAAGAGTATCCGTAAGTACAGTATTTATTGCTTGTATGCTGACTATAGTCGGTTATTCGATAAATGCGACAATTGTCATCTTCGACCGTATCCGTGAAAACAACCACGGTATCAGAACTGCCGATGAACTTCAGACAGTTGTTGATGACAGTATTACACAGACACTTACAAGAACAATCTATACATCATTTACAACATTTGTAATGACATTCTGTATGTACTTCGTAGGTGTTGCATCAATCAAAGAATTTGCTCTTCCGCTTATGGTAGGTATTATCTGTGGTGCTTATTCTTCAGTATGCATTACAGGTGCTTTATGGTTCGTGCTTAAAAAGAGAGTCGGTAAAAACCGTATAACAAAATAAAGATTTTTAGTAAAAGGCTGTCCTTTAGGGGGCAGCTTTTTTTTGTACAAAATTTAGTACAGATGTTATGTAACGCGACAAAAAAATAATAAACATTTTAAAACGAAATTATTGATTGTTTTTTCTCAAATTGCACGGGATTAAGTACAAAACAAGTCATTCACAAAACGCAAATAACTTATTAGAATAGTGTAAAAATGCTTTGAGCGGGAACTTTTGTTTTCGCCGGGCCGAAAAAGAAAGGGGGCATTACACACATGATGAGTGGGGACTTTTTGTGTGCGCCTGAATTGGGAACGGACTTTTCGGATGCAGATTTAAATATGCAATTCGTTAGTTCCGAAGAGGCAGCAAAAGAAGCTGACGACATTAAAGAAATCAAGACCTGTTGCAGAGCCTGTATTTCACGATGCGGTGTTATTGCAACTGTCAAAAACGGACAGGTAACTGAGCTTAGGGGTAATCCCGAAGATCCGATGGCAAAGGGACATCTTTGCGCTAAAGGACTTTCAGGACTGCAGGCTCTTTATAATCCGAACAGAAACAAGTATCCGATGATTCGAGTCGGAGAGAGAGGAGAAAACAAATGGAAACGCATTTCATGGGATGAAGCGTTTGACATTATTTCCGATAAACTCCTCGAGGCTAAAAAGGAATACGGTGCCGAAACCGTGCTTGGTTCTACCGGAGGCGGCGGAAATCCGCAGTTCTTCAGTATTGCGAGATTTATGAATATTTTCGGTTCGCCGAACTGGTTTGAGCCGGGAAGCTCACAGTGTTATCTTCCGAGAAGCTGTACATATCAGCTCATGTACGGAGGAACAAATCCGAGTATAGCCGATTCAAATTCCAAAGAAATTTACTATGCAAAGGGAACAAAGATGAACTGTCTCGTGCTTTGGGGCACGGATCCGTCGTATTCATCACCTGCCTGCGGAGGTGCGGCACTGGCAGCTCTTCGTGCGGAGGGAGTAAAGACGGTGGTAATCGACCCGAGAATGACTCCGGATGCGGCAAAAGCCGATATTTGGCTTCAGATCAGACCGGGTACCGATGTTGCGCTTGAGATGGCATGGATAAACTATATTATCCAAAATAAGCTTTATGATTATGACTTTGTTCTCAAGTGGACAAATCTTCCGTATCTTGTAAATACAGAGACAAAGCTTTTAAAGAGAGGAAAACTCGGAGAGAGAAAATACATGCTCAATATGCCGGGAGATCCGGACGAGTTTTATGTCTATGATAAAAAGAGCGGAGAAGCAAAGGTTCTTTCATATCCGTGGAATGACGATCTTGATGTTGAACTCGACTGTGAAGTTGAGATTGACGGAGTTCTTCATAAGACGGGCTTTAGACTCCTCAGAGAGAGAATGGAAGAGTGGACGGTTGAAAAGGCTGCTGAAATCTGCTGGCTCGATCCTAAGATGGTTGAGGATGCAATCAATATGTATGCCAAAAATACTCCGGGCGGTATAGCTATAGGAGTTGCTACAGACCACTCGCCTAACTCTTCACAGGCAGCACAGTGTGCTTGCACACTTGACGCTCTTATGGGCAATGTTGAAAAACCGGGCACCTGCCTTCAGAGATTTTTGACATCGGGAGTTACTCCGATGGGTGACTTTAACATTATGCCGGCGACAGACAAGCTTGCGCCTGAGCAGGTTGTAAAGCGTCTCGGCGGTAACGAATACAAAGGAATGAACCTCTGGAAATGTGCTCATGCTCCTACAATTATTGAGGCTATGGAAACAGGAAAACCGTATCCTATAAGAGTATGGCTTGAGCGTTCCGGAAATAAATGGGTTAATGTTGCAGACGGCCAAAGATGGGTTAAGGCTGCCAAAAACATTCCTTTCATCGTACATATGTACATGTATCCGACTTCATTTTCGGCTTATGCCGATATGCTTCTTCCTACGGAAGAGTGGCTTGAGACGGATATGATTGTTGAAAACTGTAATAAAATCCTTGCCAGACAGGCAACTACTCATCTTTACGAGACAATGGATGAGTCGATGATCTGGTCAATGCTTTGCAAACGTCTCGGCGAAAAGGGCGATGAAGGCTGCAGAATGGCATTTGACAAAGAATACATGGGAATAAACAAGCCTTACTGGAATTCGATGGAAGAGATTTTGGATTATTCTCTTGCACCGGCAGGAATCACCTTTAAGCAGCTTAAAGAAGAGGGCGTGCATCAGTTCTGCACCGAAGAAGAGTACAGAAGATACTATGTTTACAAGAATCCGGATCCTTCACTTGGCGGTAAGCCTACGGGATTTATAACACCGTCAAGAAAGATGGAAATCTACTTTGAGACATGGATTACTCTTTCGAGAACAGGAGCTCCTCTTGCATCATGTCCGCTTCCGCCGGCATCTCATGACTACGATCCGCTTCCGTTTTATATGGAGCCTGTGGAAAGTCCGATAAGAGATGACGAGATTTCAAAGAAATTCCCGCTTGTTATGACAAACGGACGAGTTCCTTTCTTCCATCACGGTACTTTAAGAAATGTACCTTACATGAGAGAGATTTATCCTGCACCGGAAGTTTGGGTAAACCCTGCCGATGCGAAAAAATACGGTATCGAGCATAACAGCTGGGTATGGGTTGAGTCTTTAAGAGGAAAGGTAAGAGGCATTGCAAACATTACAGCCGGTATCGGAGAGGGCTGTGCGTACATGGAGAGATTCTGGGCGCCTGAAAACCTTGATAAAGAAACTCATGGCTGGATGGAGATGAATGTCAGCAAGCTTGCAAGAAGCCAGGGACCTTATAACGAGGTTTACGGTACTTATACCTTAAGAGGCTTCCAGGTTAAAATATATCCCGCTCCCGAAGGAGCTCCTGAGGGCGTATGGCTTACACCTAAGGAATTCAAGGGCTGGCTGCCTGAAGTATCGGAGCCGAGCCCGGATACTACAAAAGAGACAGCAAAGGGGGCGATGTAATTGAGAAAGGATGTATTTGTTGTCGAGGTGGACAGATGTATCGGCTGTAAGGCATGTATGGTCGCATGCAAGCAGGGTAACAATGTTCCACTCGGAACTTACAGAAACAGAACCAAGCAGGTAGGGCCTCTTGGAGTATATCCGAACGTTGAGATGTATTTTCTTCAGACAATGTGTCAGCAGTGCGAAAATCCGGCATGTGTGGCCGTATGTCCTACGGGCGCATGCTTTAAGAGAGACGAGGACGGCATTGTTGTAATTGACAGAGATAAATGCATAGGATGCAGGAGCTGCGAAAAAGCCTGTCCTTACGAGCTTAACACATATAACGAAGAGCTTATGGTTATGGACAAATGCGACACCTGTTATAAGAGACGCGCAGAGGGTAAGAGGTCATATTGTGAAGATATTTGTCCGGGAGAATGTCTCCATATAGGCGATATTAACGATCCTGACAGCGAAGTTAGCAGGATGGTTAAAGAAGCCGGAGATAAAGCTTTTAGACTGCCGGATAAAGATGGGGTTGAACCTAACATAATATATATTCTTAAAAATGATGAATGGCAGAGCCTTCTTCCGAAGGAATGCCGTGATACGATGAGGGGGGATGGCAGATGAACGAAAGAAGATATCATTTTTACTGCTTCCTCGCGCGATGTTTCGAACGTGAAATAGATAAGGATGCGGCAGATAAAATTAAAAACATGAACCTGCCTAAAAGCGATGGCTCAGAGCTTATAAAAAGCGGAGTGGCTTTGGACGCCGATGAGCTTGCCGCAGATTTTGCCAATGTATTTTTGGGTGCCGGAAGGGCCAGTGGCGGAGCGGCTTTTCCGTATGAATCGGTTTATACATCCGAACAGCATCTCATGATGCAGGATGCGTGGTCGAGAGTTAAAAACTTTATGGCTCAGTCGGGACACGCACTTAAAACGGACGACAAGGCTTTAAAAGAGGATCATATTGCAGCAGAGCTTTATTTTATGGCTACTCTTGTAAAAGATGATGACAATATGCAAAGAGGCTTTTTCGAGTCTCATCTTGAGGGCTGGACAAAGGCGTTTTTGGATGATGTTGAAAAATATGCAAAGACACCGTTTTATAAGGGACTTAGTATTCTTACCAAAGACTTTTTGGATGCCGAAAAAGAGCTTTTGGATTCGGCAGTTTCGGGCGCGGAGCATAAGGATTCTTTTGTGATGAGCAAATCCGAATTTGACGGCATTTTAAAATCACTTAAGAAAAAATACAAGATTTTTGCGCCGGCTGAGGTAAAAGGGCAGGCTAAAAAAGAGGTAAGATACAAAGAAATCGACTCTGCGGATGAGATAGTTTTGGACAGACCGTCGGATTATTCTCCTAAGGAGATTTTCTATCCTATAGTTCAGACAATGATTTACTTTAAGGGCGAGAGCTGCGAGGAGAGTATTTTTGCCGAGGACAAGGATTATCTCATAATTATGAGAGCCTGCGATGCGAACGCTATTAAGCGCCTTGATAAGATCTTTCTTGAAAACGGCGGAAGAGGAGATAATTTCTACCGCAGAAGAAGAGAGAGAGTAAGAATAATGCTTCTTGAGTGCGAGAAGAGCTTTGAGCAGTGTTTTTGCGTATCTATGGGAAGCGAAAAGACAAAAGACTATGACGTTGCGATTAGAATTAAAGATGATGCGGTTAGCGTTAATGTGAAAAACAGCGCGTTTGCCGGATATTTTGCAAATTGCAAAGAAGAAGCTTACGAGCCTGTATTTATTAAGGAAAATGAGAGAAAGGTTGCTTTGCCGGTTATATCTTCTGTAGAGGAGTTAAAGAAGGCTTCTGAGCTTCCTTACTGGGAAAAATATGATGACAACTGCATTGGCTGTGGCGGATGTAATACTGTCTGCCCGACATGCTCATGCTTTGACACTGTAGATATCAGATATGATGAGCAGGGCAAAGACGGCGAGAGAAGAAGGGTATGGTCATCATGCATGCTTGATACCTTCACAATGACAGCCGGAGGAAGCCGTGCAAGAAAAACCGCGGGCGCTAACATGCGTTTTAAGACGCTTCATAAGGTCTATGACTTTAGTAAGAGGTTTGAGACCGATTACAATATGTGTGTCGGCTGCGGAAGATGTATAACCCGTTGCCCTAAGGATATTGATTTTTCTGATACGGTAAACGGATTTGCAAAAGCACTTGAAGACGAGAAAGGGGGCGCAAAATAATGGAAAATATTATGCTTCCGAGTCCTCACAGGATACTTAAGATATTAAAAGAAACACAGGCTGAGTACACCTTTAGGGTTGAGTTTGACGGAGAGACAAGTCACGGACAGTTTTTCCAACTCTCAATTCCGAAAATAGGGGAGGCGCCGATTTCGGTCAGCGGAAAAGGCGACGGATATGTTGAATTTACTATCAGAAAGATAGGACGACTTACCGAAGGAATCTTCGGACTTTCTGAGGGCGATATGCTCTTTATGAGAGGACCGTACGGAAACTCGTTCCCGATTGATGAATTTGAAGGCAAGAATCTCGTTTTCATCTGCGGCGGTACGGGAATGGCGCCAATTAAGACCACTATAAATTATTTTTACGACAATCCTAACAAATGCAAGGATGTCTATATTATAGGCGGTTTTAAGGATATAAATGCTGTGCTTTTTACAGAAGAAATTAAAAAGTTTTCTGAGAGGTTTAACACAACCTGGTGTCTCGATGATTCCGAGGCAGAGGGCTTTAAGAAGGGAATGGTTACAAAGTTTATACCTGATATTCCTTTCAAAGACTTTGATGATTACGCAGTAATTATCGTAGGTCCGCCGGTGATGATGAAGTTTGCGGCGGCAGAGTGCTTAAATCAGGGCGCAGAAGAAAAGAACATCTGGGTTTCATATGAAAGAAAGATGTCATGTGCGGTAGGTAAATGCGGACATTGTAAGATTAACGAGACATATGTATGCCTCGAAGGCCCGGTATTTAACTACACAAGAGCGAAAGATCTCATGGATTAATACATACTACAAAGGCAAGCGGCCTGCGGAAATTTCCGCGGGCCGCTTGCTATTTAAAGAAAAATGTGATAGAGTATCCCGGTAACTGGTTCGTGAACCTCCCAGTATAAAAAACTAGGCAAAATCCATAATGTATAAGATTGCTCCCGGCAATCTGTTTTTGGAATGCTTTTGTTTGTGAGGTTGCAGACGGAGGCTTTTTTTAATGGAAAAAAAGAAGATAATAATAGACACAGATCCCGGAATAGATGATTCGCTTGCGATAATGCTTGCACTTGTAAGTCCGGAGGTCGAAGTTGTGGGGATAAGCATAGTTTGCGGAAACTGCCCTGTGGATATGGGATTTGAGAATGCAAAAAAAGTGCTTAAATTCATGGGAAGACTTGATATCCCCATTTATAAGGGAGAAAAAAAGCCCTTAAAAAGAGAATATATTGACGCCCTTGATACTCATGGAAAAGACGGGCTCGGAGAAAGCTTTTTGGAAAATGTGCCGGGATATGAAAAAGAGATTGATGCGGTAACTTTCATGGCTGACATTTTAAAAAGAGAAAAATGCTCTGTCATAGCCTTAGGGCCTATGACAAATTTGGCAAGGCTTATTGAAAAAGACAGGGAAGCATTTGAGGCGATTGAGAGTATTGTATCTATGGGCGGCTGCTTTAAAAGCTACGGCAACTGTTCGCCGGTGGCGGAGTATAACTACTGGTGCGATCCGGATGCGGCAAAGACGGTATATAAGGCGGCTTTTGACGCAGATAAAAAAATCTCGATGATAGGGCTTGATGTTACAAGAAAGATTGTGCTTACGCCGACAAGACTTGAGTATATTATGAGGAAAAATGAAAAGGCAGGTGACTTTATTAAAAAGATTACGAAGTTCTACTATGATTTTCACTGGGAGTGGGAACACATTATAGGCTGCGTGATAAACGATCCGCTTGCGGTTGCATATTTTCTTGACAAAAGTATCTGCAGCGGGTTTGAAAGCTATGTGGATATAGAAACCGGCGGAATATCTATCGGACAGTCGGTTGTGGATGAAATGGCTTTTTATAAAATGAAGTCAAATGCGGTTGTTTTAAATGAGGTTAATACGGAAAAATTCTGGGAAATGTTTTTCGAAAGAATTACCGGTATAAATAATTAGATTAAGAGAGGAATAAAATGGAACAGACAAAGTCAAAAATCAGTGCTTTTAATTTATGCGTGGTGGCGCTCGCTATTTGTATAAATGTAATCGGAGGTCATATTGCGCTCCTTTTGCATCTCCCGATTTATCTTGATACGATAGGAACAATTATGACAGGTGCGCTTTTAGGCCCGATATACGGTATGCTTCCGAATGTTTTAAGCGGACTTATCATGGGATTTACGGGAGACGTTTACTCGCTTTATTATGCGCCGGTGGGCATTATCCTGGGTTTTGTAACAGGTCTTGTTTTTAAGAGGCGTAAAAACAGCGTGCTTTGGATTTTATGGGCTGCTCTTATTATTACAATACCGTCTACTATAGTAAGCGCAAGCATTACAGCTATCTTATTCGGCGGTATCACATCATCGGGTTCTACTGTGCTTGTTCAGCTTATTACAAACACAACTCCACTCGGCCTTACGGCGAGCTGCTTTATCGTGCAGTTTATTACGGATTATATAGACAGACTTATCGGTGTACTTATTGTTGTGCAGATGATTCGCATTCTGCCGTCAAATATTAAGGAGAGATTTTTTTAAATGAAGGTATTGATTACCGGGGCATCTTCGGGAATAGGGCTTTCGTGCGCAGAGCTTTTTTTAAAAAACGGCCATGAGGTAATAGGCTTTGACAGAGAAAAAGCAGTGCTCGAAAAAGAAAACTACACCCATTATACAGTTGATATAAGAGATGAGGCTTCATATCCGGATGTTTCGGAGATTGAAGTTTTGGTAAACTGCGCCGGTGTGCAAAACGAAGATGATATAGATGTAAATCTTAAGGGCACTATAAATATTACGGAAAAATACGGAATAACACCGTCAATTAAGTCCATAGTAATGATTGGGTCATCAAGCGGACATACGGGGGCGGAGTTTCCGGAGTATGCCGCATCTAAAGGCGGAGTTTTGGCATATACCAAAAACGTGGCCTTAAGGGTTGCTCGCTTTGGGGCGACCTGTAACAGCTTGGATTTTGGCGGAGTGCTTACACCTATAAATATTCCTGTTACGGAAAATGAAGAACTCTTTGGCGAGATTATGTCCATGACTCCTCTTAAGAGATGGATGAGCCCTGAGGAAGCGGCGGAGTGGATATATTTCATGGCTGCCGTGAACAGATTCTGCACGGGGCAGAATATTTTAATAGACGGCGGAGAAGCCGGAAACTGTAAATTCGTTTGGCCGGAAGAATAAAAAATGTGTCTTTATCACGCGTTTTTCTGTTAAAATTCATTGCATATGATTAAATGTTGTTATAGAATTAAACAGAAATCAATGTGATAGGGGATATAATTAATGGAACAAACAATGGTAAATGATTTGACCGAAGGACCAATCTTCGGCCGAATGATTAAATTTATGATGCCGATGATGCTGGCGAATGCCCTGCAGGTCGGCTTCAATCTTGTTGATATGTATTTTGTGGGCAAATACGCGGGAACGGATGCCTTATCCGCCGTAAGTATTGCCGGTCAGCTTACAATGCTTATGTTTTCTCTCTTTTTGGGAGTTGCGGTCTGCGGACAGATCTATGTGGCTCAGGTAGTCGGAGCCGGCAGAAGAGATGAGCTTAACCGCGTAATAGGAAACGTTATGTTTTTAAGCATTGTTGTCGGAGCATTTCTTATGCTCATTATTCCTCTCGGAAAACCTGTTTTAAGGATAATGAATACTCCCGATGAGATAATGGATTCCACTTACATTTATCTTGTCATCTTATCGTCAATAAATATTCTCGTGGCTCTTTATAACGGACTTTCGGGAATTTTAAGAGGAATGGGAGATTCGAAAAGACCTATGATATTTGTGGCGGTTGCCACTATTGTAAATGTGGTGCTCGACTATGTTTTCATCTGCGTGATGCAGTGGGGAGTAGTGGGAGCGGCCTGGGCAACTCTCATCGGTCAGTCATCGGCCTGTCTTTTTGCTTTGATATATCTTTATATTAAGAGGGACATTTTCGGATTTGACTTTAAGTTAAGCAGCATAAAACCTGACGCAGGAATAATGAAGATACTTTTAAATATCGGAGTACCTGTTGCGGCAAAGCAGCTTGCGATAAACTTTTCGATGCTCTTCGTAAACTCGCAGATCAACGGATTCGGCGTACTTGCCGTAGCCGTAACCGGAGTATCAAACAAGATGATTCAGCTCATGACTATAGTCTCACAGGCTATGAACGATGCCACGGCATCTTTCGTCGGACAAAATATCGCAGCCGGCAAGCCTGACAGAGTAAAACGAAGCGTTTATGATTCGGTGGCATTTTGCATGATATTTGCTGTAGTAATCTGCAGTTTGTATTTGCTTTTCCCTGAGCAGATTTTCGGAATCTTCTCAGACGATCCCGAAGTTATAGCGCAGGCTCCCGCATATCTTAAAATATGCTGCATAATGGTTGTGTCGTTTGCTCTTATGAGTCCTATGCTCGGACTTATCAACGGAGTCGGAAACACAATGCTCAACATGCTTATCGCTATTGCCGACGGAGTTGTGGGACGAATCGTTCTTTCACTTCTTTTCGGATATGCCCTCGGAATGGGAGCTATCGGCTTTTATCTTGGTCACTGCCTCGCCGGATATATTTCGGTCATCTGGGGCGGCGGATATTTCCTTAGCGGGCGCTGGGCGAAGAGTCGAGGCGTTGTCGCGTAAGTAACTGAATATTGTATTTTTTTTGGCGGTGCCGGTTGTAGGCGCCGCCTTTTTTTGTTGTTGGGAGATCCTTCGCTGCGCTCAGGATGAGAGGCTGCGCTCAAGGGGAAGGCTAAATAGGGGTTGCATTTTGGGGAAAATTGGGTTAGAATGTGGTTGTAAGTGGCAAGAAAGTGGTGCCAAATGGAGAGAAGTGGTGATTATCTATGTTCATGGGTGAATACAATCACACAATTGATGCCAAGGGCAGAATAATCATACCGGCCAAATTCCGCGAACAGCTCGGAGAAGAGTTTGTTGTTACAAAGGGGATGGATGGCTGTCTTTTCGTGTATCCAAATAAAGCATGGGCAGAATTCGAGGAAAAATTAAAAAGTCTTCCGCTTACGGTGAACAAAGAAGCTCGTAAGTTTTCAAGATTTTTCCTTGCCGGAGCAGCCAGCGTAGAAATCGATAAACAGGGAAGGGCTCTTATCCCCGGCACTTTGAGGGAGTTTGCAGGTCTTGAAAAAGATGTTGTACTCGCAGGTGTACTTGAAAGAATAGAGGTTTGGGATAAAGAGAAATGGACTGAGGCCAGCGTTTACGAAGATATGGACGATATTGCAGAGCAGATGTCCGAATTCGGATTTGTTTTGTAATATTCCGTTGGGAATATAAGGAGTATGAGATGGATAGTTTCAACCATATATCGGTATTGCTTAATGAGACGATAGACGCTCTTAACATAAGACCTGACGGCATATACGCAGATGGCACTCTCGGCGGTGGAGGACATTCTTACCGAATCGCAGAGAAGCTTACAGAAGGTGGAAGGCTCATCGGAATTGACAGAGACGATGATGCTATAGAAGCCGCAACAAAAAGACTCGAACCTTTTAAGGACAGAGTTACTATCGTAAAAAATACTTATGAAAATATAGATAAGGTTTTTGAAGAGCTCGGAATTGAGAAGGCAGACGGAATTGTACTTGACTTGGGCGTTTCCTCTCATCAGCTCGATGAAGCCGAAAGAGGTTTTTCTTATATGGAGGATGCTCCTCTTGATATGAGAATGGACCAAAGAGAGACACTTACGGCAAGAGATATTGTTAATGATTACAGCGAGCAGGAGCTGTTTAGAATAATCAGAGACTACGGAGAAGACAGATTCGCCAAAAACATTGCAAAGCATATTGCGCTTGAAAGGGCGAAGGCCCCGATTGAAACAACAAAGCAGCTTTCGGATATTGTAAGAGCATCGATTCCGATGAAGGTACAAAAGACCGGAGGACATCCTGCAAAACGAACATTTCAGGCAATAAGAATTGAGCTTAACAGAGAGCTTGAACAGCTCGATAAGACGCTCGATAAGATGATTGACCTGCTTAACCCCGGAGGGGTTTTGGCCGTTATTACTTTTCATTCTTTAGAAGACAGAATAGTAAAAACGCATTTTAAAACGAATGAAAATCCATGTACATGCCCACCGAGTTTTCCGGTGTGTGTATGCGGGAAAAAGTCAAAAGGAAAGGCACTCAGAAAGCCTATTCTTCCGTCAGAAGAAGAATGCGAAAACAATTCGAGATCAAAAAGTGCAAAACTTAGAACTTTTATACATATATAATCCAAGGAAGGTAAGATATGGAAAAAAAGAGATATTTTATTGAAGGAAATACCGTAAGAAAAACTGCTCCGGCTAAAGAGTATCCGGAAATCAGAAGACAGAGGCTTGCAAAAGAAAGAATTGCAAGAGAGAGACAAAACAGAGAAAGAAAATTAAGAGCAGCTCAGAGAAATCAGGAGAGAGCTCTTTATATGAACCCGGCATACGTTGCTTTCTTAAGCGTATGTGTGGTAATGCTTTGTGTTGTTTGCGGAGTATATATTAACCTTCAGTCAGACATTTCTTCACATATTGATAGCATTGCAGCTATAGAAAATGATATAATATCCGTAAAATCTGCAAATGATGAAGCGCTTAATGCCATTGAGACATCACTTGACCTTGATACTGTCAAGTACAAGGCTATGAACGACCTTGGAATGGTATATCCTAAAGCTTCACAGATTGTATATTACAGCGTGGATGAATCCGACAGCATGACACAGTATTCTTCGCTGCCATCCGATAAATAACGCTGAATAAATAACCGGGAGAAATATCTTGAATAAGCTGAAGATAAAGAAATTCAATAAATCAATGAAACGCAAGCTGGTAATCGTTTTTGCGATTATCTTGCTTGCTTTAATTGTCTTAATTTTAAGAGTGAGTTATATAAACGCGATAAGCGGAGAAAAGTACGCCAAGACAGTTCTTTCGCAGCAGGACTATGATTCTACGACGATTCCGTATAAGAGAGGAAACATTACCGACAGAAACGGGACTGTTCTTGCTACAAGTACGAAGGTATATAACCTTATTTTGGATTCAAAAGTGCTTAATGCAAATGAGGACTGCATAGATGATACTATTGACGCCCTTGTTAAGTATTTTGACCTTGACGAAGACGAGCTTAGAACCTTTGTGGAGGATAATCCCACAAACCAGTATAAGGTACTTTTAAAGAAACTCACCTTTGATGAGATATCGGATTTTAAGACTCTTAAGGACGACCTTAGCGCATCGGGAGATGCTGACGAACAGATTAAGGGCGTGTGGTTTGAAGAGGAGTATGAGAGAACATATCCTTATGGCAGCCTTGCAGCGAGCCTTATCGGATTTGTAAATAATGAAGGCACGGGTACAATCGGTATTGAGTCGTATTATAACAGCGAGCTTACCGGAGTTAACGGAAGAGAATACGGATATCTTAATTCGGACAGCAATCTTGAGACAACGGTTATCTCGGCAGAAGACGGAAATACCGTTGTATCTACCATAGATTCGGGGATTCAGTCCATTGTTGAAAAGGCGATTGTAAGCTTCAACAATGAGCATGCGAATTCATATACGGACGGAGAAGGCTCTGCCAATACCGCGGTAATAGTTATGGATCCGGATACGGGCGAAATACTTGCCATGGCTAACTATCCGACCTTTGATTTAAATAATCCGAGAGATTTAAGTGATTATTATACCGACGAAGAGCTTGAGGAGATGACGGATGATGAGATTTACGATCTTCTCTATGATTTATGGTCTAATTACTGCGTATCATCCACCTATGAGCCGGGCTCTACCATTAAGCCTTTCACCGTTGCGACGGCCTTAGAGACCGGAGTATGCGACGGAAGCGAGACATATTACTGTGACGGACATGAATATATCGGCGGATACGAGATAAAATGTTCTCATACGAACGGACACGGCACTTTGACGCTTGGCGGAGTTGTTGCCCAGTCATGCAATGATGCGATAATGCAGATTGCGATGGATATGGGAAAAAATATTTTCTCGAAGTACCAGGGACTGTTTAATTTCGGACTTAAAACAGGAATAGATTTGCCGGCTGAGGCAAGGACAGACAGCCTCATCTATGATGTAAGCGATATGGGCGATTCCACCCTTGCCACAAATGCTTTCGGACAGAACTTTAATGTGACAATGGTGCAGCTTGCGTCGGGATTCTCATCCCTTATTAACGGAGGATATTATTACAAACCTCATGTTGTAAAAGAGATTCAGGATTCTTCGGGAAATACTGTTGAGACAATAGATCCCGTTCTTCTTAAAAAGACGGTTTCCGAGGAAACCTCAGAGCTTATGAGAGAGTATCTTGGGATGACCGTTACGGAAGGTACGGCGACTGCTCTTCAGATAGAGGGATATTCGATGGGAGGAAAGACGGGTACTGCCGAAAAGCTCCCGAGAGATAAGGAAAAATACCTTGTATCTTTTATTGGATTTGCGCCGGTTGACGATCCCGAAGTTGTGGTATATGTGGTAATCGACGAGCCTAACGATGAAAATCAGGCACAGTCGGGATTTGCAATTTCTCTTGCCAAAGAGATATTTGCTCAGGTTCTGCCTTATATGAATATTTTCCCTGATAACGAGGATAGTACACTTTCTACAATAGAGGATATAAATGAGTATTTAAGCTCGGATTCTCTCATCTCGGAAGATGTTGAAGATACTGAGATTTTAGAAGATACAAATGAGGATGATTCCGAGGAAGAAGAGGAAGAATAAGCCTTGAGAATATGACTGAAACGGAGTAAAATGTATAAGTTAGTAAATTATGAGATTAGTGGGAGAAAAAAATGCAGAATTTAATTATATTTGCAATAATTTTATCGTTTGTAATCGTTTTGGCCATGGGACCTTTTATGATCCCGTTTCTTATTAAATTAAAGGTTGGAAATACAGAAAGAGAAGAACTCGAAAGTCACCAAAAAAAAACAGGTACACCGACAATGGGCGGAGTTATGATTATAGCAGCCATCGTTATTACGAGCCTTGTTTTCTTAAACGTATGTCCGGATGCTTATCCTGTGGTATTTTTGATTGTGGGATTCGGCGTTATCGGATTTATAGATGATTTTTTAAAGGTAGTAAAAAAGAAAAGCGACGGTCTTTTGGCCAAACAGAAAATGCTTTTGCAGATTATTGTAACCGCGGTATTTGCATATTTTATGCATTCGGCAGGAAACCTCGGACTTTTGATTCCTTTTAGCGGAGGATATGTCCTTGATATCGGAATTTTGGCTTATCCGCTTTTGTTTTTTGCGGTAATAGGTACAGTAAACGGAGTAAACTTTACAGACGGAGTTGACGGACTTGCGTCAACCGTTACTCTCGTGGTAGCCGGATTTTTCCTTATTGCCGGTGTTATAAAAGGTAGCGGAACCTGGCCTGTAGATGCGGCCGTTATCGGTGCTCTTATGGGATTTTTGGTTTATAACTGCTACCCGGCAAAGGTGTTTATGGGAGATACGGGTTCGCTTGCTTTGGGCGGCTATGTGGCAGGTGCCGCTTATATGATGCAGATGCCGATTTTTATAATTATTATCGGACTTATATATCTTGTGGAAGTCCTTTCCGTTATGATTCAGGTTACTTATTTTAAAAAGACAGGCGGAAAGAGAATATTCCGTATGGCCCCGATTCATCATCATTTTGAGCTCGGCGGCTGGTCGGAGACCAAAGTTGTGGCAATTTTTTCAATCTTTACGGCAATTATGTGCCTTATAGCATTACTTGGAATTTAACTCTTGAGATGAGTTTTTAAGGAGGATATATGTTAAGCGGAAAGACTCTTGTTTTCGGAACCGGAAAAAGCGGACTTTCATCTGCGGCTCTTTTAAAAAGACAAGGAGCAGATGTTTTGCTTTATAATTCCGACCCGGATACGGACATAGATAAAGTCAGAGCAGGCAGAAAAGAGCTTGCAGATGCGAAGGTTATTGTCGGCGATATTACCGATAGCAAAATTAAGTATGATAATGTTGTGCTTAGCCCGGGCGTTGCCATAGATAATCCTACGGTAGAATATTTAAGAGAAACCGGAGCAAATATCATAGGCGAGATAGAGCTCGGATATATATACGGCAAAGGAAAAATCGTTGCCATAACCGGAACAAACGGAAAGACTACAACAACAACTCTTGTTGGGGATATTATGAGAAGAAAATATTCCGATGTAAGAGTTGTCGGAAATATAGGAAACCCTTATACGGACGAGGCTGACAGTGCTACGGACGATACCGTGTTTGTTGCGGAAATTTCGAGCTTTCAGCTTGAGACTGTAAAGGATTTTCATGCTGATGTTTCGGCAATATTAAACATTACTCCGGATCATTTAAACAGGCATTATACAATGGAATGCTATGCGGAATGTAAGGAAAGAGTAACAAATAAAGCTACAAATAAAAACATCTGCGTACTTAATGCGGATAATGAATATACGGCTGATTTTGCAAAAAGATGCCCGGCAAAAGCCGTTATGTTTTCTTCTCAAAACGAGCTTGAAGAAGGAATATTTTTAAGGGGCGATGATATTTTCATCAAAGAAAACGGCGCTGAAAGAAAGCTCATGAATGTAAATGAAATGAACCTTGTCGGCACTTGTAATGCTGAAAATGTCATGGCAGCAATTGCAATGGGCATGGCGATGGAGGTTCCTTTGGCGGATATCATAGATACCGTTAAAAACTTTAAGGCCGTTGAACACAGAATAGAGTATACTGCGACAAAACGCGGTGTTAAGTTTTACAATGATTCAAAGGGAACAAATCCGGATGCGGCAATTCAGGGAATAAAAGCCATGAACGGACCGACATGCCTTATCGGAGGAGGTTATGACAAGGGCTCCGAATATGACGAATGGATTGACGCTTTTGGCGATAAGGTTAAAAAGCTTGTACTTTTGGGACAGACCGCTGAAAAGATAGCGGATTGTGCGAAAAAACACGGCTTTAACGATATAATCTTTGCCGAGACTTTGGAAGAGGCAATAGATATTTGCTATGCGAATGCAGAGGCAGGGGAAAACGTTTTGCTTTCGCCGGCATGCGCAAGCTGGGGAATGTTTGATAACTACGAGCAGAGAGGCGACATTTTTAAAGAATATGTTAAAAAGCTTGAGGAGTAGCTCATGGAAACAGTAGCAGAAGCAGTAAAAACCGAAAATATCGGCAGAGGAAGCAGAAAGAAAATCCGCTTCTTTGATTACGGACTGCTTTTTATCATTATTTTCCTTGTGGCTTTCGGAATGGTAATGCTTTATTCTGTCAGCTATTACAACGCATCTATTTCGTTTGACGATCCGGCTTATTATGTGAAAAAACAGCTTATAGCCGCCTGTCTCGGAATGACGGCGCTTTTGGTTATATCGAGGCTCGATTACCATATTTTCTATGTGTTTGCACCGGCTATATATGTGTTTGCGCTTATCTTAAATGTTTTGGTTCAGACGGGACTCGGTTCTAATTACAGCGGATCACAGAGATGGATTTCGGTGGGAGGAATAAGTATTCAGCCATCCGAGCTTGCGAAAATAGGCGTAATACTTTTTGTGGCATATATAGTAAGCCGCGCGCCCAAAAAGATGGCGGATTTTAAGGCGGTAATTACTGTTTTTGTTATAAACCTTCCGATTATAGGCGCGGTTGCCATGGCAAACCTAAGTACGGCCATAATTATAGCCGGAATCGAGTTTGTAATGGTGTTTGTGGCAAGTCCTAAGTATAAATATTTCGTCGGAATTATACTTGCCCTGGTCTCTTTTATGGCAGTCTTTTTGATTGTGGCACCGTATAGAGTGGAGAGAATAAAGATCTGGCTTAACCCAGAGGATTATGACAAGGGTTATCAGACTCTCCAGGGACTTTATGCTATAGGCTCGGGAGGATTTTTCGGAAAAGGACTCGGAGAGAGTCTTCAGAAATTCGGTTCCGTACCCGAACCTGAAAACGACATGATTTTTTCAATCATTTGCGAGGAACTCGGAATAGTCGGGGCTGTTGCCGTAATACTTCTGTTTCTGATGCTTATTTGGAGGCTGATGGTAATAGCAAACAACACCTATGATTTATTCGGTTCAATGGTTGTTGTGGGAATAATGACTCATATAGCCCTTCAGGTTATACTTAATATTGCGGTTGTAACAAATACAATTCCGAATACCGGTATAACGCTTCCGTTTATCAGCTACGGAGGAACATCTCTGTCGGTACTTCTTGCGGAGATGGGGATTGCCCTGAGTATTTCAAGGGGAATCAGATTTGAAAATCTCGGAGAAGTCGAATGAAGATAAAGGAAGAACGCAGAAAAAAAAGAATACTTTTAACCGTCTTAAAAATACTGCTTGTGCTTATTGCCTTGGCGGTTGTATGCGCAATACTGTTTTTTGCGGTATTTGTGGTTGAAAAAGTTGATATAGAAGATAATGTAATCTATGAAGATTCAGCGATAGAAGAGATGATTTTTTCGGATCCGAAATGTCATTACAGCCTTTACCTTCTGGCTAAGTACAATATTTTTACCCAGAAGGATATGCCTTTTATTGAGGATATGGAGGTTAAACTCGTTTCGCCGAGACATGTCAGCATAGTTGTGTATGAAAAGGCTCTTATAGGCTATATTCTAAACGATGACGGGCTTTATTATTATTTTGACAGTGACGGAATGGTTGTGGAGGCCTCGGATACGCTCATTGAAGGCACAACTCAGGTAATAGGACTTGAGAGCGAAAACCTCGTAGAGGGGGTGACACTTCAGACGGAAGATGAGGATGTGCTTACCTACCTTTTGGACCTTACAAAGCTACTTGAAAAATATGAGCTTTGCGCAGAAACTATTACTGTAAAAAACAGCTCGATAACAATTCTTATCAATCAAATAGAGATTAAACTCGGCAAAAATTCGCATACGGAAGCTAAAATATTAAGGATTTCGGAGATCATAAAAAGTCTCGAAGATGAGTCGGGTACAATCGACCTTTCGGAATGGGAAAAAAGCTCGGATGATATTGTATTTCAAGGCGATTCTTGACATTTTTCCCTTGCAATATAGCTAAAAAGATTATATTATAGTAAATAGGTATAAAAGAAAACACAATATATTGAATTTTTGGGATAGATATTTTGGAAGATATGCTAAATCTTGTGTAGTGAGGAGGAGTAGTCGTGTTAGAAATTAAAAACACTGACGCTGATGCAGGTGCTCGCATAATAGTTGTGGGTGTCGGCGGAGCCGGAAATAATGCGGTAAACAGAATGATAATGGAGGAGATTGCGGGGGTTGAATTCATAGGCGTTAATACTGATAAACAGGCGCTTACACTTTGCAAGGCTCCTACACTTATTCAAATAGGAGAGAAACTTACAAAAGGTCTTGGCGCAGGCGCACAGCCTGAAATCGGAGAAAAAGCAGCGGAGGAGAGTTTTGAAGAATTATCTGCAGCAATAAGAGGCGCCGATATGGTATTTGTAACTTGCGGTATGGGAGGCGGAACCGGAACCGGAGCTGCACCTGTAGTTGCAAAGATTGCCAAGGATATGGGAATTCTTACAGTCGGTGTTGTTACCAAACCTTTTAAATTCGAAGCAAAGGCCAGAATGGTCAATGCTCTCGGCGGAATTGAAAAACTTAAAGACAATGTTGATACTCTTATTGTCATTCCTAATGACAAGCTTCTTGAGATTGTAGACAGAAGAACAACAATGCCTGATGCATTAAAGAAGGCCGACGAAGTTCTTCAGCAGGCAGTTCAGGGTATCACCGATCTTATAAATGTACCTTCACTTATCAATCTTGATTTCGCAGATATCAAGACTGTTATGGCTGACAAGGGAATGGCTCATGTCGGTATCGGTAGTGCCAAGGGTGATGACAAGGCAATCGAAGCTGTTAAGCTTGCGGTATCAAGTCCGCTTCTTGAGACTACAATTAACGGTGCATCACATGTCATCGTTAATATTTCCGGAGACATTTCTCTTCTCGATGCAAATGATGCGGTAAGCTATGTACAGGATCTTACAGGAGAGGATACAAACGTTATCTTCGGTTCTCTTTACGATGAGAACAGAGTTGACGAGGCTACAATCGTTGTAATTGCAACAGGTCTTGAGAATCAGAAGAGTCAGGCGCTCGGAGCTTTTACTCAGACAGCACGTCCGTCACTTGCTTATCCTACTCAGGCAGCCGCTCCTAAAGTTGGAGGTCTCGGTTCAATGGGCTTAGGTGCAACAACCGCTCCTGCTACAGCTTCTGTTAAAACAACACAGACACCTGTAACGGCAGCATCGTTTAACCAGATTAAAAAGCCTGATAAGCTTGAAAGCAATGTTCCGGAAAAGGACATCAAGGTTCCTTCATTTTTGAACAGAAAATAATATTATTTTAATACGGAGTTTAGGGGTTGCTGATTTAATTGGCAACCTCTTTTTGAGGAAAGATATGTATAGTTATAACGGCAGAAGATACGACAAAATAGAAACAAATACATTTTGGCAACGCCTTAAGTCTAATATAGTTAAAAGGTGGAGAGTTATTATCGTGCCTTTTAAAAGGTTTTTTATTCCCGGAGGAGTTCAGGATGAGACACCTGAACCTGAGCCTGTAGCCGAACCTGAGCCTGTTATTGAAGAGCCGGTGGTTGAAGAGGTATTTGAAGAGCCCCGGCCGGCAGCCGAACCTGAGCCTGAAATAGATACTTCGGGTATGAGTCAGAGTGACCTTGACCTTGCCAATGAGATATTTGCGCGCCTTCAGGCGGAAGCCGCAGCAGACGAAGCCGCAAAGGTTGCCGAAATAGAAGAGGCCAAAATGATGGCTGAAGGCGGTGGGGCTAAAGCCGAGCCTCAGTCCGGAGAAAACCACAATATTTCTTCTTATAATGCTACAACAAAGTCTTTCTCCGGGGATTACGGAACAGGACCTGTGGATGATGAGACGGCAGATCTTGTAGCTGAACTTTTAAAACAAAATAACAGATCGGGCGTGGATTTTTAAATCGAGATCTGTTTTCCGGGGATTGCTCCGCTTTTTATGAGGGATTTCGGAGAACTTCCGTAGGCTTTGCGAAAAGCTCTAAGGAAGGTCGAATAATCAGTAAAGCCGTTTATTTCAGCGGCCTTCATGGCGGGCATCCCTTTTTTTATTGCCTCAGAGGCAAGGGCGAGCCTTTTGTTGGTGATATATGAATGAATTGTATAGCCGGTGACTTCTTTAAAACGGTGCATGAGATAGTATTTGTTTAAAAAGAATTCATCGGCAATTTTATCGTTTGAAATATCTTCGCAAAGATGAGTTTTAATGTATTTTAAAACATTGTCTATCAGCTCATCTTCGCTGAAATCATCCTCACGACAGGATGAGTCAAAGTCTAAATAAGCTCTGTTTAAATGTACAAAAAACTGCAGAAAATACGTGGCAGTTAAGATGCCGTCGGCATAGCCTTCCGTATTTAAGGACTCTTCCAAAAGGGAGAGGTCTTTTTTTAGAACTGAGAGGATTTTTTCGTTTGGGCGTAGCAGGCATTTTTCCTCGTTATTAGCGATGCCGTAGCAGCTTCCGAGGTTTTCGGGGTAGTCTAAAGGGTGCTCCAAAAATCCCGGACGAGTCCAGATGACAATTCTTTCGTAGGTCTTTTTAGGGGATATAACCGGCTTATGCAAAGAGTGGTGTCGTACCATTAGAATATCGCCGGGCTCTAAAGCGTAAGGATGACCTTCGACATAGTAGGTAACATCTCCCGAAAGGAAAAGTATTACCTTGTTAAAATCGTGAAAATGATAGTCAAAGCTTTTATCGGTCTTATCTTTGATATGAAAATACCTGAAATTCTCTAAAAGATAGCCTCTTTTTTGCTCAGCCATATTAAAACCTCCTTTTTAGATTATTTTACAGCACTATTTGCATACTATCAAGCAATAATTGCACTTTTATATGCGAAAAGTATGTGGCATAATAGCATCAGAAGGAAGAAAACGGTAAATGTTTTTTAGGAGGTAAATATATGGATACAATTGCAATGAGTAAATATCATGGTTTGGGAAATGATTATCTGGTATTGGATCCTAATAAAAATACACTTAAGCTGACAGGACGCCAGATTGAAAACATATGCCGCAGAAACTTCGGAGTATGTGCGGATGAAGTGCTTTACGGACCGGTTGTTGAAGACGGAAAGTTTACTGTAAAGATTTACAATCACGACGGAGATCTCGAAGAAAGCAAAAACGGCATTCTCATTTTCGCAAAATATTTAAAAGACAACGGTTACACAACGGATTCTGCTTTTGTTATTAAGACATTTACGGGTGAAAAACAAATTGACATGACAAAAGAAGATGAAGCGGGCTACGGAAGCGGAGCCTTGGGAACCATTCATCTTGCAGAAAATTTCTTTTCCTAAGTTTATACATAAAAGAGCCACCTGATTTTAAAGTCAGGTGGCTCTTCTAATTTGCGCTTTTTTGTATTATAATTCTATAGAGAAATTAGAGAAAGAGGAATATTTATAAATGCAGAAAATTGTTGATATGCTTTCCGAAGAAACGGGAAAGGCTTTTGAAGCCGCAGGTTACGATAAATCATATGCAAAGGTAAGTCTTTCAAACAGACCTGATTTATGCGATTACCAGTGCAACGGAGCAATGCCACTGGCAAAACAGGCTCATAAAGCTCCTATTATGATAGCGGAAGATATTGCTGAAAAGCTTAAAGGCTGTGAAATGCTTGAAAGCGTTGAAGCCGCTGCTCCGGGATTCCTTAATATGACACTTAGCAAGGCGTTTTTGGCCGGCTATATAAATAAAATGGAAGATGATGAAAATATGGGCTTTGAAAAGACAAAAAGCCCTAAAAACATCATTATTGACTACGGCGGACCGAATGTCGCAAAGCCTCTTCATGTAGGCCATCTTCGTTCTGCCATTATCGGTGAGTCCATAAAAAGGACAGGAAGATACGTAGGACATAAGGTTACGGGAGATGTGCATCTCGGCGACTGGGGCCTTCAGATGGGTCTTATTATTACAGAGCTTAAGGAAAGAAAACCTAATCTTGTGTATTTTGACGATTCATATGAAGGAGAATATCCTGCTGAGGCTCCGTTTACCGTATCTGAGCTTGAGGAAATCTATCCGACTGCATCGGGCAAATCCAAAGAGGATGAGGCATATAAGAATGCCGCACTCGAGGCTACGGCTGAGCTCCAGGGCGGTAGAAGAGGATATCAGGCGCTTTTATCACACATTCTCAACGTATCGGTAACCGATCTTAAAAAGAATTACAAGAATCTTAATGTAGAATTTGATTTATGGCTCGGAGAGTCCGATGCTCAGCCTTATGTGCCGGATATGATTGAAAAGATGGAAAAAGACGGCATTGCTTATGAGAGCGAGGGAGCTCTTGTTGTAGATGTGGCTGAGGAGAGCGATTCCAAAGAGATTCCTCCTTGTATCGTAAGAAAGTCGGACGGAGCGTCTTTATATGCGACAACAGACCTTGCGACTCTTGTTCAGAGAATGAAGGACTTTAATCCGGACAAGGTGCTTTATGTGGTTGATAAGCGCCAGGACATGCATTTTCTCCAGGTCTTTAGAACAGCGAGAAAAGCAGGCATAGTAAAGCCTGAAACAGAGCTTGAATTTTTGGGCTTCGGTACTATGAACGGCAAGGACGGAAAGCCGTTTAAGACAAGAGAAGGCGGTGTTATGCGTCTTGAACATCTCATCAAAGATATTAACGAAGAGATGCTTAAAAAGATTATGGATAATGCCAATTCAAAGAGTGATGAGGTTGATGAGAAAAAGGCAAAAGAGACTGCTGAGATTGTAGCTCTTTCGGCCCTTAAATACGGAGATCTTTCGAACCAGGCATCCAAAAACTATGTGTTTGATATAGACAGATTTACTTCGTTTGAGGGTAATACCGGACCGTACATTCTCTATACAATAGTAAGAATAAAGTCGATTCTTGAAAAGTATTTATCCGCCGGCAAATCAGCGTCGGGAAAAAGCGTATTGGCAGACTTTAGTGAGGTTGAAAAGGGACTCATGCTCGAACTTGTTAAGTTTGAAAGCGTGGTAAAAGGAGCATACGAAGACTCCGCACCTCATAAAATCTGTGCATATATATATGATGTTTCGAATGCCTTCAACCGTTTTTATCATGAGATAAACGTAATGGGAGAAGAGGACGAAGACAAACAGGCAAGCTATATAAAAATGCTTGATCTTACCAAGAGAATTCTTGAAAAATGTATTGATCTTCTCGGCTTTGAGGCACCTGATAAAATGTAATTTAATAAAAGGGGTGAAAGGTTATGGCTAAAAAGAGTAAGGAAGAACCTGTGGTTTTGGAGGTTGCAAAAAAGGAGAGTGCAACAAGTACGATAGTGCTTCTTGTAGCTTCGCTTTTATGCATATTTACAGGGGTTGTACTTTTGTACGTTCCGCAGATAAATGAGATTGCGATTGTATATATCTATCTTGCCGGAATTATTATCTGGGGTATTGTGATTTTGGTAAGATATTACCAGACGAGCGCCTATAAGAAATACCACGATTATTCATTTACGTCGGGCGCTATAGCAGTAATTTTGGGCTGCTGCGGGCTTGTAAGAGCGCAGGCTATATCACAAAACATAGATGGATATGTCGGGCTTGCGGTACTCGTTCTCGGAATCATTATGCTTCAGAATGTAATAAGCATGAAATATACTCACAATGTGCTTTGGCCGCTTGAACTTGTTCTTTCGCTTGCGACTGTTATATGCTCGATAATTATACTTACGGATTTTCAGCTTATTCTTTCGCTTGCCGACGGACTTGCATACTGGATGCTCGTATTTACCGGAGCGTTTAGCATTATCTCCGTACCTATTGTGGCTTTCGGTATAAGACATGACAGGAAAAAGGAAGAACGCCGTTTTGAAGTGGCGGATATGGCATCTAAGATTTCACTTGATGATGTTTCGGAGCCGGAACTTATAGAAGAAAATTCCGAAGAAAGTGCTCCGGGCGAATATGCCGAATATGATGCTTTTGCTGAAGAAACAGAAGAAAATCTTCAGGAAGAAAGCAAGGATGATACATCTTCGCCCGAGGAAAACATTCTAAACGATTAATAGCCGAGACTTTCGCCGATGAGAATCACATGGATTCTGCCCGGAATGGCTGAATGTCTTGTATATACAAACTGGCTGCAGATGGTATCTTCCGACATGCAGTCAATGCATTTTCCGGTCTTGGAGCATGGGGTGTTCTTTTCGAGCCTTATGCAGTTTTCCGGAGCTGCGGTGTTGCGGGCTCTTGAAATTGCTGAGTCAAGATCCGGACAGACTTTGTTGATGCCGCAAACTACAAAGACTTTTTTAGGTCCGTAGATAAGGGCAGCGGTGCGGTTTCCGAGGCCGTCTATATTAAAGAGTTCACCGTTTAAGGTGATGGCGTTTGTGCTCATGAGATAGTAATCGGCGCTGAAAGACTTGATATAAAGCTCTTCCATATCGGCATAGGTCTGATTTGGTTTTCTTAAATAAAGTGTAAGGTCCTCTCTTTTTGGGAGGGCCTCTTTTATTCCCATTTCCTCAAGAGTCTGTGTGCCTCCGACGCCGACAGAGGAGCCTTCTTTAATTTCGCTCATAAGGAAATCACCGGCTTCTTTTGCACTCGGAAAGTAGGATCCGGCCATGTGGCGTTTCTCTAAATTCTTAATTATTGTTTCTGCCTGATTTTTATAATGCTGCTGTTTGTTTTTCATTTTTTTACTCCGTTTTGCTTTTTGATAAATATTATACTTAAAATTGTATTTGGTGTGTTTGAATATTTTAACAATCGTCAGAAAAGGTGTCAATATCATGTTGCTTTATGCGTCAAAAATGGATATATTATATGTATGAAAATAAGGTTTAGAGACAGTATACAGTTTAAAATCATTTTACTTTTTTTAAGCTTTGCGGCTGTTCTGATTTTTCTCATATACGGGTTTATGTATAAGGGCATAAGCGATATGGAAGAGTACCTTATAGCTGAAAGATTAAATGCCGACATTGTATATCTTGAAAGCAGCATCGGGGAGGGAGACTGGAAAATTAAAGATGGCTGTATTTACAGAGGCGATGTCCTTATCGGCGATGGTACAATTAAAAACGCAAATCTTGAGCCTTTTGAAGAATTCGAGGAAAAAACAGGAACTTTTGCATATGTATTTATAAAGTGCAGTGATGATGAACTGGGGTATGTTGAGAGTACCGAGACTCAGGATGGCTATACGGAAGGTCATTTTAAGAGAGTTGCCGGCTCTACTCTCGACCCAAACGGAAATGTTATAGTAGGTACATATATAGATGTACTTGTTGCCGATATTCTTGATAAAGAAGGTGTATATCAAGGAGAGGCAAATGTTGCCGGCGGGCATATTTACTGCGTTTACAGAACGCTTATAGATGAAAACGGCGAGGTAGTGGGCGCAATTGTGGTCGGAAGAAGTATTTCGGCCCTCAAAAATCTCGTGGAGACTGTTATAGAAGCAATGATCGGTGGCGTGGCGATAATTATTCTTATTATTTGCGGCGTTGTTGTCTGGATAATTACGAGATGGACAAATTCATTAAAGATTATTGCAAACAGACTTAAATTAATAGAAGACGGAGAACTTCCGAAAGAACCTCTTGTTGTACGCTCCTATGATGAGATGGGAATGCTTGTTGAGAGAATAAATTCACTTGTTACATCTCTCGATGAAAACGAAACCTTGCGAATTGCGGCTCAAACCGATGAACTTACAGGTCTTGCAAACAGGCTTGGCCTCAGAAGATATTCGAAAAATACATTTGAATACTGCATAGACAGTAAAAGATGTATTACAGTGGGAATTTTGGATATTGACTGCTTTAAGGAATACAATGACAACTATGGTCATCAGGCCGGAGATGAATGTATTACAAAGCTCTCGGATATTCTCAAAAGCATGAGAATTGCAAGGGATTTGTTCTGTGCAAGATTCGGCGGAGATGAATTTATTATTATCTGTGACGGATATAATACGGACGATATTAAAGAAATTGCGGAACAGATTAAGAAATACTTCGAGGACAACTGTTTTGAACATAAGTATTCAAATGTTTCGGATCATATTACGGTTTCACAGGGCTACTGCTACGGAGTGCCTAAGGAAGGCGAGGATTTTAAGTATTTCATGCATTATGCCGATATCGCTCTTTATGATGTAAAGAAGAACGGCAAGAATAATTATAAGATAATAAATATGGAAGATGAGAATAAATAGTTGTTTATTTGGAAACAAACGACAGTAAATTTCCATAATTTAAAATAATGTGTTGACAATTCAGAAAAATGTGTTATTATGATATTGCTAGTACAAGATGACACACAATAGCATAATTCAAATCTTCCTAATTGAATGGAAAAAACCATGGTGTTTCCCCCTAAATACACCATGGTTTTTTTCTGCGTGTTGCAATTTTAGGGTGATTAGGTTATTATAACTAATTGGAAACTAAATGATTTTACGAAAGGAAGCTGATATAAATGATTAAAGTAGATGTTGTTTCGGGATTCCTCGGAGCAGGAAAAACCACTTTTATTAAGAAGATGGTAGAGGAAGCTTTTAAGGGTGAAAAAATTGTTCTTATAGAAAACGAATTCGGTGAAGTCGGAATTGACGGCGGATTTTTAAAGGATTCGGGAATAGAAATTTCAGAGCTTAATTCAGGATGTATTTGTTGCTCGCTTGTAGGTGATTTTGATAAGAATCTTAAGGAAGTAGTGGAAAGATTTAATCCTGACAGAATTATTATAGAGCCTTCGGGAGTCGGCAAGCTTTCGGATGTTGCAACATCCGTTGCCAATGTTGCAAAGGATAAGCCGATGGAGATTAACGCTCTTGTAACTGTTGTAAATGCGGTAAAGGCCACAAAGCAGATGAAGGCCTTCGGTGAATTTTTCAATAATCAGATAGAGTTTGCAAACACTATTATCTTAAGCCGTACACAGTCTGTGCCGGATGAAAAGCTTGAGCTTACAGTAAAGACAATTCAGGAAAAAAATTCCAAAGCGGCAATTATTACAACTCCTTGGGATGAGCTTGATGCAACTACAATTCTTAAGGCTTATGAGTCAAAGCAGAGCATGCTTGAAGACCTTCTTCATGAAGCAAAACATGCGACAGAAGAGCACGAGCATGAGCATCATCACGACCACGAGCATGAGCATGAGCATCATCACGATCACGAGCACCATCATGACCATGATTGCGGATGCGGTCACGACCACGATCACGAGCATGAGCATGAGCACGAATATGATGAAAACGGAGTTTGCAGCTGCGGACATCACCATCATCACGCAGATGAGGTATTTACAAGCTGGGGTATTGAGACTCCGCATAAATTTGACAGAGAAACTCTC